>CAXTOB010000244.1:7405-9276 GCA_964245505.1 uncultured Acetobacteraceae bacterium | reverse complement strand
CGCCGCGCCGATCCCAGCTCGAGTGCTGTGTAACTCCAGCGAGCGGTCTGAAGCCTTATTGGGTGGCGCAGCAGCCCGGTCCAAACCAGCCACGAGATGCGCCAGCATGTGAGATGTTTCTTAATGCTTCCGGAGTAGGACTGGCGGTGAACTTCCCGTCACGAGGCCGCGCCGATGGGTGCGGACGCATCGGAGCAGACATGGCCTTGAATCTTCGGATTGCGCACAAGCTGGGTTTGTCGGCCTGCGCCTTCGCCGCCCCGGTCGCCTTTATCCTGTGGGCGCTTGTCACCGAGCAGAACGTGGCGATCCGCTTCGCATCGCAAGAGGTCCTAGGGGCACGCTACCTGGCCGGGATGGCGCCGCTGCAAGGCAAGCTGGCCGCGGCGGCGCTCGATGGGACCGGTGCGCCGGCCGGTTTGGCCGAGGCGGTGACGGGGCTCGATGCATCGGTGGGCGGATTGGAGACCGAGCCGCAGTTGGACGCTGCCGCGGTGGCGATCAGGGCGGCCAGTGATCCCGCCACGGTGGCGGCTGCCCGCACCAAGCTGCGCGACCTGATCGGCCGGGTCGGCGACCGGTCCAACCTGATCCTCGATAACGTCCTGGCCACCTACTACCTGTCCGACGTCGTTTTGAACCGGCTGCCCGATGCGCTGGACCGGCTGGCCGACCTTGCGACGGTGGAGGCTGATAGCGCCAGGGATGCCGAGGCGCGGGCGCAGTTCCTGGTGGGCCTGGGCGGCCTGGTGGGTGACTTGGACGGCATGGACGCTTCGCTGGCCTCGGCCGAGCAGGCGGACGGCGGGGAACGCATCAAGACTGCGCTGGATGGACCGTATCAGAGCCTGCGGACCGCGCTGGCCGTATTTGTTGATGAGCTTAAGGCCGGACGGGCAAGTGCGGACTCCGCGCGCGGCAGGATCGTGCAGGTCACCCGGTTCAGCGAGCAGGCGGCGCAGGAGCTGACGGGGCTGCTGGATGCCCGTGTGGCCCGGCTGCGCAACGCCCAGTTGTGGGTGTTCGGCGGGACCCTGGTGCTGTTTCTGGCTGCGATATCGGCGATGCTTCTGGCGACGCGCCGTGGCGTCACCGGCCCGCTTGCGCACCTGCAGTCCTGCATGGGGCGGCTTGCCGGCGGCGACGTGGAGGTCGGCATTCCCGGCCTGGGCCGCGGTGACGAGATCGGCGCAATGGCCGGGGCGGTGGCGGTGTTCAAGGAGAACGCGATAAAGGAGCGGGCGCAGGAGCAGGAGCAGGCAGCCGCGCGCGCAAGTCGGGCCTCCGAAGATGAGCGGGTGCGGGCCGAGGCCGAGGAAGACGCGGCTGCGAAGGCCGCGGCGCTGGTCGTGGGCTCGATCGGGGCGGGGTTGAAGCAGTTGGCCGCCGGCAACCTGGCATACCGCGCCGATGTTGCCTTGCCGGCAGCGTATGAGCCGCTGCGGGCCGACCTCAACGCCGCCATGGATCAGTTGCCGCAATTGGTCGGCGGCATTGTCGTGAACACGGAGGCAATCCGCTCGGGCACCGAGGAGATCGCCCAGGCTACTGAAGACCTGTCGCGCCGGACCGAGCAGCAGGCGGCGAGCCTGGAGGAGACGGCGGCCGCGCTGGACCAGATCACCGCCACGGTGCAGCAAACCGCGAGTGGCGCCAAACAGGCGCATGACGTGGTTTCGCGCACCAAGACGGAAGCCGAGCGCTCGGGTCAGGTCGTCGAGCAAGCGGTCGCCGCCATGCAGGAAATCGAGAAGTCGGCCCATCAGGTGAACCAGATCATCGGCGTGATTGACGAGATCGCGTTCCAGACGAACCTGCTGGCGCTCAATGCGGGGGTGGAAGCGGCGCGGGCTGGCGACGCGGGCCGTGGT
>CAXTOB010000244.1:5223-7395 GCA_964245505.1 uncultured Acetobacteraceae bacterium | reverse complement strand
GTTTTGCCGTCGTCGCCTCGGAGGTGCGGGCGCTCGCTCAGCGTTCGGCAGGAGCGGCGAAGGAGATCAAGGCGCTGATTTCCGCCTCTGGTCAGCACGTCGGCGCCGGGGTCAGGCTGGTCGGCGAAACCGGCCAGACGCTTGCCCGCATCGCCGGCCAGGTTGCCGAGATCAATGCCGCGGTGGCTGAGATCACCGGCTCGGCAAGCGAGCAGGCGAACGGGCTGCGGGAGGTGAACACCGCCATCAACCAGATGGACAAGGTTACCCAGCAGAACGCCGCGATGGTCGAGCAGAGCACCGCTGCCGCCCGAGCGCTTGCCCAGGAGACAGATAAGCTTGCGCGTTTGGCTGGGCAGTTCCGGCTGGAGGCTCACGCGGAGGACAACGTTGCGGCACCGGCCTCAGTCGTCTTACCGCCGCGCCGGCCGGTGGCGAATGCGGCCACGCTGCGCCCGGCCAAAAGCCGGACCGTTCCTGCGATGAAGACGCTCAGCCGGGGTGAGGGCGGCAGCACCGCCCGCAAGCCTGTTCCAGCCGATGCGGGCTGGGAGGAGTTCTAACAGTTGGATGATGCCGGTGTTGCACTGCCACGACTGGCCAATCCGGCAGGCCGTAGCAGGGCGGGCGGGATGATAATCGGAGCGTTCCCGTGCCATATCCGATGCGGGCGAGTTTGCTGCGGGTGATGACCTTGGGGCGTGTGATGACCTCGGGTTGGGTTGCGTACTGGCTTGGTCTCCCAAACAGTTCGTCACCCGCTCGACCCGTATAAGAACGATTAACGGGCTTGTTCCACAATCTGCTGGTCCGGCAAGGCGCGCGGGTCCGGGTCGGGAAGTTCGGCAATCCTCGCCACCACCTCCGCGATCTGCACCGGTCGGTAATCCCACGCCTCCACGCCCAGGTCGGCACGGCGCCGGATGCTTGGGATTGAGTTGTGCGTGTGTCCGTGCAGGTGGATCACGCCGCGCCAGAACCCGTCCCACTCCAGCAGGGGATAATGACCAAGCAATAATCGGTGCCCGTCCTCGGTCATCCGGACGTTTCCCCGATGAAGCTCGTCCCAGCCCAGCCGCAAGGTGTCTTCATCGTCGTGGTTGCCCACGATCAGGCGCTTACGCCCATGCAGCGAAGAGAACAACGATTGTGCCCGCGATGGTTCGGCGCGCACCGCGAAGTCGCCGAGATGCCAAACCACATCGTCTCGCCCGACCGCCGCGTCCCAACGGGCGACCATCTCCGCATCCATTGTTTCTACGTCAGAAAAGGAGCGGCTCGTCAGGCGGATGATGTTGGCGTGCCCGAAATGGGTATCGGCGATGAAGAAGGTACGCATGGGATCACCCTGGTCCACGGTGGACGGCTCGTCGAGGCATCAACGGCCCATTCAGTCCGGCACCCGCTGTACCTTGATCCCCCGCCGTGCCAGAACGTCGCGCACGTTGTCCGGTCCCGCCAGGTGCCCGGCGCCAATCACCAGCAGCACAGTCTTGTCCCCAGCCAGGAAGCCCTCGACGGCGCGGGCAAAGGTTTCGTTCCGGTTCATGAAGATGATCCGGTAGAGGTCCGGCGCCTCCTTCCGGAGCTCGCCGGTCACGGTGCGCGCCAGCGCGTCAGTGTCGGCGGACTGCCAACCGCGGATCATCTCGTCGATCTGGGCGGGACCCTTCACGGCGTCATCCATTGCCGAGAGCAGGAACTTGACTGCCAGACCCTGCGGCAGCCCTGCCATCAGGCGCATCTGCTGATCCATCGTCTCGACCCCGGCCACCCGCTTGCCGGCCGCCTTGGCCTGGGCTTGCAGGACCGTGTCCACGCCCAGGGCGGGGTCAAAGCCCGCCTTCAGCAACGGCTGGCCCGTCAGCATGACCGCCGCGAGCCAGGGGCGCATCGCCTGCATTGCTGGCCCCACTCCGGACTCTGCTGCCAGCTTGTCGAGCGGGGCGCGGCGATTGGGCGGCAGCAGGTCGGACAGATGATGGGCCGGATCGAGGCCGATGGACATTATTACGGCCTGCATCGGCGCCGGGTCATCCGGCAGCACGGCCTCGAACCAGCATTCGCTGGCCTCGTCGAAGGCGTGGCGGACGGTAGGGCCTTCCCAAACCGTACCTGGGCGCAGCAGGTGGACGCTGCCAAGAAGTGGATCGACAGCGAATTCCAGCCCTC
>CAXTOB010000244.1:0-5213 GCA_964245505.1 uncultured Acetobacteraceae bacterium | reverse complement strand
TGCCGAGTAGATAAACCGTTGCGTTGGGGCCATGCGCCGCCCAAACCGCCGGGTCAGCCCAGGCCGGAGTAGCGGCCAGGAGCAGGACCAATATTGCAAGCCGCTTCAACACCGGGAGGCTCCGTTGCGAATGCAGTCCGACATACTCTGGTGCGGCGAAGGCCGCCAGCCCGGTGCAGGGGCCATGCAGAACCCGTCCAAGAGTGGCTTACGGTCAGGTCCGGACGTGCAACGACCGGGCCTAGCTGCAAGTCTCTGCTCGTTCACAAAGAAGCTGGATCGGCTTGCGTCGGGTCTGGATACGAACCGATCTAGCCCGCTGCCTCACCTGACCTGTATGCACGGCGTATGATCCAGCGCGAGGCCGCATGACCACCATCAGCCGTGTTCCCGAGGTAGGTGCAGACTCGGGGGACGGCAGGGTCAGGGGCAACGTGCTGCGCCTGGCAGTCGCCCAGGCGCTGGCTGGGGCGAATGCGTCCGTGGTCTATGCGACGGGCGCGATCATCGGCAACACGCGGGCGCCGGACCCGTCCTGGGCGACTGTGCCGATCTCGGTGTTCGTGGTCGGCATGGCGCTGGGCACGCTGCCGGCGGGATGGCTGGCGCGGACTTACGGGCGGCGGGCGGCGTTCATGACAGGGGGCGGAGCCGGCATGCTGGCCGGGCTGATCGCGGCGGCGGCGCTGCTGATGCAGTCATTTTCGATGTATTGCGTGGCGACGCTGTGTGGTGGGCTGTATGCCGCGGTGGTACTGTCGTTCCGCTTTGCCGCGGCCGACGGTGCCAGCCCGGCGTTCCGGGCCAAGGCGCTGTCCTGGGTCATGGCGGGTGGTGTATTCGCCGGGGTGATCGGGCCGCAGCTCGTGACGCTGACCATGGACCTCTGGGCGCCCAACCTGTTCGTCGTCAGCTACTTGGCGCAGGCCGCGGTGGCGCTGCTGGCGGTGGCGGTGCTGTCCGGCGTGGACCTGCCGCGGCCGGAGCGGGCCGATGCCGCGGCGGGCCGGCCGCTGATGGAGATCGTCCGGCAGCCGCGGTTCATCGTCGCGGTGCTGTGCGGGGTCGTTAGTTATGTGCTGATGAACCTAGTAATGACCTCGGCGCCCCTGGCGATGCGGATGTGCGGGCTGCCGCTGGCCGCCTCCAACACTGCAATCCAATGGCACATCGTCGCGATGTATGGGCCGAGCTTCTTTACTGGCAGCCTGATTGCCCGGTTCGGCGCGGCTCGCGTGGTGGCGGCGGGGCTGCTGCTGACGGCGTGCGCTGGAGCGGTGGGTCTGTCGGGCGTCACGGCGGCGCACTTTGGCGCCGTGCTGGTGCTGCTGGGGTTAGGCTGGAATTTCGGCTTCGTCGGTGCATCGTCAATGGTGCTGGGCTGCCACCGGCCGGAGGAGCGGACGCGGGTGCAGTCGTTCAACGACTTCCTGGTGTTCGGCACGATGGCGGTGGGGTCATTCTCGTCGGGCCAGTTGCTGACGTCGCTGGGGTGGAATGCCGTGGTGTCGGTTGTGTTCCCGCCTGTGCTGCTGGCGCTGGGCGTGCTGGTGATGACGGGGCGGCTGCGGCGGGTGGTGTAGGGCTTCTTCTCCCTCTTTCTCCGGGAGAGACGCCCTGCATCACGGCTGATGCGTTACCATGGATGAAAATAGGCATTTTCATAGCAGGGTCGGGGTGAGGGAGTGGGCAAGCGTTGTCCTAATATTGTGCCGAATCTCGGGCCAGAGGCGCCAAAGGGTCCCCGCTCCGCAGCCAAGGCCCCCTCACCCCAACCCTCTCCCGGAGGGAGAGGGGGAAGCGGTCAGTGCGCTGCGCCCCAGCTATGGCCGTGGCCGGTTTCGACGACTAGCGGGACGGAGATCGTGGCCGCTGCCTCCATTACCCGCTTGGCAACGGCGGCAGTCTCCTCCGCCTCGGCCTCCGGGGCCTCGAACAACAGCTCGTCGTGCACCTGCAGCAGCAGACGTGCCTGCAGCCCGGCGGCGTCCAGCGCCGCTGGCAGCCGCACCATCGCCCGCTTGATGATGTCGGCGGCACCTCCCTGCAGCGGCGCGTTGATCGCCTGACGCTCGGCATACGCGCGGCGTTGCGCCAGCTTGTCGGCAATGCCCGGCACCCATAGGCGCCGGCCGAACGGCGTCAGGACGTAGCCATGCTCCCGGGCCTCAAGCTTGGTGCGGTCCATGTAGGCGCGTATGCCGGGGTAGCGCTCGAAGTAGGCGGCGATGTAGGTCCGTGCCTCGCCGGCATCTATGCCGAGCTGCCGGGCCAAGCCGAAGGCGCTGATGCCGTAGATGATGCCGAAGTTGATCGCCTTGGCCCGGCGGCGCGTGCCTGGGTCCATGCCCTGCATGGGTACTCCGAACACCTCAGATGCCGTGCGGGCGTGGATGTCCTGGCCCGTCGCGAACGCCTCCTTCAACGGCGCGATGTCGGCGACGTGCGCCATCAGCCGCAGCTCGATCTGCGAGTAGTCGCACGACACCAGGACGTGCCCGTCCTCGGCCACGAACGCCTTGCGGATGCGCGCGCCTTCCTCCGTGCGGATTGGGATGTTCTGCAGGTTAGGGTCGGTGGAGGACAGGCGTCCGGTGCTGGTGATCGCCTGGGCGAAGCTGGTGTGGACGCGCCCCGTCGCCGGGTTGATCTGCGCCACCAGGGCCTCGGTATAGGTGGAGCGCAGCTTGCTCAGTTGCCGCCACTCGATGATGCGCGCCGGCAGTTCGTGGCCTTGGTCGGCCAGGGTTTGCAGCACGACGACATCGGTGCCCCAGGCGCCGCTGGCCAGGCGCTTGCCGCCGGGCAGGGCCTGCTCGTCGAATAGGATCTCCCCCAACTGCTTGGCGCTGCCCAGGCTGAAGGGCCGGCCCGCCATCTTGTGGATGCCGGCCTCCATCACCTCCATACGGGCGGCGAAGTCGGCGGACATGCGGCGCAGCTCGGCCTCGTCCACGCGGACGCCGGCCTGCTCCATGCGCATCAGCACCGGGATCAGCCGGCGCTCCATCTGCTCGTAGATGGCCAGGCTCCCCGTGGTCCGCATCAGCGGGCGCAGGCGGTGCCACAGCCGGAGCGTCACGTCCGCGTCCTCCGCCGCATAGGCCGTCGCACGGTCCAGCGGCACCTCGGCGAAGGGGATGCGCCCGCGTCCGGTGCCGGTCACGCTATCATAGGAAACGGGCTGGTGGCCCAAATGCAGGACCGAGAGTTCGTCCATGCCATGCCCGTGCCGCCCCGCCTCCTGCGAGTAGGAGATCAGCATGGTGTCGTCCACCGGCCCGACGCCGGGCAGGCCCGCACGCTCCAGCACCATCAGGTCATACTTGGCGTTCTGCAGCACCTTGAGCACGGTGCAGTCCCGCAGCAGCGGCGCCAGCGCAGCCAGGGCGTCCTCCGGCGCAATTTGTTGAAGGGCGGGCGCGGCCTCCGGCGCCGGGGCGTCCAGCGTTCCCTGCGCGACGGGCTGCACGGAGCGATGGCGCAACGGCACGTAGCAGGCGCGGCCCGGCGCCGTCGCCAGCGACAGGCCCACCAGGTTGGCCCGCAGCGCGTCCAGGCTGTCGGTTTCGGTATCCAGTCCCACGACCCCGGCCGCCTGCGCCTCCGCGATCCAGGCATGGAGCTGGTCCAGGGTGGTGACGCACTCGTATGGTCCGAAGGATGGCTGTCCCTCCGCAGGCGCCGCGACCGCAGCCGGGGCAGGCATGGAGGGAGCGGACATGCGGACCACGCCCTCCAGCCCCAGGCGGTTCAGCGCGGTCTTGAAGCCCTGGGCCTGCAGCCACGCCGCCAAGGCAGGGCGGTCCGGCTCCCTGGCGCGGAGGTCGTCCAGCGGCAGCGGCAGCGGCACATCGCAGCACAGCGTCACCAGCTTGCGGCTGATGCGGGCGGACTCGGCGTGCTGGATCAGCATGTCGCGGCGCTTGCTGGGCTTCATGCCCGGCGCTGCGGCCAGGACGCCCTCCACGTCGCCGTACTCTTGGATCAGCTGCGCGGCGTTCTTGGGGCCGATGCCGGGGACGCCGGGGACGTTGTCCACGCTGTCGCCCATCAGGGCCTGGACGTCCACGACCTTGTTGGGCGGAACGCCGAATTTCTCTTCGACCTCAGCCGGGCCAATCTCCTTTTGCTTGATCGGGTCCTGCATCACCACACGGCCGCCGACCAGCTGCATCAGGTCCTTGTCGGATGAGACGATGGTGACGCGCATGCCGGCCGCCGCCGCGACGCGGGCGTAAGAGGCGATCAGGTCGTCGGCCTCCCAGGTGTCCAGCTCGACGCCGGCGACGCCGTAGGCGGCGGTTGCCTCGCGCACCAGGGGGAACTGCGGCGCTAGCTCGGGCGGCGGCTCCGGGCGCTGGGCCTTGTACTTGTCATACAGCTCGTTGCGGAAGGTGGTGCGCCCGGCGTCGAACACGACGGCGACGTGGGTGCCGACGTGCTCCGTCAGCAGGCGCAGCAGCATGTTGGAAAAGCCGAACACCGCGTTGATCGGCGTACCGTCCGGCCGGGTCATCGGCGGCAGGGCGTGGAAGGCGCGAAAGATGAAGCCGGACCCGTCAATCAGGACCAGGTGCCCGGCGGACGCGGCCGGCATCGCCGCCTCGGGCGCCGCGGCGTCGGCCTGGATGTCCGCCACCTTAATGGTCCACGTTCCCGGCGCCGGGGTTCAGGACAAAGATGCGGGAGCACCAGGGGCAGAAGGTCTGCTGGTGATCTATGCGCAGCCAAACCCGGGGATGGCCGAGCTGCCCGGTGCCGCCGTCGCAGGCCACCACGCGCTCGTCCACGTGCAGGACCTCGGGGATGCCCACGTCGGGATGGGGCGTGTCGCTGCCGAAGGGGGCGTCGGGCATGGGTGTCCTTTTTGGCTGGGGTGCTGGCCGGGTGCGCAGCGGGATGATACGCATCGCGCCCGTGGTTTCAATGTTGCGCGCCTGGCCGAGAGTCCTGCTGCTGGTGGCCGCCCTGGGGGGCTGCACGGCGCTGCCGACCTATAACACGCCTTTGGCGCCGCTGCCTGCGGCGTCGTTGAAGCCGGATGAGCTGTTCACGATGCCGGATGGGGCGAAGCTGCCGGTGCGGACCTGGCTGCCGTCCGGGCCGCCGCGGGCGGTGGTGCTGGCGCTGCATGGGTTCAACGACAGCCGGGATGCCTGGGAGCTGCCGGGGCCGGAGTTCGCTGCGGCGGGGATCGCGGTGTATGCGCC
>CAXTOB010000243.1:0-9310 GCA_964245505.1 uncultured Acetobacteraceae bacterium | reverse complement strand
GTAAGTCCGCGTGTTCGGGGCCGTTCATGGTGCCCTGCACCACGCGCAGCATGTGCGTATGGCCGCACAGGACCAGGCGTGCAGGGCCGATGCCCTCCAGCCGGGGCCTGATTGCGCTCTCGGAGGCGAGAAGCGGCCGGCCGCTCTCCACGTCTTCGAGCAGGTAGTCGAGGTCGCCGCCCGCCGGGCTGCCATGGCAGGCGAATACCTCGCCATCCATGAACCGCAGCGTCTTGGGCAGGACCTTGATCCAGTCCAGGTGGGCTGCCGACAGGCGGGGCCGCGCAAAGGCGACGGAGGAACTGGTGTCGTCGCCTTCCAGCAGGTTGCGTTCGTGGTTGCCGGCCACGGTTGGGCACCCCAGCGCAATCTGCACGTCGGCACTGCCAGCCGGGTCGAAAGGGCCGGTGAACAGGTCGCCCAGGTTCACGACCAGATCGGGTGCAGCCCGGGCGCGCAGGTCGGCTAGGACGGCTTCGAGTGCGAGCAGGTTGCCGTGGGCGTCGGCAAGGACGGCAACGCGCATCAGGGTGCTCCGGGCGCGCACTGGGTGATCACCTTCACATGCGCCTTAGCGCAATCGACCAGCGGGAATGTCTCCTCGTCCTCACGAAGAACGGGCGACAGCTCCGTGCTAGCGATGACGATCGCTTGGACATACGCATCATCATGCAGCTTGCGGCATAGGTTGCTCAGGTAGGCCGTGTCTGCCGGCGAGGCCCACTCGTCGCTGGCAATCGAGAGGTAGATGCGATGAACCTCGTCCACATTGGATGGCACGAGGTCAATCACGTTCAGGTTCTCCAGGCGGCCGAACAGGCGAGACTCCATCGTGAACCGCGTGCCCAGCAGCACTACCCGGCTGATCTGTTGAGCGAACCTCCTGTAGGCTGGTAGATTGTGTGCCACCAAAGAGGCTGGCGAACGATTTGCTGGCAACACTTTGGACTTTAGTGGGGACCGGTTTCTGAAATGCTTACTTGCTGCCTGCTACTCCGACGATCCGGGGTGCCACGGGTGGTCGGGACGGCTTCAGCGTCAGCCCTTTCGTGTCGGCGTCCACTTCTGCCGCCGGATAGACCGCAAGCGCCAGGGCCAGGTTCTCCAGGAACTTCGTCCGGAAGTGGTCAAGCCGGGCGAAGCCCGTCCCGAACTGGGCGTGCAGCGCCTTCCAAGTGATAGCCCGCGGCGTCGTCAAGATGTGGAGCCGATAAGCAAGCCAGCAGTAAACATCCAGCGCCATCGAGTTGTTGTTGATTGAGCGGATCGCCGACTCCTCAATCGGCATTGGGTGGCGTTGGAGCTGTTCAAAAAAGGTCTCACTCAACTTTGCCGTTTCCAGGAAAAGGGTGCCCTGCGCAGTGTCACGCTCATCGATGAACATTGCGGAGTCCACAATATTCTGGTTCGCCAAGCCCTGCCGCGTGCCCGTGTGCATGTGAAAGCTGAGGCGGCAACGACTAATACGCTCTGCCTGCTCGCGTACGTCCTTGAAGCTTTTGCCGCCCACTGGGATGCCCATCCGCACGAGCCAGGCGTTCAGGGAGCGGCCCAACTCGATCTCGCGCGACTTGGTCCGCAGCGCCTCGCTTTGCAGGTAAAGCATGATGAGGCGGGCGCGAGAACCGAATGGGACACCGACCCATTGAGGCTCTCCCCCGGCGACGGCCCGTCTGCCGGGTTCGACCAGCAACGTCACTCGTTCGGTGTCTAGCTGCCAGACTGCATGGTCCTCTAGCCTGCGATGCGGGAGGGCTGCCTGCGCCCACCCTGAGAAGATGAAGCCGATGCCTCCGTCCTCATCGCTCATATACTGAGCTGCTGCCTCAACGGCTCGCCTGTCTGCCTCTCCATCAAGCAACTGGAGCGCCCTGTGCTTGCCATGCTGTTCGAGTAGCCTGTGTACCGTTCCCATCTGGACCGCACCCTAGCGTCACTCAACCAGAGTGGGTTTAATTGCCCATCGTGTCCAGTTGGACTTTAGTGGGAACCGATATTAGCAAGATAGTAGAGATTCTAAGTATTAGTATGTCCCGCTAAAGTCCTGGGGATCAGTCGTCTAAGATACTGATACATATACGACCATACCCCGCTAAAGTCCAAGGCTTCCCCCGCCAAAGTCCAAGGTGCGCCTGTGGGCCATCCAAGCGCCCTCTGTCCCAATCCACCGTCAAGGTTGAGTACGACTCGAACCGACCGGGTGGGGGGCCTGCCAGGCCCAAAATCCCACTAAAGTCCAAGCGCGCCCAGCATCTGCCTATGGTGCCAGCACTGCAAAGTAGTTGGGGCAAACGTCATAGCGGCCAGGTGCTGCTTGTGATTGAAGCGGACGCCGGAGCCGCGTCCGGCCTGACCGGCGCGTGCGAAGCCTGTACGCTGAGGCAGTGCTGGCGCACTGTCAGACGCCGCTGGTGCGGATCGGGCCGGGTCAGCGGGTCGAGGCCGAGCTGCACGTCCTCGTGCGCGACAGCAGCTCGGACACAACCCTTAACTGCGTTCGCAACAGACCTTCCTACCCTGTCGGAGGACAAAGGAGACTACCATGCGCGCCCTCTTACTGGCATCCAGCCTGCTACTCACACCCACAATCGCGATCTCGGCACCAAGCTGCGCGGTCCCGCAGACCGCTGCGGACGCAGCCTCGCCGCCTTCCGAATCCTCTGCCCGAGCCATCACGGCTGCCTCCACCACCGAGGGCCTGACGCCGATTGGGGCCGACCGGATAGAGCGTGTGCCAGCGCTGCGGCGCATCGCGTCGAACGGTGCCCAGCTTCTCGACCTCGGTGTGCAGCATGGCTTGCAGACCGTCTTCGCGCGGAACGGCAGCACCTTCCAGGTTTTCTACCTCACTCCAGACGGACAAGCGGCCGTAGGAGGTGTGATGTGGGACTCTGCCGGCCGCAACATCACACGCGGCCAAGTGTCGCTTATCGAGGGCACGATTCCCACGGTGACGATCGGCTCACCCGCGGCACCCGCCCCAGTCCCGCCAGCCCCTGACCAAGCCGCAGGCAAGCCATCCGAAGGCGCGCTGAAGGCTGCGGAGGCCACCGTCTTCGGCACGACCGGGCCGGCCACGGCGCCAAGGCTCTACCTGTTCATCGACCCCCTGTGCAGCTTCTCAGTCAGGGCGATGGACCAGCTCCGTCCCTACGTCGCGTCCGGCAAGCTGCAGGTCGCGGTGATCCCGCTGTCCGTGCTGGACTACGAGGACCAGGGACGGAGCACGATCGCCGCCAAGGGCCTGCTGAGCCTGCCCGCCGACCAGATCGCTGCGGCGTGGCGTGATCAGCAGACCAAGCCTCTCCCCCCAGCAGGACCGGACGCGACAGCTCGCCTCGCGCAGAACATGGCTGCCGCAGAGGCCCTCAAGCTGCGCGGCACGCCCACGCTGGTCTGGCGCAAGTCTGATGGCACCGAGGGCCTTGCCATGGGATTGCCGGACAACCTTGAGGCCCTTGTCGCCTCGATGGGAGGCTGACCATGGCAAAGCAGGTGCTGCCGCCCGGCGGCAGTCGGCGCGGCTTGTGGGGCACCCTGGGAACGCTGCTGCGCGGCCCGGTTGACGCCTTCAACCCGCGGCAGGTCGCACAGGGCGCGCAGGTTATCGGCCGGCTGACGGACATCATCCGCGCCGGACCGCAACGTGACCCGCGCATCCAGGTCGAGGAGGACCACGGCCTCGACCTGGCAGCGATCGCCTTCCTCTCCGGGGCCTCGGAGGCCGAGATCATGCGGCAGCTCGCCAACCGGCGCAGGCAATCAGCGACGGCGGCCTACACCTATCTCGTCGGCGGGGCAGGGTTCTTCATGACCTGGGTCTATGTGGCGCTGCTGCAGCCCAGCTACGTCAGCTATGCCTACGTCCTTGGTCTGGTCGGCTTCTGCACGGCTCTGTTCCTTGCCGCTTTCTACAATGCCCTGGTCAACTGGCAGGTGCGGACGAGGCGGCTGGGATCGGCCCGGGAATTCCTGGCGACCGAGGATAGCTGGTGGCCGTCATGAGCCGCCAGCGTCCGGCCGACCCATCGGGACAGGACTTCCTGAAAGACCTGGCCAGCCTTCGCATGGAGCGGGCACTGAAAGGCGCTCCGGCCTGCGGCTCGTTGCCGATGTGCCTGTGGGTGCCTGGTCGTCATCGGGCGGGCGATGGACCCACACAGACCGCCACGGCCGAGTGCGGCGACTATCGCCTGCTGGTGGTCGAGATGGGGGACCGCTACCTCGACCAGGTGCCGGCGTGCATGCCGAAGGTGAGCTGGTGCCTGTGGGGACCTGGCGACGTGGACGGGCCGACGGTAGGTGGACCGGCGCCGTCGTTTGAGGACGCGAAGCTGCGCGCCGAGCTGGCGCTTCGGGCGCGGCTTGGGGTGGCGATGGACAGCTAGGCTCAGGCCCGGCCGTCCATCCTTCGTAAGCCCTTCTTCAAGCTTAGAACGTGCCGGGCGGTCCGCTGAACACCGAGCGAGCCGCCCCAGTCGCCCATCCTGAACCTTCATAGTTCGGCCGGTCCCACTGCGAGGAAGCTTCAGCCGGCTTCTGGATCGTGCCGTCGCGGTCTATGACGGGCGGACGCCAGGTGGCGTTTGCCTCCCCATATTTTGCATAGGGATTGTAGTCGGGGTGCAGGACAGCGGGTGGGGAAGGGACGTTGTAGTCCTTCGCCGACTTCAAGTTGCCGCTGGAGCATCCAGCCAGTGCGGCCAGGGACGCCGCGGCAGCGGTGAGTAGGGTGGGCTTCATGGTGTCTCTCCGGGGTTGCCTGAGAGACACCATGCAGGCGCTTGTTGCGAACGCGGTCAGCGGCCCTTGATCTCGACCAGTTCCGCGCGGAGACGGCCACCCCAAGCCTCAAGGCGACCAACGTACTCCTCAACGGAGGCGTTGACGGCTCGCAGATGAGCATTGTCATTGCGAAGCGCCTGGTTCTCTGCGAGCAGCACCTCGATGTTAATACCCTGCTGCGCCGCCGCTGGCCGCGGTGACATCACTTCCACCGCGGTTTCCTCCATGCCCTTGAAGTAGCCCTCGGCCATCTGCCCGAGGATGTAGCCTGTTGCTAGGTCGCCCACTTGCTATCCCTCTTCTGAAGCCGGCGGAGCAACGTCTGCTGCCGCTGCCAAGGTCGTGTCACCCCCGCCTGTCCTACGACCGCCATTACCACCATTGGAGCCACCAGCTCCACCTCCATTCGCCAGCATCAGCTGCCTTGCCTCACTACCTTTCTTGGCCGTAGTCAGCGCAGCATTCGCTCCTCCCTGGATGGCCTTCATGGCGCCTGCAGTTCCGATTACGCCAACATCCTTGCCGAACTGATCCATGTCCACCCGGTTGGCTGGCTGGACCCCGATCAGCTTCACGACCTGGTGCGGCACCACGCTGATAAGGCGGAATGAGACGAGGACCAGGGTGATATGCATCAGCACGAACATGCAGACCAGCACGATCACGCCCAGCATGTTGGTGACGAACCAGCCGTTGGACAGCGCGAAGCCGGCTGCGATCCCGAAGCCCTGCATCATCAGCCAGGACATCGAGCTGAACACGAAGTAGCCGAGGAACAGGCCGAACAGCATGAGCACCGGCCGGAACAGGACGTTGAACAGCAGGGCGTATCCTTCGATCCCCCGCCCGTGCAGCCCCTCGCCCTGGAACGTAAGGTGGGCGAACATCCAGAGCGGGACGGCGATGACCGCCTCACAGACCAGGATGAGCCAGCCGGCGACGCCGGCGACCCACATGGCGAACGGGATCATCGGCAGCACGTAGGCGATGAGCAGGCCCGGCACGAGCATGCACATCAGACCGTAGAAGATCGGCGTACCAAGGAAGCTCATGACCAGGTGGCCGGACACTGCGGCTCCTGCGGCGGCCCAGTTCAGGGTCAGCACGTTCCACACGGCAGTCCCAGCGGTGGCCGTCGTGGATGCCATGACGGCAGCCAGGCCCAAGGCAGAGAGGGCCGTGAGGGTGAGCGTCTGGCCAAGGTTGATGAGCGCACCGAACGGATCGGTCCAGCCGGTCCCGGTCGAAGGCGACATGGCGATCGTGATGGCGTTCAGCACGCGCTCGTTCAGCCGTAGGCTGCGCGACACCTGCTCGATCGTGCTGGCGCCGTCACCGCCTGGCGTAGCCCCGCTGAACAGTTCGGAGTTGCCCCCCGCAGCATCCGTTGCGTCGGCCGTCTGGACGTAGTTGTTCAGCTTGGTCTGGAACGCCAGGGCCGACTGGACAAGGGGAGCAAGGTCGCTGCCGAGGCTGGGACCAAGGCCCTGGTAGCTGGGCGCCCCCACGGTCGGCACTGCGGAGAGCAGCGAGAGGGTCTGCCCATTCAGGCGCGCGATCTCCACGTAGTAGGCGCCGGCGGAGGTCCAGCCGAGGTCCGACATCTTCTGCTGGTTGGCGGTCAGGCCGAGGGCGCCCCCGCGCGCATCATCCGACGAAGCCATGCTGCTTCGCAGGCCCTGCATCGCCGCCGTGGCTGCCGCGGTCAGCTGGTTGGTGTAGTCCGCCGTGGCACTCACCATCGTGTCCATGAGCGGGCTGAGGGAGTTGGCCTGCCGGCTGGTCCAGAACTGCTGTGCGACATCCTGGACCGCGGGCCGGATGCTGGCCTGGACAACCCGCGTCAGCGCGGTCTGCTGCCGTGTCGCCATATCGACCGAGACACCGGCATAGTTGGTGGCGGCAGGGTTGGGCTGGCGGAGAGTGACGGACCCACATACGGGCGAGCCGATGTCGTCGCCAGTGCTCATGCCGTAGATCCAGCTCACATAGTCGCCGCTGATGGCGCTGCTCCCTGCAGTGTTGCTACTCACCGGCTGCGGGGCTGGCACGAGGTTCGGGTTGTTGGATGCCACGTTGATGAGGGCGCGGCACAGCTCGTTTTCCATCAATCCCGCCACAATGCGCTTGGTGCCAGGCATCATCGGCTGGGCGATCGGCACTGCATCCGGCCCGATCGCCTTGATCGCGCTGGTATAGACCGTGCGTCCCATGCCGATACCCCACATGGCCGCTTGCATGACCGCTGCCTGCCCCGAGCTGAAGCCGGAAGGCAAGGGGAACATCATCGCTAAGGCCAAGACGAGCCGCACCGGTGCCCAGGAGCTGGTGGTGTTGCTGAGCACCCGTCCCGTTTCGGCCGCCCGGTGGATCTGTAGGATGGTGGAGTAGGCGACGAACACCACGGCGATGGCCATGATGTAGCCGGTGAGCTGGCCGACCATCTTGCCGATGACCGTGGCCGCCGCGCCGATCCCTGGGAGGCCAGGGGTGTTCGATATGGGAAACAGGGACCGCAGAACTTGGGCGGCCCAATCGTTGCCGGGCGAAAGAGCCGACCAAGTAGTCTGGTAAGAGTTACCCGTCTGGGCATGCGCGGCGTCCGCGACGCACAGGAGCATTAGGGCAAGTGGGAGTGTCCAAGAACGGCGCATCGCATCCTCGCAGGGTTCATACTCCTGCAAGGATGCGTGCTGGCGTTGCGAACGCCGCCAGGCGGATCAGCGGCTCTGGATCAAGGCGACATGCCAGGGGAGGACGATGCCTTCGGTCCGGCCTCGACCTCCTTGCCGAAAGCCTGCCGCACACGCTCGACAGCCTTGGACAGCATCTCGCTGACCTTTTCCGCCATCTCGGCCATGACGTTCTGCCCTGGCGCACGACCCGGAATCTTCTCGGCTGCCTCGCCGATCGCCGCGTCGGCTTGCTGGAAGCGGGCATCGAGTTGGCCTGCATCGAGCTTGCGGGCTTGGAAGTCGGACGCCAGGGTCAAGCGGTCCTGCCCGTATCGCCCAGCCGCCTTCTCGACGGCGTTGAAGGATGCCGCGAAGACGCGATCCTGCTGGAGCGCATTGTCGAACTCCGACCGCAGGCTGGCATACCGGCCGCCGGGCTGCATCTCCGACATGACCGTCCTCATTCCGTCAGGCTCGGTGCTGGCCGCCGCTTCGATCTTGCCCAGCACCCCGGCGCCGGGACCGGTCATGAAGGTCTCCATGGACTGCATCAGCGCGACGCCCGATCTCTCGGCTGCCCGGATGTGTTGGTCGGTGCGGCCCTTTGCCATGGCCTCCTCGAACGATGCCACACGAAGCTTCATGTTGATTGGTGGCGGCTCCCACGGGCTACGCCCTCCGGATGGCGGTCGGGCGTTGTCCATCATGCTGGACAGGAACCCTTTGGGTTTGCTGGCAGACTGAGTTGGGATACTCACGGTTTCAGGCCGATTGCCCTCTGATGGCTGTGGCGATCTTGATGGTTTGTCTTCGGTCTGCCGCGGATCATCCCCTGGGGATGCCGCTGTCCGCACCTTCTCTGGGTTTGCGGGTTCTGGCTGACGTGAGGCACTGGTAGCTCCCGGTCCTGCTGCAACCCGCTCGGCCGCAGCGGTCTGGCGTTCGGCAGAGACGGCGCGGGGCGTCTCCATACCCGGGCCGGCGCCGGTGTCGCTCTGTGCGGAGAACCTTGTTGCCAGCCGCATCCGGTTCTCCAGGACTTCAATCGTCTCCTTCACCTGCGGTGAGTTCTGGTCGGCCGATGCAGCAACCGTCGCCGCCGCACGCCGAACGTCACGGATCACGCTGCGGTCGTCGATGTCCGGCGTGCCCCTGACCAGTGCCTCCATCTGACGGTTCTCCAGCCCTGGGCTGGTAGCCGCCAGCTTCGACAGTTCGACCCGAAGTTCCGCCGGGACAGAGATGGCCGTCGTGCCGGCCAGCTTCTCCACGTCCTGCAGCATGTAGGCGACCTGGGTGCGGAACATCGGCTGTGCAGCCCGGCCTGGCTCCGCCGACTGCTCCACGAGCTGGTTCAGGCCCTTCGCCATCCCTGGATCACGGGCGGCAATCACCGTCGAGACCTTCGCAAGCTTGCCGAGGAGTTCGAGCATCGGATCGCTCTCCTTCCTGGGCTGCTCGGCCTCCTTCGGCGGCACCGTGGCGGATGCAGGCCGCTCGCCTTCCGGCGGCGATGCGGGAACCCGCGCAGGGGGTTCCCTGGGCGTGCTGATGGCTTCTGACATGGGTGTTCTCCCGGCTGAGGTTATTGCGAGGCCATCTGCGGGCTTGGCATGGAGCCGACCGGCCGCAGGTCGCGGGTTGCCGTAGCGGCATTGTTGGCGGCCATCATCGCCGCGATCTGCTGGTTCAGCTTGAGATTGGCCAGTGCGATGTAGTTGCTCATCGCCTGCCCCGTGGCGATCTCGATCCCGACCGACTTGGGCGTCATGGCCTGCAACGCTGCCGCCCACTCCACCCCGCCCGCCCGGCGATACACCTCCAACTCAAGCGCCCCATACCAGGACGAC
>CAXTOB010000242.1:0-9328 GCA_964245505.1 uncultured Acetobacteraceae bacterium | reverse complement strand
GCTGCCTTGATCAGCGTTTCCGCTGGGGGCAGCCCGGCCGATCCGCCGCCGCCGACGATGGGGGCGAGCTTGCCGGGGTCCAGCAGCTTGTCGGCGGCGCGGCGGCCGAGCCACATCCAGGGGCCGTCCGGGCGCTCGACCAGGCCGTTCACGTGGACGCCCTCGGCGGCGATGCCCAGGGCCGGCAGGGCGCCGCGGTCCACCTGCGCCAGTACGGGGCCGTCCGGGTCAGCGCGTATGTCGAAGGCCTCATCGCGCCAGCGGAAGCGCCCGGCATCGGATAGGGCGCGCGTGGCTGCGTCCAGGCGCGCCGGCGGCAGTTCTATGCCGCCTGCCGCTGAGCTGGCGCCAACTGCGAATAATGCGTCAGCGAGGTCCGGCAGGACCCAGCCGACCGCAACGCCGTCAAGGCGAAATGGCAGCCGCGTCCCTGGGATGACGGCATTGTTGCAGGCGGCGATGTGGCGGAACAGGTCTGGCATGTTGTCGTTATAGGCACATCGCCAGTCCATCCCAGGCCTGGCACCTTCCTGAACAGCGTGGCAGAGGCCACATCCCCGGCATGAGATCTCCCAATACCGTTCCTGTGGCTGCTGCCATGCAGCCGCACCGGACTGGCTTCCAGACCGTCGCCTCCCTGCTTCCGTATCTCTGGCCCAAGGGCGAGCCGCGTGCGCGGATCAGCGTGGTGCTGGCCGTCATCATGCTGGTGCTGGCCAAGGTGGCGACGGTCTATATCCCCATCGTGTATTCGCATGCGGTGGATGCGCTGGCGCCGCGCGACCATCCGCTGACGATCCCGCTTGGCCTCATTATCGCCTATGCGCTGCTGCGCGTTGCCTCTGCCGGATTTGCGGAGCTGCGGGACGCGGTGTTCGCGTCGGTGCAGCAGAGCACGGTCCGCAAGGTGGCGCTGCAGACGTTCGAGCACCTGCACAAGCTTTCGCTGCGCTTCCACCTGGACCGTCAGACCGGCGGCCTGTCCCGCTCCATCGAGCGCGGGACGACGGGGATCGAGGCCGTGCTGCGTCTGGCAGTGTTCAACATCCTGCCGACGCTGCTGGAAGTGCTGATGGTCACGGCCATCCTTTGGAAGCTGTTCGACTGGCGGTTCGCGGCCGTCACCTTTACGGCGGTCATGCTGTATATCGGGTTCACGTTCGCCTTCACCAATTGGCGCGTCCGCTTCCGCCGGTTGATGAACGATACTGATTCCGACGCGCAGACCAAGGCCGTGGACAGCCTGCTGAACTTCGAGACCGTGAAGTACTTTGGCAATGAGGCGCATGAGGCACGGCGCTTTGACGAGGCCCGTGCCCGTTACGAGCGGGCGGCGGTGAAGAGCCAGGTTACGCTCAATATGCTGAACCTCGGCCAGGCGGTTATCATCGCGCTCGGCCTCGGGCTGGTCATGCTGATGGCGGCGGACGGGGTGCAGGCGAAGACGATGACGGTCGGGCAGTTCGTGCTGGTCAACACCTACCTGATGCAGCTTTATCAGCCGCTGAATTTCCTCGGGTTCGTTTACCGGGAGATCAAGCAGGGGCTGGTGGACATGGAGCAGATGTTCCGCCTGATGTCGGTGAACCAGGAGGTCGCGGATTTGCCGGGAGCAGTGGTGCTGCCGGCGCGGCCGGCGTTGGGGCATGCAGGCACGGTGGCGTTCCGTAACGTGCATTTCGGCTACAACGCTAACCGCGAAATCCTGCATGGCGTCAGCTTCACGGCAGCGCCGGGGGCCAAGCTGGCGGTGGTTGGGCCGACCGGCGCGGGGAAGAGCACCATCAGCCGCCTGCTGTTCCGCTTCTATGACGTGACGGAGGGCGCAGTGGAGATCGACGGCGTGGACGTGCGCGACATGGCGCAGACCAGCCTGCGTGCCGCCATCGGCGTCGTGCCGCAGGATACCGTGCTGTTCAACGACACCATTGGCTACAACATCGCTTATGGCCGCCCCGGCGCCACGCAGGACGAGATCGAACGGGCGGCGAAGCTGGCGCAGGTGCACGATTTCGTCATGCGGATGCCGGAGGGATACAACACCCGGGTCGGTGAGCGTGGGCTGAAGCTGTCGGGCGGCGAGAAGCAGCGCGTTGCGATTGCCCGCACCATCCTGAAGGACCCGCGCATCCTGATCCTGGACGAGGCGACCAGCGCGCTGGATAGCCGGACGGAGCGCGAGATCGATGCGGCGCTGCGCACTGTTGCCGCCAACCGTACTACGTTGGTGATCGCCCACCGGCTGTCCACGGTTGTGGATGCCGACGAGATCCTGGTGCTGCAGGAGGGCCGGGTGGCGGAGCGGGGCACTCATGCCTCGCTGCTGGCGCAGGGTGGCCTGTATGCCCGCATGTGGGCGCTGCAGGCCGAGCAGGGGGAACTGGCCGAGCCGGTGGTGGCGCATTAACCGGGGGCCAGGGTTGGATGGGGCAGCGGCGTCGCCATGTTTTGAGAAAGGGAGTTTTGCCGATGCCAAGCGAGCATAATGGGGCCGAAGCCGGGCACGCCGATGCACCGCCCGCCGACCTGAGCCATGCCGGCGCCGTGGTGGACAAGGCCATCGAATACATGATGGGCCAGAACCTGAGCGCACTGGCCATTGCGTCGGCGCTGCTGGGCGGCTCGCTGGGACTGCTGGCGCGGACGATGGGGGACGATGCCATCGTGGGCGTGCTGCAGAATGCGGTGAGCAGCATCCGCTCGGGCGAGTTGCGGGCCGAGTATGGGCCGCATGAGGGCATGTCCGGCCGGGCCTGACCCGGCAGCACAAAACATGACGGGCGGGGTGATTGGCATCCCGCCGCCGGCTAGGCATACCATACGTGTCCGCAACGATGCGGCGTGCTGGGGTGTCCTGGATGGCGATCCGCTATGTTTTGCCGTTCGCGGTGCTGCTGGCGGCTATTGCCGTGCGTGGGGCTGCTGGTGGCGAGAAGCTGCCGTCGGCAAGTGGTGCGACTGTGTCGATCGCGCCTCCCGCGGCTGCACCGGTGTCTGGGGCACCTGCGGCACCGGCTGCTTCTTCAACAGCCGGCCAGGTCGCGCCGTCAGCGCGCAACGCCGTATCGCGCGTTCCCGATAAGACGACCAGCCATCAGGTCGAGCTGCCCGGCGGCAGCCTGGCTTTCCACGCTCAGGTCAGCACCCACCATATGACCGAGAGCGACGGGGTCACAGAGTCGGACGTCGTGACGACTGCCTTCATGCTTGACGGTGCGGCGCCGGACACGAGGCCGGTGACGTTCGCAATCAATGGCGGTCCAGGCGCTGCGTCGGCTTGGCTGAACCTGCTGGCGCTCGGACCCTGGCGCGTGCCGCTGACGCAAGACGGGACGCTGTCGCCTAGCGCGTTTCCGGACCTGGTGCCGAATGCGGAAACCTGGCTGCGCTTTACCGACCTGGTGTTCATTGATCCGCCGGGCACCGGCTATAGCCGGTTGCTTAGTAACGGCGACGCTTCGCGACGGCGCATCTGGTCCACCAACGGTGAGATCCCGATGCTGGCCGCAGTGATGCGCTATTGGCTGGAGATGAATGGCCGGCTGGCCAGCCCGAAGGTGTATGTCGGCGAAAGCTACGGCGGCTTCCGTGGGCCGCGCCTGGCTCGCGCCCTGGTGGACCAGGGCGTCGCACTGCGTGGGATGATGCTGCTGTCGCCGCTGCTGGACTTCAACAGCCGTGCGTTTGAGTGGGAGCCATATTTCTTCTTGACGCGACTGCCGGTCATGGCTGCGGCTAAGCGCGGCGCCACGTCGCGGGAGGCGGTGGCGGACGTCGAGGCCTATGCCACAGGTGAGTACTTGCAGGATTTCCTGCGCGGCGCCGGGAATGCCGGGGCGGTTCGCCGCATGTCGGACCGGGTGGCGGCGCTTTCGGGCCTGCCTGTTGAACTGGTGCAGCGCCGGGGTGGACGGGTGGATTGGTTCACCGAACGGCGGGAGCGTGAGCCCGGACGGATTGCCAGCGCCTATGACCTTTCCACGTCCGGACTTGATCCCCTGCCGACGTCGGCGTTCATCGAGGAACCGGATGCCGTGCTGGACGCGTTGCGGCCCGTGCTGGGATCGGCAGTGTCCGGCCTGTATGCCAACCGGCTGGGCTGGCGACCGGACGGGGCGCCGCAATACGAGTTGCTGAGCAGCGACGTGATGCGCGGGTGGACCTACAGCACGCAGCAGCAGGGAGCGCAGAGCGTATCGGCGTTGCGGACCGCGCTGGCCTTTGATCCGCGGCTGACGGTGTTGATCATTCACGGGCTTTATGACCTCGTAACGCCATACTTCGCCAGTAAGATGGTTTTGGATCAGTTGCCGCCGGCTTTTGCCAGCCGGGCCCGGCTGCTGGCGATACCAGGCGGGCACATGTTTTACACGCGGGACGCGTCCCGTGCACGGCTGCGGGACGAAGGCGAGGCAATGGTCAGGTCGGCGATCACGCCGTAATTGCGGTGGGCGGAATGGCCCTTACTACATGCACAAGTTGGTCTGTGCGGGGCGGCAGACCGGATTTCCTGCCTCGACGGCGGTCGGATGTCAGCCGGCCCTGGCCTGGTGCACGGGGCGCCAGGTCAGGGACATGCCGACGGGATCAGGCGCTGTAGCTGCTGACGGAACGCTGGCGCGCCTGGGCGAAGCGCGGGTCGAACACACGGCCCAGCTCATTGCGGTTCAGGCCAATGTCGGACAGCTCGCGGTCAGTGAGCATGGACAACTCATCCAGCACGGCGCGGCGCTGCGGCAGGCTGACGAGGTGGGCCCATGCCGCGCGTAGGCGGGCGAACAGGCCGGTAGCTGCCGGGCGGTTCCCGGCCTCGACGGCGGGCTCACGATAGGTCAGGCTGTCAGACATCAGAAGCGAGAGATGCTGCTTGGAAATCGGGGCGTTCATAACGAGTCCTCAAAGGTTTGCGAGCCGCGTGGCCCGGCGTTTGGAAATTTGCGGGGCAGTCGCGGCAGACGGTATATGCGCTCGGAATGTTGCGGTGCAGCACGCAAAGTGCCCTCACCAGCCATGCGCTAAAGGCATGCGAAATGACAAAGCTATGCAATTGTGAAGAGATTGTGAACGAAGTGACCTTGGCACAGCCACAATTCCTGAAACTTGGGGCACTGCGGCGGGTCGTGGCCGAAATGGGTCTGGACGGGTTCCTGGTACCGCGCGCCGACGAGCATCTGGGCGAGTATGTGCCGCCCTGTGCGGAGCGGCTGGCCTGGCTGACCGGCTTTACCGGCAGCGCCGGGTTGGCTGTGGTGCTGCGCGACCGGGCGGCGGCGTTCACCGATGGGCGCTATACGCTGCAGCTTGCATCGCAGGTCGATCCCACGGCGTTTGAGCTGCTGCACATCGTTGATCAGCCGCCGCAGGATTGGCTGGCCGCTGCCGCGCCGGGCGGGCGGATCGGCTACGATCCCTGGCTGATCAGCGAGGAGGGGCTGCGCCGCTACTCCGACGCCGGGCTGGTGATGGCGGCGGTGGCGTTCAACCCGCTGGATGCCGTCTGGACGGACCGGCCCGCGCCGCCCTGTGCGCCTGCGGTGCCGCATCCTCTGGCTTTGGCTGGGGTCGCATCGGCCGATAAGCGCGCGGCGGTGGCTGAGGCGCTGCGCGGCGCCAAGACGGATGCGGCTGTCATCACCGACCCGGCGTCGCTGTGCTGGCTGCTGAACCTGCGTGGCGGGGATGTGGCTTATACCCCGTTCGCGCTCGGCTTCGTGCTGGTGCGGGCGGATGGGACGGCGTCGCTGTTCATGGACCCGGCCAAGCTGGACGCGGCGCGGGACTGGCTGGGAGCGGACGTCGCGCTGCATACGCGTGAGGACTTGCCGCATGCCCTGGGCGCGCTGACGGGACAGCGGGTGCGGGTGGATGGCGCCGGGTCGGCGGCGTGGTTTGCCCAGACGCTTCGCGCCGCCGGGGCAACGGTGGTGGATGGGCCGGACCCTTGCGCGTTGCCGAAAGCGTGCAAGAACCCGGTGGAGCAGGCTGGCGCCCGCGCGGCGCACGGGCGTGATGCCGCTGCGGTATGCCGGTTCCTGCACTGGCTGGACGGCAGGGCCGGCTTGACGTCTGAGGTCGGCGCGGCGGAGCGGCTCGTGCAGTTCCGCCGGGATGTGGCGGACTTCCGGGGGGAGAGCTTCCCGGCGATCTCCGGCGCGGGAGAGGACGGCGCGATCATCCATTACCGCGCCGTCCCTGAGACCGACCGGTCCCTGCGGGCGGATGAGGTGTACTTGATTGATAGCGGCGCCCAGTATCCAGATGGGACTACGGATGTGACCCGCACTGTCTGGACCGGCCCCAACGCGCCGCCAGCGGAACTCCGGGACCGTTTCACCCGAGTCCTGCAGGGACACATCGCCGTGGCCGCCGCGCTGTTTCCGGCTGGCGTGTCTGGTCCGCACTTGGATGCGCTGGCGCGGCGGTCGCTGTGGCAGGTTGGGCTGGACTATGATCATGGCACTGGGCACGGCGTCGGCAGCTACCTGTCGGTGCATGAGGGTCCTTGCAGCTTGTCCCGAGCGGGCAAGATGGTGCCGCTGCAGGCGGGCATGATCCTGTCCGACGAACCCGGCTACTACATGCCCGGCGCCTACGGCATCCGGCTGGAGAACCTGCTGATGGTGCAGGCGGCCGAGGTGCCCGAGGCGCGCAAGCCGTTCCTGCGGTTCGAGACGCTGACCCTGGCCCCGTTCGACCGGCGATTGGTCGAGCCGGCGATGCTGACGGGGGAGGAACGGCGCTGGCTGGACGCCTATCATGCCCGCGTGATGCGGGAGGTTGGGCCGCTGCTGGAGGGTTCGGCGCGGGACTGGCTGGCGGCGGCGTGCCAGCCCCTGCCATAGGCATTAGAGCGGGTTTGGTGCAGATAGAAGCACCAAGCTCGCTCTAGTGCAGCGTCAGCACTGATGTGACATGTTTACGCACTGCAACGCTCGGGCCAAAGCTGACGGCTATACTTCTCAAATCAGGAATGATGGGGCACTAGCTATTGTTTTGCGAGCATTTGTTCGGTCAAACGAAGCTGTTTAATCCGAACATGCTCTAGGCCTGCTTGAAATCGGATGCCTTGAACGTCCGGGTGAATGCCGCCTCGTTCAGGCCGGCGATCGACTTGCTGACCAGGTCCTCGGCCGCGCCGTTCTGGTTCAACTGCTGGAACTTGCCGTTGATGAACACGGCCGGGAACGGGGCGTGGCCGAGGATCACGTCATCGAGGAGGTTGGCGATCGCCGTCTGGTTGTTGTCCAGGCCGCCGCCGACGAACGTGGTCTTGTTGTTCACCGCGTTCTGGATGTCGTTGGTGTAGCCGTCGTACTTGGCGGAAGACGGATGGTTCAGTCCGTGGCCCTGGATGGCCAGCTCCTCCAGCGCCGAGTTGGACTGCAGGGTGTGCTCCATCGCCAGGTAGCTCGATTGAGTGAAGGGCGCGGCGGCGGAAATCCCTAGCGTGCGGGCGTTGATGGCCATTGCGGCGGCCTCGGCATCGAATTGGCGCTGCAGGTCCTCACGGTCCCGCACCTGGGTGGCGGCAGACAGCTTGGATAGGCCGGTGTTCTCGAACACGGCTTCGGCGTTGCCTTCTAGTCGCTGGGTCGCGGTCAGGCTGGCGCCGTGCCCGGCCAGCATCTGGGCGTAGTAGCCGGTCCACTCGGCCTTCAGGTCGGTGGCCGTTTGATACAGGCCGGTGGAGTCTGCCGTCCAAACATGCGGCAGGTCCGCAGTGCTGAGGGTCGCCGGGATCAGGCTGCCGTCGTAGGCGCGCTGGGTGCCCGGGGTCGGCGTAGGGATCGGGGCTGGCACGACTGGCTTCGCGGGCAATGGGGCCGGGACCGGCGCGGGGAGGTGGTCGGCGAAGTCGCTGGCGGTATAGGTCTTGGTGAAGGCGGCCTGATCGAACGCCGTCACGGCGGTGGCGATCTGGTCCTCGGCGGCGCCGTTCTGGTTCAACTGCACCAGCTTGCCGTTGATGAGCACGGTCGGGAACGGCGAGTGGCCGAGCACGACATCGTCCAGGAAGTCGGGCACAGCCTTTTCCCCGTGGTCCGGGCCGGACCCGACGTATAGGGTCGTGTTGTCCACCACGTTCTGGATGTCGTTAGTATAGCCGTCGTAGCGGGCGGCGATGGGCTTATTCAGCCCGTGGCCCTGGATGCCAAGCTCCTCCAGGACGCTGTCGCCTTGCAGCGTGTGCTCCATCGTCAGGTAGTCCGGTATGGATAACGGATCCTTTGCGTCGATGCCGGCCTCGGTCAGGGCGCCGGCCATGGCGTCGAACTCGCGCTGCAGGTCTTCGCGGTCGCGCGCCTGGGTGGCGAAGTCGAGCTTGGCCAGGCCGGTGTTGTCGAACACTGCCTCCGCATTGCCCTCAAGCCGCTGGATGGCTGTCAGCGTGCCGCCGAGGCCGGCGAGCATCTTGGCCTCAATCCCCTGCCACTCGGCATGCAGGTCGGTTGCGGTGTGATACAGTCCGCTGGTGTCGGCGGTCCAATCATGCGGGGTCAGGCCGGTGATGGCGCCGGGCATCGTCGCACCCATGAGGCCGGTGAAGCTGGTGGGCACAGTGGCTGCGGCCGTCGGCACCAGAGATGTGCTGTTCATCGTGTCGAAGCCCCTTCGGCTGTTCGCGGCCGAAGATTGCCGTCCAGCCTTAAGGAACGATGAAGGGGCTAGGCCGGGGGACACCGGCCGTCGTGGGTCAAGGTTTGCGGGCTAAAGCGGTTTGCGTCCGGCCCGGACGCAAACCGCTTTAGGTTTTCGGTTGTGAACAATTACTTGCAGCTTCAGGTCCGGCTACCTTGCGCCGGACCTGGCTGCAAACTGCTCCAGGGGCGGACCGCTTCGCCGGGCGCTGCGCCGGTAGCTGGATCAGCCGTCCCGCCCACGTGCCGCGTCAATGGACAACGGCCCGCTGCCGCGCATCACCACTGCGATGCAGAGCAGCATCCATAGTAGCGGGTACTCCATCCCGCGTCCGATCCAGAACCAGCCGAGGGGCAGGTGCACCAGGACGACGGCTACGCCCAGCATGATCGCCGCAGCCAGCGCCGCCGGGCGGGTGAACACGCCCAGCATGATGCAGAGGCCGCCGAAGAACTCGGTGGCGCCGACCAGGTAGGCGAGGGGCAGCGAGGGCTGCAGGCCCAGTTTGGCGAACCCGGCGGCGGTTTCTGCGATGTTGCCGCCGGCGAAGCCGAACAGCTTCTGCGCGCCGTGCGGCATCAGGAATGCGCCGGTGGCGATCCGGATCAGCGGGTAGGCGAGGGGCTGCAGGCGGGCATAGACCGGCTCCAGCATCGGCAGGCGGGACGGCGGCAGGCCGGGGGCGGGC
>CAXTOB010000241.1:0-9330 GCA_964245505.1 uncultured Acetobacteraceae bacterium | reverse complement strand
GTGTCGGACACGGTGGTCAAAGTGCTGTTCTGGGAGGCTACAGTGGTGGGACTGCTGTTCCTGGCTTCGATTTTGTTCACGCTGTTCGTGCGCGGCCTGGGTGGGCTGCACCTGTCGGTGTTCACCGAGGTCACGAAGCCTGCGGGGTCCAACGGCGGGCTGTTGAATGCCATCGTCGGCAGCCTGATCCAGGCGTCGGTCGGCACCCTGATCGGCACGCCCATCGGGTTGATGGTCGGCACCTACCTGTCGGAGTATGCGGCCGGGTCTCGGCTGGGCGACGCGGTGCGGTTCGTGTCGGACGTGCTGCTGTCGGCGCCGAGCATCCTGATCGGGCTGTTCGTCTATCAGTTCGCGGTGCGGCCGTTCGGCGGGTACTCCGGGTGGGCCGGATGCGTCGCGCTGGCGATCCTGGTGATCCCGATCGTCGTACGCACGACGGAGGACATGCTGCGGCTGATCCCGACCGCGCTGCGCGAGGCGGCGGTGGCGTTGGGGGCGCCGAAGTGGAAGGCGATCGTCTTCGTTTGCTACCGCGCGGCGCTGGACGGCATCCTGACAGGCGTGCTGCTGGCGATTGCCCGGGTTACCGGCGAAACGGCGCCGCTGTTGTTCACTTCGCTGGGCAACCTCAACTGGTCGGTGGCCATGAGCCAGCCGATGAGCAGCCTGCCGGTGACCATCTATAACTTTGCCGGCTCGGCCTATGCCGATCAGGTGCAGCTGGCCTGGGTCGGGGCATTGCTGATCACGATGGGCGTGCTGGCCGTCAACATCATCGCGCGGGTCGTCCTGCGTAAGCGGAGCTAGAATATGCCGTCAGAACAGGCCGGGCGAACCGTGGAGAGCCGGGCGGAGCCGGGCGCCGGGCATAATATGGGGATGATGCGGGCGACTTCGGCGGCGGAGCTGAACCAGGCTCGGGTGGCGATACGCAACCTCGATTTCTACTACGGGACCAATAGGGCGCTGAAGTCCATCGTGCTGGACCTGCCGGCCAAGCAGGTGACGGGCATGATCGGCCCTAGCGGCTGCGGCAAGTCCACCCTGCTGCGGGTGCTGAACCGCATGTATGACCTTTATCCGGGGCAGCGGGCGGAGGGTGAGGTGATGATGGACGGGCAGAACATCATCTCGCCCGACGTGGACCTGAACGACCTGCGCAGCCGGATCGGCATGGTGTTCCAGAAGCCGACGCCGTTCCCGATGAGCATCTACGACAACATTGCCTTTGGCGTGCGGCTGCACGAGCGGCTGCCGCGGGCGGAGATGGACGAGCGGGTGGAGTGGTCGCTGACCCGCGCGGCCCTGTGGGGTGAGGTGAAGGACCGGCTGACGACCTCGGCCACGGGGCTTTCGGGTGGGCAGCAGCAGCGGCTTTGCATCGCCCGCACCATCGCGGTGCGGCCGGAGGTGATCCTGCTGGACGAGCCGACCAGCGCGCTCGACCCGATCAGCACTCTGAAGATCGAGGAGCTGATCGACGAGCTGAAGCGCGATTTCACCATCGCCATCGTGACCCACAACATGCAGCAGGCGGCGCGTTGCGCGGACCAGGTGGCGTTCTTCTACCTGGGGGAGTTGGTCGAGGTTGGGCCGGCGGCGCAGATGTTTACCGCGCCCCGGCAGAAGCGTACCCAGGAATACATCACCGGCCGCTTCGGTTAGGAAACAGATCAATGTCCGAATCCCAGCATATCGTCAAAAGCTATGGCCAGGAGCTGCAGCGGCTGCGCAGCTTGCTGACGGAGATGGGCGGGATCGTCGAGAACCAGATGGCGCTGGCGACGGAGGCCATCCGGACCGGGGACGCCGAGGTTGCAACCCGCGCCGTGGCCCTGGACGGGTCGGTTGACGCGCTCGACCGGCAGGGGGAGCAACTGGTGATCCGGATGCTGGCGCTGCGACAGCCGATGGCGAGCGACCTGCGGGAGATCGTCGCCGCCCTGAAGATCACCGCGGGGATGGAGCGGATCGGCGACTATGCCAAGAACGTGGCCAAGCGCAGCATCGTGCTCAGTGAGCTCCGCGTGCCGTTCAGCATGACCGGTTTGCTGAACATCTGCCGGCTGGTGCAGGAAAACCTGAAGCTGGTGATCGACGCCATCGGTGAGCAGGATGAGAAGAAGGCGCTGCAGGTCTGGCACGCCGATGAGGCGATTGACGACCTGTATAACTCCATCTTCCGCGAACTGGTCACGTACATGATGGAGGATGCGCGCAACATCACGGCCTGCACCCACCTGCTGTTCATCGCCAAGAACCTGGAGCGGATGGGGGATCACGCGACCAACATCGCGGAAACCCTGTATTACGCCATTACCGGGGAGCGTTTGTCGGATGAGCGGCCCAAGGGGAACACCTCGGCCTATGCCGTCGTGCGTCCGCCTAACGAACCTACTGCTGAGCGGAGGCTTGCGGAGTGATGTCGGGTGGAAATGGCATGTCGAAGCCGCTGGTCCTGGTCGTCGAGGACGAGGCGTCGCTTGCGACCATGCTGCGCTACAACCTCGAGAAGCAGGGCTTCCGGGTGGATGAGGCGGTGGATGGGCAGGAGGCGCTGACCCGGATTGCCGAGACGGTGCCGGACATCGTGCTGCTGGACTGGATGCTGCCGGTCATGTCGGGGATCGAGGTGTGCCGGCAGATACGCCGCCACCCGGCGACACGCGACCTGCCGGTCATCATGGTGACGGCGCGGACGGAGGATCAGGACGCGGTGCGCGGGCTGAATACCGGCGCCGACGACTACATCACCAAGCCGTTCAGCATGGATGCGCTGCTGGCGCGGATGCGGGCGCTGCTGCGCCGGGCTGGGGCGGTGCCGGTGCGTGGGCAGCACGAGTTCCATGATATCACCATGGACCTGACGGCCCACCGGGTTCAGCGCAATGGCCGGCCGATCCACCTGGGGCCGACGGAGTTCCGGCTGCTGGAGTTCCTGATGCAGCATCCTCGCCGGGTGTTCTCACGGGAGGAGCTGCTGAACTCGGTATGGGGGCCGGACATACACGTGGAGCCGCGTACGGTTGATGTGCATATCCGGCGGCTGCGGAAGAGCATCAATGGGGATGGCGAGCTGGATGTGGTGCGGACGGTGCGGGCGGCGGGGTATGCGCTGGATACCGAACCGGTCTGAAGCATGGCGTTTAGGCGGCCTGCTGCAGTGCTGCGAGCCGGTCGGCGACTTGGCTGATGCCTTCGAGGGCGGTGTTGGCGAAGGCGATGCGGAGATGGCCTTGCTGTCCCGGTCCGAACGCGCTGCCGGGTAGGCACAACGCGCCATGGGTGGCTGCCAGCTTCTCGGCGACCTGTGCCGCCGGCGTTGGCCCGAAGGGGTGGCGGACGTAGGCGAAGTAGGCTCCGAGGGAGTCGATGCGCCAGTCCGGCAGGCGTTGGAAGGCGGCTCGCAGTGCGGCGGCGCGGTCGTTGATGATTATGCGGTTCTCTGCCCGCCACTCTCCGAGGGCACTGATGGCCCAAGATAGTGCTGCCTGTGCCGCGCGTTGCGGGCAGATGTGCATGCAGTCCAGCACCTTCATGAACTCGAGCACGAGGGGCGCTGCGGCGGTGATGGCGCCCAGGCGATGGCCGGGTATGCAGTAGGATTTGGAGAAGCTGTATAGCTGGATGACGGTTTCGGGCCAGGCTGGGTCGGTGAAGGCGTCGTGGGCGCGGTCTTGGCCGGCTGGCAGGAAGTCGCGGTAGGTTTCGTCGAGGATCAGCCAGATGCCGCGGCGCTGGCACAGGGATTGGAAGCGGGCGATCACCTCGGGCGGATAAACGGCGCCGGTGGGGTTGTTGGGAGTGATGAGGACGATGGCGCGGACGCGGGGGTCGATCAGAGATGCGGCCGCGTCGGGATCGGGGATGAAGGCGTCATCGGCGGTGCAGGGCAGGGGGCGCGCCTCGATGCCAAGCATCTCAAGGGTTTGCTGGTGGTTCCAGAACCAAGGTGTCGGCAGCAGGACGGCATCGCCGGATTGTGCCAGGGTCATCATGGCTAGGAAGAACGCCTGGTTGCAGCCGGCGGTTATGGCGACTTGGCTGGAGTGAATGGCGCCGCCGTAGGTGTGGGACAGGTCGGCGGCATAGGTTTCCCGGAGCGCGGCGTCGCCGTTGATCAGGCCGTATTTTGCTGCAGCCGTGTCTGCGGCGGCGGCCGAGAGGTGCTGTAGCAGTTCGGGATGAGGCGGATAGCCGGGTACTGCCTGGCATAGATCCAGCAGTGGGCCGAATGCTCCGTCATATCGCTGCGCCCAAGCGTGCGCTTCGGGGATCGGCGGCGGCACGATGCCGGTTACGAGCGGGTTCAGCGTCGGCATTGAAATTCCTGGTGTTCCAATCTGCGTTGGGTCAGGCCCAATGGTGTAATTCGGCCGAACCGATGTTGACTCCGCCGGGGTGGTTCGGAAAGGCGGACAGGGAATGGATATGCGCCTGAGTGGTCAGCTACCCAGGCGGAGTCACGGCATTGTTGCCGCCCGGTGCTTGGGTGGGTTGATCGGGGGAAATCCTCAGACGTCCACCTCGGACACCGTGCGCGCCCGCTCCTGGATGAATTGGAAGCGCAGTTCGGGGCGCCTGCCCATCAGGCTCTCGACGAGGTCGTTGGTTGCGGCCCGGTCCTCGGCTGCTGCGACGACACGCAGCAGGGTGCGCCGGGCTGGGTCCATTGTGGTCTCCTTGAGTGCCATCATAGGCATTTCGCCCAAGCCCTTGAAGCGGCTGACATCCACCTTGCTGCCGGCCTTGAAGCTGCGGCGCATCAGGCGATCCTTGTCGGCGTCGTTCATCGCATAAACCGACTTTGCACCCTGGGTTAGCCGGTAGAGCGGCGGCTGGGCAAGGTAGAGGTGGCCGTGCCGTACGAGGTCCGGCAACTCGCGGTAGAAGAAGGTCATCAGCAGGGAGGCGATGTGCGCGCCGTCCACGTCGGCGTCGGTCATGATGATGACCCGGCCGTAGCGCAGGCGGGCTAGGTCGAAACCGCTGCCGACGCCGCAACCTAGGGCTTCAATGAGGTCGCGCAGCTCCTTGTTTTCACGCAGCTTGTCGGCGCTGGCGCTGGCGACGTTCAGGATCTTGCCGCGTAGGGGAAGGACGGCCTGGCTTTCCCGGTTGCGCGCCTGCTTGGCGGAGCCGCCGGCGCTGTCGCCCTCGACCAGGAAGATCTCGGTGTCGTCGCGGCTTTCCCTGGTGCAATCCGTCAGCTTGCCGGGCAGGCGGAGGCGGCGGGTTGCGGTCTTGCGGCCGATTTCCTTCACCTCGCGGCGGCGCAGGCGTTCCTCGGCGCGCTCGATGATGTAGGTCAGCAGGTTGTCGGCCTGGGCCGGGTTGGCGCCGAGCCAGTGGTCGAAGCGGTCGCGCAGGGCGGGTTCGATCAGCCGAGTGGCTTCTGGGCTGGTCAGCTTTTCCTTGGTCTGGCCCTGGAACTGCGGGTCGCGGACGAAGGCGGACAGCTTGGCGGCCATGTGGCCGAGCATGTCTTCGGGGGTGATGATGGCGGCGCGGCGGTTGTTGCGGCCCTCGCCCCAGGCGCGCAGGCCCTTCATCAGCGCGGCGCGTAGGCCGGTCTCGTGCGTGCCGCCCTGGACCGTTGGGACGGTGTTGCAGTAGGAGTGCAGGAAGCCGTCGGCGTCCTCCAGCCAGGTGACGGCCCACTCGACGCGCCCGCCGGCGGCGCCGTTGGCTGCTGCCGGTAGGTCGGCTTCGCCGGCCCACAGTTCGGGTACGGCGCGGGCGGCGGCGCCGATGTCCTCCTCTAGGCTATCGCGTAGGCCGCCGGGGAAGTGCAGCACGGCCTCCGCGGGGATGGCGGGGGTAGCCGTGACGAGGCTGGGGTCGCAGGACCAGCGTATCCGCACGCCGCGGAACAGGTACGCCTTCGAGCGGCATAGGCGATAGAGCCGGGCTGGCGAGAAGGTAAGGTCGGCGAAGATTTCGGGGTCGGGGTGGAAGCGTATGGTGGTGCCCCGGCGGTTGTGCACGGATCCGGCGTTCACCAGCTTGGTCACCGGCTTGCCGCGGGCATAGCCCTGGCGCCAGAGGATGCGGTCGCGGGCGACCTCGACCTCCATGCTGTCTGATAGGGCGTTGACGACGGAGCTGCCTACGCCGTGCAGGCCGCCGGAGGTCGCGTAGGCCTTGCCGCCGAACTTGCCGCCGGAGTGCAGCGTGGTGAGGATGACCTCCAGGGCGCTGAGCGGCTTGAACTTGGGGTGCGGGTCCACCGGGATGCCGCGGCCGTTGTCACGTATGGTGAGCCAGTTGCCGGGCTCTAGGTTGACCTCGATAACGCTGGCATGGCCGGCGACGGCTTCGTCCATTGCGTTGTCCAGGATTTCGGACGCGAGGTGGTGCAGGGCGGCGTCGTCGGTGCCGCCGATGTACATGCCGGGGCGGCGACGGACTGGCTCCAGGCCCTCTAGGACTTCGATGTCCCGGGCTGAATAGTTGTCCTCCGACCCGGGAAGGGGGGTCGGCTCAAGCAGACTGTTCATGCTGTGTTCCCGTTCCTGGTCCAAAGCTAGTGCGAGGGACCAGGCCGGGCAAGGGATACAGGAAAAGACGGCGCGGCGTGTGTTATCGCTGCCGCGCCGTAGGTTGGGCTTAGTGCCGGAGGGATAGTGCGGCTTTGCTGGTCGCCTGGTGCTGGTTCGCTGCGTTCCGGTAGTTACGGACCTTGTGCCGGGTCTGCTCCGGTGCTTGGAAACCTGCGTCAGGCGACTTGGGCGCGACGCACTCTCAACCCGGCACTTAGTTGCGGAAGGTGCCGCTCGGCTCCTGGGTATGGGCTTCTAGGAACCAAAGCTGCTTGTCCATTCCGCGGGACACCTCGGTGAACAGGTCCGCGGTGCCGGCATCGCCTGCGTCGGCGGTGTCGTCGATGTTCTGCCGGACTGCATTGGCGAACGCGGCATAACGTTCGATCAGTGCCTTGATGTGGTCGGCAATGGCGTAGATGTCGGTGGGATAAGGGGGCAACTTGGTTTCGCGCCCGACTTCATGGACCGTGCCGCGGGCGGTGCCGCCAAGCTGGGTGATGCGTTCGGCCATCATGTCGTTCCACTCGTCCTGATCGGTGCGGAAGCCGTCGAGCATGAGATGGACGCCGATGAACTGCGGCCCCTTCAGGTTCCAATGGGCCTGCTTGGTGACCAAGGCGAGGTCGATGCCGTCGGCCAGGCGCGCCTGCAGTGCCTCCATGGAGGCGGCCTTGGCGTTGTTCTTGGTGTCGTTGTTGGTCTTGTGCAGCCGTGCCCCGTCGGTCTGGTCGGGAATTTGGCTCGGATTGTCTGCCATGAGTGACTCCTGTGAGGATCGCGGGCGGACAACGCGGGATGGCGAGGGTGCGTTGCACGCCGGCGGGTGATGCGGGGTTTGCGGGCGCACTCAGGCCGGCTGGCGTTCACGCCGGGCGCGTCCTAAACGACATTGCGGTAGGCGCCGCACCCTGCGGCCTTCTTTGGAGTTGTGCATGGGCTTGAAGGACAGGGTTGTGCTGGTCACCGGCTCCACCAGCGGCATTGGCCTGGGCATTGCGCGGGCGATGGCGGAAGCCGGGGCGAACGTGATGCTGAATGGGTTCGGCGACCCGGCGGCCATCGAAGCCTTGAGGGATGAGTTGGGTCGGCTGCATGGCGTCCGGGTCGGCTATCATGGGGCGGACATGTCGCGTCCGGACGAGGTGGCTGCCCTGGTGCGGGCGGCGCAGGAGCAGCTTGGCGGGCTGGACGTGCTGGTCAACAATGCGGGCATCCAGCATACGGCGCCGATCGAGAGCTTTCCTAGGGAACGCTGGGACGCGGTGATCGCGATCAATCTGAGCGCTGCGTTCCATGCGATGCAGGCGGCGATCCCCGGCATGAAGGCGGCGGGGTGGGGGCGGATCATCAACATTGCCTCGGCGCATGGGCTGGTGGCGAGTGCGCAGAAGTCGGCCTACGTCGCGGCGAAGCATGGGCTGATTGGGCTGACGAAGGTCGGCGCGATCGAGCTTGCCGGGGATGGTATTACGGTGAATGCGATCTGCCCGGGATGGGTGCTGACGCCGTTGGTCGAGGCGCAACTAACGGATCGCGCGGCGCGCGAGGGTGCGTCCATTGAGGACGTAAAACGGCGGCTGCTGATGGAGAAGCAGCCAATGGCGGAGTTTACGACACCTGAGTCGCTGGGTGCGCTGGCGGTATTTCTTTGCTCAGACGCGGCGCGGACCATCACGGGCGCTAGCGTGTCGATGGATGGCGGGTGGGTGGCGGCATGAGCTTGCGCCGGATCCTGGGCGGGGTGCGGGCATGAGCGTCATCGTCACTGGTGTGGCCGGGTTCGTTGGGTTCCATACGTGTTTGGCGCTGCTGGCGCGTGGGGAAACCGTGCTGGGGTTGGATGACCTGAACCCTTATTACGATGTGCGCCTGAAGCGGGCGCGGCTGGCTATTTTGCAGGGAAAGCCTGGTTTCCGGTTTGAGCCGGTGGACGTGGCTGATCGTGCTGCGGTGGGGGAGGCGTTTAGCCGGGCTGGAGATGCCACGCGGGTCGTGCATTTGGCGGCGCAGGCTGGCGTGCGGCACTCCTTGGTTGACCCTTATGCCTATGTCACGGCGAACGTCCTGGGGCACGTGACGATCTTGGAGGCGGCCCGGCGGCTGTCTGGGCTGCGGCATATTGTTTATGCGAGTTCGTCTTCGGTCTATGGCGGGAATACGAAGCTGCCGTTCGCGGAAGATGATCCGGTGAACACGCCGGTTTCGGTCTATGCGGCGACGAAGCGGGCGGATGAGCTGATCAGCCATGCCTATGGGCACCTGTATGGGATGCCGCAGACGGGGCTGCGATTCTTCACGGTGTATGGACCGTGGGGGCGGCCTGACATGGCCTATTACATGTTCGCGGCTGCGATCATGCGCGGGGCGCCGATTACGCTGTTCGATGGCGGGCGGCTGCGGCGTGACTTCACCTATGTGGATGATATCGTGAGCGGGGTGCTTGCGTGCCTTGACCGGCCGCCGGCTGCGGGTTCGCCGACGCAGGTGTTTAATATCGGCAACAACCGGGGCGAACTGGTGTCGGAGCTGGTGCGGCTACTGGAGGTGAGCCTTGGCCGGCCGGCGGTGATCCAGGAGGCCAGCCGTCCTGTTGCTGACGTGGCTGAGACGTTGGCGGACTTGTCGGCCATCGAGCGGTATGCAGGTTACCGTCCAACGACGCCTCTGGCGGAGGGGATACCGCGGTTTGCGTCATGGTTTCTGCGGCATCATGCGGTGGATGGTGATTTTCCCCTTGACCCTGCTGTCATCTCGTCTTAATTCCCGCTCACCGACGTGGTTC
>CAXTOB010000240.1:0-9336 GCA_964245505.1 uncultured Acetobacteraceae bacterium | reverse complement strand
ACTTGCAGCTTCATGTCCGGCCGCTTCGCGCCGGACCCGGCTGCAAACTGCTCTATCCCTTCGTGCCGCCTCCTGTTCCCGCCTGGAACAGCCTGCTAAAAGCATCGCGCATGCCCTCCGGTGTGCCCGGCACCAGCGACATCCAGGAACGCAGAACGGCATCGGGGGAAAACCGGTCGGCGGCCTCGTTCATCTGCGCCTCCATGCGGGCCATGAGCGCGGCCTGCATGGGCTTCACGTCGGGTAGGCCCATGAACTGCCGGGCCTCGTCCGGGGTGCACTCGATCTCGATGGTGACCTTCATGGGCTGCCCCTGCTGCTGTGGACGGAGTGTGCTCCGTCCTGGCGGAAACACGAAAGGATTGATAGGCTTCGCAGAACAACGAGTACGGTGGGACACAGTCCCATCTGGGAGAGATACAGATGGACTTTCGCGCTTTCATCATGAGCTTCGCGTTGCTGGCCGTGGCGCCGTTGACGGCCGGCGCGGCTGAAGGGCCGCGGCTGGCGGTATTCGGCTTCCATCTGACCAACACGTCTCCCGCCGCCTCCACCCCGGAGGAGCTAGCCCGGCTAAAACGCCTGGACGCGCAACTCCTGAATGGCCTGCAGGACCGCTATACGCTGGTGGACATCACCCCGGTCCAAGGCAAGCTGGCCGGCGTGGACAGCATACGCGGCTGCAACGGTTGCGAGCTGGAGATGGCGCGGGAACTCGGGGCGCAGCAGGTCGCCTATGGCTGGGTGCAGAAGGTCAGCAACCTGATTCTGAACGTGAACCTGGTCGTGGAGGATGCCGCCACAGGCAAGACGCTGAAGGCAGACAGCGTGGACATGCGGGGCAACACGGACGAAAGCTGGATGCGCGGCCTGCATTACCTACTGGAGGAGAGGATGTTCCGGGACTGACGGACCGGACCTGGTCCGCGGCAAACGCCCACGCATAACCCAATGCGGTCAAAGGCGGCCGCGGACGCTTCAGGCAGGCTTGAGCAAATCGTTGCACCGACAACCTGCGGTTATGTAAGTCCGCTTAACAATCCCCTGGTATGCCACCTCTGGAGAAGTTTGCTTCGCATGGCTAACGGCCGGTCGCCGGGCATCGTCGCGTTTCCGGTATAGTTTTGCCGCTCAAGGCATCCACGGCTTCAAAGACTTGCATATCGGCCAGCCGTGCCGACAGGCCCCAGCACAGTTGGTTCGTCTGAGATGTCTAGAACCTGCGCCTTGTTTTCCAGCGCCCAAATGGCGGCTTGCGTCCGGTTGGTAGCCCGGATTTTACGCAGCAGGCCCTTGATGTGCGCCTTTACTGTCGTTTCAGTGATCTGCATTTCACGGGCGATAACCTTGTTTGACGCCCCATCCACGAGCCAGCGAAGGACCTGCGTTTCGCGCTGGGATAGGACGACATCGCGCTCCCCCATCGGCTTTGCAGGGGCCGAGCTGCGTCCGGCAATGACTGGAAATGGGATCGGCGCCGATAGGCCGCTTGACGGCGGTTCCCAGGCAGGATGCGGAGAGGGGGGTGGAAACAACGTTTGTCCCAACATGACCAAGTCAAGTGAACGCCGCAAAACCTCGCTGGAGATATCTTGGGACAGCACGGCATCAATGCCCGACAAAGCCAACCGGCGGACCAAGCAGGGATCGGTAATGTCGGCAAGCACGACAAAACGGCTGCGGCGCGGCTCGCTCCGGTTCCATTGGACCCAGTTCCTGGCGGGCTCGGACAATGGAACAGTACCTGGGCCGAGCAGCACGAGATCCGGCAAAGCCCGGTCATTAAGGGTGAACAGTGCTATTCTAGCTTGTACTTCCTCCACAACGACGTAAGGTGAACCATGAAGCAGGTGCCTTAGTCCGTTGGCGACGAGACGGACAGGCTCGACGATCAGAACTTCAACTTGATGCATTCACGTCACCCACCAGCGTTGCTCACTCCTCGCTCTTCCTCCCCATTGCGGTCACTCTCACCGGGCTTGCTGACCAGTGGGCGCCGCGCTTTTTAAGTCGGTTATCTTCATAATGCGACGCTGCACAGTGCTTGTCTATCATTTTTAGGTGCGATTGCGATTTATCTCATACATTTGTAACGGATAATTCCTCAACTTCATCCAAATCGTTGCTACATCACGGAAACTTGATCTCAGACCACGCTGAAATCGCTCCAGCCGCAGCCCGCAAGACATTACTTCCTCGAACCGAGAGAGGCGCCGCCGCACCCGCAACGTCCTCCCAAACCTACGTCCTGCTTTGCGACTCAACAGGCCGGTCAGAACGCGGCTGGCGCGAGCACGGTGGCTGCTGGCTCGGCCTGGTCGCCGGAAGCCGGGGCGGACTACGCAACTGCCCCTTCGGCACCCGCATTTCGCACAACAACCTCGCTACGCGAGCCGCATCCACGTCGGACGATAAGACTGTGCGGAGTCTCGGATGGCGCTTAACTCCGTGCATGTTGGCACGACGTTACGGCACCGTGTCAATTGAATGTTGGGGGTCCTCATGCTAGCTACCCGGCCGTGCATATGACAGCGCTGACGTTTGTAACCGATTTCGCCGATCAGGCTGTGATCTTGCCTGAGGCTGCGGTAGTTTTATTGATCCTGCTGGCACAGCGGCGCTGGCGCGTCGCCGGCGCATGGATGCTGGCGGTTCCCGGCGTGCTCGGAACCCTGCTGGTGCTCAAAATCATCTGCTATGCCTGCGGCTGGCTGCTTCCGGCGTTCGACCTGGACCAGCTCGCCCTGCGCAGTCCCAGCGGACACGTGGCGTCTGCCGCGGTGGTCAGCAGCGGCGTCGTCGCCCTGCAAGCCGGGCGCCTGCGGGTCGGGGCAGTTTCCGCCGCGTTGGCCGCAGCGCTGGCAGTTGCCGCAGTCATCGGCGCGACCCGGGTGCTGCTCGGCGCTCATTCCATGTTCGAAGTGGCCGTGGCGGCCGTCGTCGGCGGGGCCGGGGCGGTGGCATTCGCCCTGTTGAGCGGCCGGCACCTGCAAGAGAAGTCCGGCCTGCCGGTCGCAGCGGCTGCCGCCATCGTGCTCGTCATCTTCCACGGCAGCCATCTTCCGGCCGAGGCCGTAATCCAAAGCGCGGCGGCCGCAACACTAAGGCAGTGGGTTCCTGCCTGCCAGCCAGATTAAGGCGCTTCTCAGCAGTATCGCTTTGATCTGATGTTCCGGGGCTGACCCGAAGCAAAGAACCACTCCGGGCACTTACTCCTGCTGAGCTCCTGGGCAAACCTCTCAAGGTTTATGCACCGTCGAAAAGTAAGGCGGGCTTGAACAGCCTGGCACGGCGGCAGGCCATTGCGCGGTCTGTTAGGCAGACCCTTCCAACGCATCAACTGTGGCTCGGAAACGAGTGCCGAACAGCGCGACGTTCCGCCACGCGGAATGAAGCGGAACACCAGCGCCACCTAATCACAATGGCGTGATATCTCTGTCTATTTAGGGTTATCCTTAAGGTTGTTTGATGCTTTTCGCTAATTCCCGTATCGATCCGTTAACAAGTGGTGCTGCCGTCAGCAACGGTTAAGAAACGTTGCTGACGTCCCACCGATGGCTCGTCCGGGACTCGCGTTCCCGTAGGAAGGTTCGAAACGATGGGCGTAAAGGTGGCGATCTTAACCAATCATCTCGATACATGCCCGGCCTGGTGGTCGGCCGTTGGCGAGTGCCCGCTCGTGGCGGAGCACCGTATCATGCACTCCGGACCCGGCGCGCTGGCGCATCTTTTTTCGTTCCGTCCGGACGTCGTCGTGTCCGGCAAGTTCGGGGCGGCAGCCCTCCAGGCCGCCCTTTACCGGGCAGTGCGGCCCATGTCACGCTTTGTCCTGTGCGCGGCGGACACACCGTGGACGTCCGGCCTGCGCGGACGGCTGGTCCTGGATCGTGCGGACGCGGTGCTGGCCGAGGGCGGCGCTGTTGCCCACGCCATGGAACAGCTTGCCGGCTCTGCCGGGCGCGTGTTCGCCGTCGCCATGCCGCTGGACCTGGAGCCGTTCCTTGACTGCGGGGAGACCCGGCCGGCGCCGGAGGCGTATCGGATGGTCCATGCGGGCGACCTATCGCCGCAATCCGGGGCCGCCGACCTCCTGGCGGGCGTCGCTGCCTGCGCCGAGCAGCAGCCGCGACGGAACATGGAGATCTGGTGGGCTGGGGACGGCGACCTGGCCGGCGTGCTCGCCGCGCAGCCGCTGCCGCCCAACCTGTCGCAGCGTTTCCTCGGCCGGCTCGATGGTCCCGGGCTGGCGCGGGTCTTCGCGCAATGCGGCCTGCTGGTGGCGCCCTCGCTCGCGGATGACAAGCAGGCGCAGGTCGCTCAGGGCATGGCGGCGGGCTTGCCGGTGCTGGGCAGCACCCGCAGCCGCATCGTCCGCCAACTGGTGCGCGAGGGCGTCAACGGCTGGTTGTTCGATCCGCTCCGGCCCGCCGACGTGGTGCAGGCGGTGAAGCGCGCCTTGGACGTTCCCGCGGGGCAGCTCGACCTGATACGGGAGCAGGCGCGCGCCCTCGTGCGTCCCTCGCCGTCCCAAGAGTTCGCCAGCCAGCTCGGCGACGCCATCGCCACCGCGCTGGCCGCGCCCAACCGGCAGCCTGCCCGGACGCCAACCCGGGCCCTGCTGGTCCCCCACCGAGCGCGGCAGCTCGCGCGCTCCCCCTCGGCACGGTAACGACAGATGCGAACAGCAAGCCATACCCCTGCGGCATACACCTGGATCGAGGCCCAGGCTGGGGCGCGTGCGGTTTCCCCCGGTAGCAGCCCGGTGAAGCTGCTGGGCGGCGCCATGGCCACCGCCGATGCAGCGTTGGTGCTGGTGTCGTCCATCGCCGCCTACCTGATCCGGCACGGCGCCGTGACGATGTCGGAAGATGTCGCGGTGACCACCCTGCTCGCGGCGGTCCTGACGGTGAACTCGATGGCGCTGGCGGGCTGCTACACGCGGCACGTCACCGCCCCGCTTGCCGCCCAGGTCGGCCGCGCCATGCAGGGCTGGTCGCTGGTCTTCGTCATCCTCCTGGTGGTCGCCTACCTGGCGAAAGTGTCCGACGGCTTCTCCCGGGTCTGGGCAGTCGCCTGGTATGTCGCGGTCCTGTTCGGCATCGCCCTGGTCCGGACGGCGGCTGCGGCGAAGGTGCGGCAGTGGCGGCAGCGGGGCAAGCTGGCCCGCACCGTGGCGGTGCTGGACCTGGCCGGGACTGGGGACGACCTCGCCCGCCGGCTCCTGCACAGCAGCGTCGGCGAAATGCGCCTCGTCGGCGTGTTCTCCATGCATCCCGCCGATGGCCGCCGCAACGGCATCGCCGACCTGCTGGCGGTATCGCGCTTGTTCCGCATTGATGAGGTGATCATCGCCGCATCCGGCGCCCCCGGCGACCTGGTTGACGCCGCCATACGCACCATCGGCACCATCCCCACCCACGTCCGCCTGTGCCTGGACATGCCCCGCACCGCGGCCACGCCGCTGGAGGCCGGGCTGCTGTATGGGGAGCCGGTCGTGACGGTTTACCACCGTCCCATGATGGGCTGGAGCCGCGTGGTCAAGCGGGCCGAGGACCTGGTGCTCACGGTCGTGGCCCTCATCGTCCTGGCGCCGCTGATGTGCGTCATCGCCCTGCTCATCAAGCTCGACAGTCCCGGACCTGTGCTGTTCCGCCAGGCGCGGCTCGGCTTCAACAACAACATCATCACCGTTTACAAATTCCGCTCCATGCTGCACCGGCCCTCGGCCGACACCGAGGTGCGGCAGGCGCAGCGCAACGACCCGCGCTTCACCCGCCTCGGCCGCTTCCTGCGCCGGACCAGCCTCGACGAGCTGCCGCAGCTGTTCAACGTGCTGCAGGACGGGATGTCCCTGGTCGGCCCACGCCCGCATGCCCTCGCGCACAACGACCAGTATGCGGCGCTGATCAACGGCTACCTCGGCCGCCACCGGGTGCAGCCCGGCATCACCGGCTGGGCGCAGGTGAACGGCTTCCGCGGCGAAACCGACACGCTCGAGAAGATGCAGCGCCGGGTCGAGCACGACCTCGCTTACATCGATGGCTGGTCGCTCATGCTGGATATCCGCATCCTGTTCATGACCGTATTCAGCCCGTCATCGCAACAGAACGCCTTCTGATGGCCGCTTGCCCAATGCGACCGCTTTGGCATACTCATTCCAGGATCGAATCATGAAGATTGCCCTCGTCTGTGACACCATGTCCGCCTATGGCGGCGCCGAGCGGGTGATCGAGCAGATCCTCGCCATGTATCCCACGGCAGACGTATTCACGGTGCTGGACGCGGTGCCGCCGGGTCAGCGCGGCTTCTTGGGCGGACGGCCGCTGCAGTCCACCTTCCTACAAAAGCTGCCGCGCATCCCGAAGTATTACCGCAAGCTGCTGCACTTCTGGCCGCTCGCGGTGGAGCAGTTGGACGTGATGGCGTATGACCTCGTCATCTCCACCCATCACAGCGTCGCCTATGGCGTGCTGACCCGTCCCGGCCAGGTCCACGTGTCTTACGTGTTCTCTCCGGCCCGCTACGCCTGGGACCTGCAGCACGAATACCTGCGCGAGGCCAAGCTGGACCGCGGCCCCTTGAGCCTCCTCGCCCGGCACACGCTGCACAAGATGCGGCTGTGGGACTATGCGGCGGCGCAGCGCCCGGACGCCGTCGCCGGCTGCTCGCGCTTCGTGTCCGAGCGGATGTGGCGCGTCCACCGCCGCCAGGCCGACGTGATCTACCCGCCGGTGCCCGCCATCGCGCGGCCGGCTGGGGTGGAAAAGGGCGACTACTACATCTCGGTCGGCCGGCTCGTGCCTTATAAGAGGATCGAGTTGCTGGCCCGCGCCTTCTCGCAGATGCCCGGCCGCAAGCTGAAGATCGTCGGTGCCGGCCCCGACACGAAAAAGGTTGCGGCCTCCTGCGGCCCGAACGTCGAGATGCTCGGCTTCTGCTCCAACGAGGAGGTGCGGAGCCTGCTGGCCGGCGCGCGTGCATTCATGTTCGCCGGGATCGAGGACTTCGGCATCACCGCCGTGGAAGCCCAGGCGCTCGGCACCCCGGTGATCGCCCTGGCCGATGGCGGACTGCAGGAGACCGTCATCGGCGCCCCCGACCCGGAGGCGACCGGCCTGTTCTTCGCGGAGCAGACGGTGGAGTCGATCATCGACGCCGTGGAGCGGTTCGAGCGCGTGCCCGGCGGCTTCTCCCCCGAGGCGTGCATCGCCAACGCCGACCGCTTCTCCGAAGCGGCGTTCCGCACCGCGTTCAGCGCCTTCGTGAACCGCGCCCTCAAGGCGGAGCGCAAGTCGCCTGCGCTCATCGCCAGCCACGCCTACGACGCGCCGGTTGCCGGCAGCCTGGTCCCGGCCGCGGCGGTCCTGCCATGAGCCACGTCGCTTCATCCGTCATGCCGGCGCCAACCGGCGTCGAGCGGCGTTGGGACAGCCTGGATGCGCTGCGGGGCATCGCGGCCTTCCTGGTCCTCACGTTCCATTGCTCCCAGGTGTCCAGCGGCTTCTCCGCACATGCCAACCCGCTCCATCTGTCGAGCTGGCTGGAGCCTTGGACCTGGCTGAAGTACACCCCGCTCCGCCTGCTGGTCAGCAGCGGGCCGCCGGCTGTCGTGCTGTTCTTTGCCCTCAGCGGCTTCGTGCTCAGCATGCCGTTCCTGCGCGCCCGGCGGCAGCCCGGCTACGCCGAGTTCGCGATCAAGCGGGTGTGCCGCATCTGGCCGCCCTTCGCCTTCGCGATCCTGGTTTCCGTCGCCCTGTATGCGCTGGTCCAGCCCTCGCTGATCCCGGCCCTGAGTGCCTGGTTCAACGAGGTGCTTTGGACCCGGCCGCTGTCGGTGGACTACGTCGCCCGCAACCTCATGATGACCGGGCTGCATGACGACATGACGCTGGACCTGGTGATGTGGAGCCTGGTGCACGAGCTGCGCATTTCGCTGATCTTCCCGATCCTGTTCCTGCTGACCCGGCGCTGGCCCGCCGCAACCTTCGCCGCCACTCTGCTGGGCGGGATCGCGTGCACCGCGGCGCTCGCCGGCTCCGACGCGTCCAACCTGGCGATGTCGCTCGTGGACACCGGGCGGTTCGTGGTGCTGTTCGTTGCCGGCATCTTGATCGCCGGGCACATGGAGGCGATCCGCAGCGCCGCCAGCCGGCTGCCGTCCTGGGCCATCCCCGCGGCCTGGCTCGTCGGCATCGGCCTGCTGATGGCGCCCGGGCCGAGTGTGTTCGCCTACTACAACTTCGTCTGGGGCGCCGGCGCGGTGCTGCTGCTCGCGGTGGTCGTGGGGTCGCCGGCGTCCGACCGGGTGCTGTCGGCGGCGCCGTTGGTGTGGCTCGGCAAGGTGTCCTACAGCCTTTACCTGATCCACGTCCCGTTGCTGGTCGCCGCCGTCCACCTGACCTACGGCCGGGTGCCGCTCGGCATCACCATCCCAGCCGTCATCGCGGCGTCGCTGCTAAGCGCCGAACTGATGCACCGCTTCGTCGAGCTGCCGTCCATCCGCCTGGGCCGCGTCCTGACCGGGCTGCGCCGGCCCGGGAACGCGCTGCCGGAACCGGTGCGTGTCGCCGCAGGGAGGGTCCGGCCATGACCGCCACTTCTTCTGTGCCGCGCCCCGCTTCCCCCACGCTGCGCTCTGCATCCTCCACGCTACGTATTGACCAGGTCGTCATGGAGTTCAGCCTCAAGGGCGGGATCGAGGCAGTGGCGTTCGAGATGCAGCGCGCCTTCCGCGCCGCCGGGGTTGACAGCCGCGTCGTCACCAGCATCGCCGAGGACACCGCGTCCGACGTAAAGCGCATCGCGCCGGTGCTGGCCCGCATCCGCACCCGCGGACGCTGGCGGCATGTCGGCCGCGCCCTTGTCGTGCCGCTGTTCACCCTGGCCGCGACAAACTTCCTCCGCGCCGACCGGCGGGAGCGTCGCGTGGTGCTGAGCCACGGCGATACCCTGGCCGGCGACGTGTGTGTGGTCCACGCCGTCAACCGCGCCAACCTGGACATGAAGCGTGCCGCCGGGTCGTGGCGCTGGATGCTGAACCCGATGCACCATTGGGTGTCGCTGCGGGACCGCTTCATGATCGGCGGCCTGCGCTTCCGCCGCTATGTTGCCCTGTCCGAGCGCGTAGTGCAGGAGCTGCAGCAGTACTACGGCGTGCCGCGCGACCGCATCGTGATCATCCCGAACGGCGTCAACCTGGACCGCTTCACGTCGGAACCGGACGACCGGGCCGCGACGCGGGCCGGCCTGGGCGTCGCTGCCGCCGCGCCGGTGCTGCTGTTCGTCGGGCATGAGTTCGACCGCAAGGGCCTGGCCTACGCGATCGACGCCTTGGCC
>CAXTOB010000239.1:0-9337 GCA_964245505.1 uncultured Acetobacteraceae bacterium | reverse complement strand
GGCAGACGGTCAAAACAGTGGCTTGAACCTGTCCACCGCCAGGGGCGCACTCCACAGAGGGGTCAATCTTCCACGCCGATCTACAGTTTACCTCGATGAAGCGCACATCCACCAAGATGTCGACCTCGGCCACGGCTGGGGCGAGCGCGGCAAGCGGTTCCATGTGGCGTCCTCCTCGCCCGGGCTGTCGGCCAAGGTGTCGTTTTACGGCCTTTACCTGTTCAACGAAGGCCAGGTGCGGATTTGGCCCTACCCGCGCGCCAATGGCGAGCACACCATCGACGTGCTGCATCGGCTCCGCGCCGAGTTGCCTGAAGGCAGGCTCGTCGTGGTCTGGGACGGCGCCCCCTATCACCGCGCCAAGGCGGTGTGGGCCGCGGCAGCCAGCCTCGGCATCACGCTTGCGCCGCTGCCCGGCTACAGTCCCGACCTGATGCCGGTGGAAGCACTCTGGCGCTGGCTGCGCGAGGACGTCACCTACCACCATTGCCATGCCACCGCAGATGACCTGATCCGGCGCGTCGGTGCCTTCCAAGACCAAATCAACAAAGACCCTTGCGCCGTCGCTGACCGCCTCTGGGTCAAGGACCACCTCAACCCTGACGAAAAGACACTACGGTTCCCAAATTAGACGGGGTTCAGTTGAACGCTCGCCTTGGGATGCCCAGCCAGGAAGCGGGGCAGTAGCGACGCCAGAGCAAACTGCGCCAGGGCGAAGGACGCCGTGACGCGCAGGGTTCCCGTGACCTCCTGCCCGCGGTCGAAAAGGATCTGCTCGGCGAGCCGCGCGGTGTCGTCCAACGCCCGGGCCTGCTCCAGCAGCAGGCTGCCGGTTTCGGTCACGGACATGCTCCGTGAGGTGCGACGCAGCAGCCCGACCCCAGCTGCCGTCTCAAGCGAAGCGATCCGTTGACTGATCGTCGACACAGGGATGCCGGTGATCCGGGAAGCCGCGGTATAGCTGCCATTCTCGACAACTTGCAGCAGCAGGCGGATGTCGTTCAGGTCCACCTGCCGGCGTACGCCCGTGCGTTCGGTTTTGCCTTGTCCTCGGTTCACTGGTGTGCCGGGCGTAGGTCCTTTGGTCAGGGCACTGGGTCAATCGCAACGGGCAGGACTGGCACGCCGACCTCGGGTGAGCCTGAAATATGCTGGTAGGTGACGTAAAGCAGCATACCGGTGGCCATGTCTTTCCAGCCCGTCGTGACCGAGCGATAGATGTTCCCCTCCGCTCCCTCGCGGTGATGGGAAATCTTCAGGGCCTGGTACGTGCGATCCAGCAAACGAATGGTTTCGACGCCGTCGTTACGCAGCACGTCATGAAAAGAGAACGTCGGCGACATGCGGACGTCGAACGCCTCGGTCTGGCCCGTCCTGCCATGGATCAATCTGTCCATCGCGGCTGCGGCCTGATCGGCACCAGGCCAAGTGGTCAGCCAGATGCCATACCAGGCCTCCGCATCGGTCGCACCGATCCGGATCCGGCACAGGGCCGGGCGGCCGGGGCTTGAGCCGTGATACGTGGTCACTACCCCATCGATTTGCGTCACGGAGCCGCCGTCCGGGCATGGTCGGGCAAAAGGCCCGGTCCCGTCGGTGGCCCGCGTGTTCGCGCCTATGATGAGTTGCGGGAAGTTCTGGACAGCCTGCGCCAGGTCCGCCTGAGTTTAGCTTATAGCGGGTCCGATGAGCGCGGCTGCAGCCACTAGCCCAGAACGCAACAGCGTGCGGCCGCGCAAGATATCAACCCTCGCCCTGCACAGGATCGGTGTTGAAGATATAGAGTACAATCTTCCACTCACCGCCGATCTTGCGGAGCACGAAGACCTCGCGGTTCAGGTCCACCACCTTTTTACCGCTCTCGACCACCGACGCCCCCTTATGGTGGAACGTACGAACCACGCCGGTATCGCCGTAGGCCTCCACGGAAGCGTAGCCGAACACGGTCGAGAACTTGGCTTCCTTGAACAGTGCATCGTAAGCTGCTTTTCGTTCCTGAGAGGTCGCGAAGGTCGGCCGATTGTTCCACTCGGCGACGCTGTCCGGCGCGAACATCGCCATGATGCCAGCAGTGTCACCGGCGTTGAGCAGCGTCTCGTAACGGTGCACGACGTCGTGCAGCTAGTGCTGCTGCGCGTCCACCTGCGGATCGGACGAGAAAATCGACGCGCCTTGCGGCTCAGCTGCTCGCACAGAGGAACTTGCGGCAAGTACGACAGCTCCGAGGGCCACTGCGGCGGCAAAGCTGATGCTACGTGTAAGTGTCTGTCCGAGATCATTCTATGCAATGACAGATTTCTAGAGCGTCACAGGGGTGCCGTTGAACAGTTCTGATCTATCGACAAAGCTGAGCCTGAACCATGTGACTACAATCATTGTTCAAATGTAAACCGTTGATGAATCTTACATTGATCTCGGACAAACACTAAGACATTGACGGTCTTGTGGACTGTACAGCGCTGGTGCCGGGTTGTCGGCGACACCTCGTCCAGCACCTTCCAAAACCCAAGCGCCCCGTCGCCGGTCGCCAGCTCCGGCGCGACCACCAGGCCGCGCGCCTTGAGGTCAACCAGCAGCTCGCGCCAGCTTTGCGCGCTTTCCCGCACGCCCACCTGGAAGCCGAGCAGCTCCTTCTTGCCCTCGGGCGTCGCGCCGATCAGCACCAGCATGTCCCCGCGACGTCTTCGTCGTCGGGCATTCTGCCTGCGGCTCCATGCAGGCCTGCAGGTAAATGCCATCGGCCCAGACATAAACGTAGTGCCGGGCCGACAAGTCGCGCCGCTGCCAGCGCATGTAGTCCGCCTCCCATTCGCCCCGCAGCCGCGCAACCACCGACGGCGACAGGTTCGGAGCGTCCTTGCCCAGCAGGGCTGCGAGTGCCTCGCTGAAGTCGCACGTCGAACCAAGAGGTTCGCCGGACATCGATACCCCGCGCAGGTAGAGGATGGGCAGCAGCGCATCCAGGCTGCGCGTCCGTCTGGCCCAGCGCGGCAAGATCGCCGACGTGAAGCGGATCCGCTCGGCCCCGACATCGCCAGCACTCCCGTCGCCGGCACCCCGGTCGCGCAGCTTCACACGCTGGACCGCAACCGGGCCGATCCCCGTCTGCACCTGGCGCTCCGGGCCGTGGCCATGCCGGACCAGGCGCTCGCGCCCGTCCGGCAGCCGCATCTCCCGCAGCGCGGCCAGGAACACTTCGGCTTCCGCCTCCACCGCCTGCGCCAACAGCCGGCGGGCACCGTCGCGCAGGACGACCGTGAGCGGGTCGTCAACCGTATCGGGCTGACGAAGGGGAACAACGCTGTTACTGCTCGACATGGCGCATCGGCTCCTTCGGGAGTTCAGGCAGGCCTTCACCCGCCTCAATACGCCGCCCTTCTCAAACCGTCGTCACCCAGCTTCAGGCATTGCTCTAGCCAAGCTAGTCTTGGACTTCTTCGCCGAGCATGCGAGGTGAAGCTGGTTGTAGAGCGAGGTGGCCGCGGCGGCACCAGTGCTGACCCGGTGGGCTTACCGTAAACTCCCACACGGATGCTGCCAGCGGGCCTAGCGGGCCGGACACCTACCGAGTGAGCCAGGACTACTGAGGCGCAGCCACGACGTCGGGCTGGGCGGAGAGGAACGGCCAGAGGGAGCGGGATGGAGGCAGACGAGCGGGGCGAGGTGGCACGGCTGGCTGGGGCGGTGAAGAACCTGGCGCAGGCGGTGGAAGGGATCGGCGCGGTGCTGGAGCAGCAGGGTTGGATGCTGCGGCAGTTGCTCGACGGTGCGGTGACAGCGCCGAAGGCGGAGGTGCCGCTGCACGATCTGCTGGTGACGTTAATTGGACGGCTGGACGCTCAGGCCGGGGTGCCCGGGAGGGTGGAGAAGGGGCTGGAAGGGATCTGGAACGCAGTGGGTAGAGCGGGGCGCGGGAAAGAGGTGTAGCTGATCTCGGTAGGAGATTGGGTTACCCCGGTCCCCTACCGCGATCAGCTAGAATTCCTCCCAGCCTTTAACCTGGGCTGCGGGTACGGTGACAAACGCGGGGCGCGGTTTGGCTTGACTGACGACCTTTAGGGTGATGGCCGTCTTCGCCCGCTTCAGGCTGATCGCCTTGTTTGCTGCTGGGCGCGCCGATCGTTTGCTGGCGCTGGCCTCCCCTTGCGGGATCGCGCCAGCCGTCTCGCCGGTCTGGAACATGGCTGTCAGGCTGGCCAGTTCCTCGGTCTCCTGCGAGAGCGCGTGGCTGGCGGCGGTGCTTTGCTCGACCATCGCCGCGTTCTGTTGCGTAACCTGGTCCATCTGATTGATTGCAGTGTTGACCTGGTCGAGACCGGTCGCCTGCTCCTGCGCGGATGCAGCGATCTCGGAGACGATGGTGGTGATCTCGTTGACCTGGCTCACGATGCGCCCAAGTGCTTCCCCCGTGTCACCGACGAGCTTGACCCCCGAGCCGACCTGCCGGGCAGAAACCGAGATCAGGGCCTTGATCTCCTTGGCCGCTTCCGCCGAGCGCTGTGCCAACGCCCGGACCTCGGAGGCAACGACCGCGAAGCCCCGCCCGGCATCGCCGGCGCGTGCGGCTTCAACCCCCGCATTGAGGGCAAGAAGATTGGTTTGAAATGCGATTTCGTCGATCACGCCGATGATCTGGGTGATCTGGTCCGATGACTGTTTAATGCTGTCCATGGCAGCCACCGCTTGCTGCATCACCATGCCGGATACCTGAGCGTCCTCGCGGGTCTTGGACACGACGCCCTGTGCATGCTTCGCGCCTTCGGAGGTCTTGCGCACGGTCGCCGTGATTTCATCCAGCGCCGCGGCCGTCTCCTCCAGGCTGGCCGCTTGCTGCTCTGTGCGGCGGCTGAGGTCGTCGGCCGCGTTGCTGATCTCGCCCGTGCCACTCCGCAGAGCGTCGGTGTTGGTGACGATGCCGCGCATGACCCCTTGCAGGTGATCCATCACATGGTTCAGGTCGACCCGCAGCTTCTCGTATGTGCCCGGCAGTTCGGCCTCAAGGCGGAACGTAAGGTCACCGTCGGCGAGGCGGGCGAGCCCTGCACCGATTGAGTCCACCACGATTGCCGCCGCGGCTGCAGCGGCTTGCTGCTCCGCTGCCCGACGGACGCGTTCATCTTCCTCGGCACGGCCGAGGTGAGCCTGCGTCTGTGCTTGCTCCAGGGCCGCAGCGCGCTTTGCCTTCTCGGCGAACACGGCTGTCGCTGCCGCCATTGCGCACACCTCCTCCAGCTTGCCACCGTCGAGTTCCCCGATCTGCTCGCCGTTGGCAAGCCGGGTCATCGCGTCCGTCATCGCTCGGACGGGACGGGCGATGGACCGCGCTGCGGCCAGCCCCACAGCCAGCGCGGCAAAGCTCGCCGCAAGGGCTATCATGGCATTGATCCGAGCCGCCGAGGCCTGAGCTTCCATCGCCGCTTCTTGCGCAGTTCTGGCTTTCGCCGCGAGAGCGTCTTCTTGGTGGTTGATCAGGCCGAGAAGCGCATCAGCCTTCTGCTCTGAATCGACGGTCATCATGGCGGCAACGGACGGGCTGTCGAAAAGATCGAGCGTGTCCTTCAGTCCGCCGACATAGCTGTCGAGTGCCGTCGCGAGTTCGGGCGTCGCACGAAGCGGACCCGAGCTGCCGGCAGCCTTGATCCATCTCTCAACCTGCGCCTTCGCCAAGCCGACCTGCTCGTCGCCAATTTCAAGCGCATGCCAGCCGATCGCCCGCGTCAGTGCGCCTCGCGCGACCTGGAACAGGTTTTGAGCCGACTGCAACTCGGCCTGAGCGAGCAAGGCCGCACTCTGACGGTCAAGCTGCTGCCGGACGCCTTCCTGCGACGTCCAGCCTTGCGCCGCCACTGCAACCAGGGCCGCGGCCCCAACGAGCGGACCGAGGACGGTCCGCCACCCGATGGTGCGGCAAAGTAACGCTGTCTTCAGACGCATCGGTCAGGTCCGCTTATAGACGCCAACGCAGACCACTTGGTCTCCTACTGAGATGATGTAGCTTTGTTTCACGCGCACCTTCTTGGTTGCCGGGTCTGCCCATTGATACTCGACCCAACCCGGCTCTTTTAGCGCTACGAAAGCCTTGATCATCGCGAAGCCGGAGGGATCCTTAAGCTCGATGAGCTTCTTGCCCTTTAGGCTCGGTGTGTTCGCGTTGAACACCGCAGTGCCGTCGTTTGCGTAAATGAAAACGTAAAGATCCCGATCCCAGAACGGGCCTGGCTTCTTTTCAAATTCCGAGATGGCGGCATCGACGCCCTTGTCACGGACGAGCTGGGCTGCCCGGTTGGCCATGGCCTTCGCCTCGTCCGGGGTTCCCCCGTCCTCGTCGGCCCAAGCTGGTGATATCAGCGTTACACCGGCGGCAAATCCTAGGCTCAGGCTCAGGGCCGTGCGGCGCGTCATCAGGTTGGCGGGCATTGTAGTGCTCTCTATCAGCGATGGCTGACTCTTAGTGCCAAACTCCTAAGACGCGCTTAAAGCCGGTCGTGAACCAGGGCGTGATACAGGAGCTGTGGGTAAGTCGCTCGCCAAAGCGACCGCTGAACGTGGGGTCTTGGGAGCAAGCAATACCGTTGGCGAATTCAGAGTTGGCCGTTGGTTCACGGCGCTGCTGGCCCTGTGGACCCCGCTTCACCGGCATCGAGGACGGGTTCCCTCAGCTTGCCGATGCGCGTTCTGACCGGTTGAGCAAATTCGTCAACAGTATCACGTACTGACCGAAAAGCATACTGACGACGCAGCTTGGACCAGAGCACGACGCCGTCATTTATGACAAACTCTCACCACTTTACCCCGCACTTTCGTGTGCAACATGAACCGGTAACTTCTCCGAGGGTAAGCTACGGGTATGTCTGTCCGGTTCCGCTCATCCTTCACATTGGGTTGGCCAAGTAGGAGACCGCAGTTGAACGCTGTGGCCTCCATGGCGATTATGGCTTTAGGGCTCTGCTGCCTGGTGGGACTTGGCTGGGCCGGAACCATCACGCGCAGCGACATGCAGCTGTCGGTGCAGCGGGCGTTGCGGGTCACCGAGCTACGCGGGATCATCGCTCATCTCGATGAGCTGTTGACCATGTCGGCGCGCGTTGCCGCCCTATCGGGTGACGTGCGCTGGGTGCACCGGTACGATGAGGCTGAGCCCCGCCTCGACGCTGCCATTACTGAGGCCGTTGCGCTTGCAACGCCCTTGGTGGCTGTCGAGCTCTCGCGCACCACGGACGATGCGAACCAGCGTCTCGTTGAGCTGGAGCGAGCCTCTTTTGCCTATGACCTGGCCGGCAATGGAGCTGCGGCCTGGGCCTTGCTCAACGGCCAGGAATACACCGACCTCAAAGCCGTTTACGCCCGAGGTATCGAGACATTTGGCAGGGACCTCGAGTCCCTCGCCGTCAAGCGCACCGCCGGCCTGCACAAGCGCGCCCTTGTGGAGAATGCCGGTCTCGTGCTGGATGGCGGCATCCTCCTCGTCACCGCCGCGCTTGCAATGCGCGGTCGCGTGCAGCTGCGGGTCGCGCTCTCGCGCACGGAAGCCGTTGCCCGTCATGATGTGCTGACCGGCCTTCCAAATCGGCTCAGGTTCCGCGAGCACACGGAGCACATGCTACGGCAGCTGCGCCAGTCCGGCGGCGACGGCGCCCTGCTCTACCTTGACCTCGACGGCTTCAAGGGGGTGAACGACCTGCTCGGCCACGCTGCCGGCGATACGCTCCTGTGTGCCGTCGCGTCGCGCCTCAAAAGCTGCACACGCGAGGTCGAGCTGGTCGCACGGCTTGGCGGCGATGAATTCGCTATCGTCCAGATGGACGTGCATCAGCCCGAGGCAGCTGCAGCGCTGTCGGAGCGGTTGGTCAAGGCGATGCGGGAGCCATTCGACGTGGACGGCTCCCCCGTGGTAATTGGCGCCAGCGTCGGCATCGCGCTGGTGGACAAGGCGACCATCTCGACTGATCGGCTACTGCACGACGCGGATCTCGCACTATACCGCGCAAAGGCCGAAGGGCGCGGCAGGTGGCGCTTCTTCGCAGCGGAAATGGACGTCCAGGTTCGGGTGCGGCGTACCCTCGAAAGCGATCTTCGGCAAGCTCTCATTGCTGGGCAGTTCGAACTGTTCTACCAGCCCCTAGTTGATGCAGGCACGGGAAACCTTAAGGCCTTCGAGGCGCTGCTGCGATGGCACCATCCGGAGCGCGGACTGGTTCCACCGGCCGAATTCATTCTTGTAGCAGAGGAGATCGGCCTTATTGTCAGCATTGGAGCCTGGGTCCTCGAGCGGGCCTGCGCTGATGCCGCACAATGGCCGGACCAGGTCAGCGTGGCTGTTAATCTTTCTTCGATGGAGTTCCTGAAGGGCAACTTGGCGCATGAGGTGCAGCGGGCGCTGGCCAGGTCAGGGCTGTGTGCCAGCCGCCTTGAGCTTGAGATCACCGAGTCTGTGCTGCTCCGCGACAGCGACGTAACCATGGCGACTCTGCACCACTTGCGTCGGCTGGGCGCACGCATCTCTATGGATGATTTTGGCACAGGCTACTCCTCGCTCAGCTACCTGCGCCAGTTCCCATTCGACAAGGTGAAGATCGACCAGTCATTCATCCGCAACATCGGCAGGGAGCGGGGTTGTGTCGAGATCGTTCGTGCGGTTATCGGCCTCGGCAAGGCGCTCGGCATCAAGGTTCTCGTAGAGGGCGTCGAGACGGCCGAACAGCTCAGCTTTCTGAGGGTGGAGGGGTGCGACGAACTTCAGGGCTACCTGTTCGGCAGGCCGCAGCCATTTTGCAGTACTTGGGACATTATCAACTCCAGCCAGCCTGTCAGTGCCGCGTGAGAATGCCCGTTTTTCGTAGCGCGTGAAATGTCCGCTTCCCTTGTTGCTGCGGTGCCGATAGATTTGTGAGCAACGCGCCTGCGTTGTCTATAAATCCACGGGCTGGTAGGTACAGATCATGCCCGAGTGGGGTCATGTGACCTCCTGTGTGTAACGGGATTGCTGGTGGTGGAAGTTGCGGGCTGCCCGGCGGCGTCAAAGCGCCCCAAGCAGCGCGGGCCGTCAAAGAGCGCCAGGCGGGCATTGGGCGTTGTTAGATTGATGGTTGAGTTGTCGCCGAGGACTGGCGGCTGATCGGGTGCTTACGCGGCGGCTGCAACGCCGGCAACTTCGCGCCAGGTGCGGAAGGCATCGCCGCGAGCGGCACGATGTTCGTCGGCGGTTAGCTCGACTTTGGCCATTTCCGGTTATGCGTTGATCCAGAAGTGCGGTTCTGAGGCGATGTGGTCGAGGGCTGCGTCGAGCGGCATGGTCGCGATGCCGAACGGCCCGGGAGCGGCCCAGCGCTGGCCGTTC
>CAXTOB010000238.1:0-9368 GCA_964245505.1 uncultured Acetobacteraceae bacterium | reverse complement strand
CGTCCGCGTCGCACCCTGGTCCAGAACGTCCTTCACGCGGGCGCCCGTCGTCGGTCCGGGTATGGCGAGCCGCCATTCCGCCAGGCTGATCGGGGCCACCGCGTCCCGTGCGGCTTCGATGAAGTCGTCGCGGTACTCGGACAGCTCGTCCCGAAGCAGCTGGATCTGCTCGTCATGCCGGCGCTTCAGCTTGTCGTGCCGGCGGGCAAGCGCCTTGGTGACCATGCGCTCGCGCACGTCCCGGTCGTCGTTCCGGAGCAGGAGGCCGCGCCGCTCCGACATGCGGCGGAGATCGACCTCGGCCTCGTCGCCGCCGTCCTCGGACAAGGCCTCGACGTCTTCCTTGACGTGCCGCCGCAGCATCATGACGCGCTTCTCGACGGCGCGCAGCCGCGCCTTGAACTGCCGCTCCAATCCGTCCGCGTTGCGGTCCAGCGAGTGCGCGACCTCCAGCTTGTCGCCGTGGTCCTCGTGGGCCTGGTGCAGGGCGGCCAGGGTCGCCTGGAGACGCTCGAAGGCACTGGCGAGCACCGCGTCCAAATGCTGGTCCCGCTCGCGCCGGTCCGCCTGCAGGAGACGGGTCAGTGCCTCGTCACCCGTGAAGCTTGCGACCTCCGCGGCGACGTCCAGCTTGCCCGTTCCACGGGAGAACGCGTTGCCCGCCCGGCGCAGCAGGGCCGTGACGCCACCGCCTTCGGACGGCAGGCCGTGGGAGGTGGACCTGCGCGACATCCTGAACGTGCTCCGCTACCTCGCGCGCACGGGCTGCGGCTGGCGGATGCTGCCCGTCCACTTCGGGCCGTGGCAGACGGCGTACTGGTGGTTCCGCCGCCTGGTGCGGCGCCTGCTGTTCCAGACCGTCCACGACCTGGCGCTGATGGTGGACCGCTGCCGCGCCGGGCGCGAGGCTGGGTCGAGCGCCGCCGTGCTGGACAGCCAAACGGTCAAGGCGCCGCACGCGCCGGGCGGCGGCGGCTTCGATGCAGGCAAGAAGACCAAGGGCCGCAAGCGCCACATCGCGGTGGACACGGACGGCCGCTTGCTGATGGTCAACCTGACCACCGCCGACGTGCAGGACGCGCCAGGGGCAGAGGAGATCGTGAGGATCATCCTCCGGCGATGGCCCTGGCTCAAGTACCTGTTCGCCGACGGCGCCTACGACCGCGGCCGGCTCGCGAGCCTCGCGGCTTACAAGGGCTTCACCCTGGAGGTGGTCCGCAAGCCACCGGACCAGAAGGGGTTCCAGGTGCTGCCGCGCCGATGGGTCGTCGAGCGCACGTTCGGATGGATGACCCGCTCGCGCAGGCTGGTGCGCGACTACGAGGTGCGCCTGGACGTGTCCGGCGCCATGACCCACGTCAGCATGGGCACACTATGCTCCGCAGGCTGGTTCAGCCCACAGCATGATCATTCTCAAGCGGGCACTCAATAGGAGAGCCGCCAACAATACATTACATCTGGTCGTGATCGTCCCAGTGGTGGCGAATGGGGGCTAGCTAGATGCCGGCGGTGTTCGTGCACGTTTCAGATATCCACTTCGGTCAGGAGCGAGGTGAAACAGTTCATATACATAACGATGTGAAGGAGCAGCTCATCATCGATGCAGCCGAAGTCATCGCCGGCCTTCCAGCCGGCGTCGCGCACGGCATCCTTGTATCCGGCGACATCGCCTACTCAGGCGCTTGGGAGCAGTACGAAGCCGCAGGCAGATGGCTGGACGAGCTGGCGGCGAGGGTCAGCTGTCCGATCCACCGGGTGCAGATGGTGCCAGGCAACCATGACATGGATCGCACCAAGCTCTCGGTCGGCGGCAGGCAGCTCCTGGACTACATCCGCGCGGGCGGCCCGGCCGAGTATGAGGAGGTCGTATCGAACGCAAACGACCGGGCGACCCTGCTCTCACGCTTCGAGAACTATGGCCGCTTCAGCATCGGCTACAACTGCGGCCTCGATGACGAGGCAAAGTTCGCGACCAATCTGCGGATTGAGGTTGGAACCGACCGATGGATTAGGTTTGTTCGCCTGAACTCCTCGCTGCTGTGCACCGGGAGGGAGCGCGAGGATCCAGCCGAGCTGATGATCGGCTCCCGCCAGTTCACTATTCCCCGTAGGGCAGGCGAGGAGAATGTCGTCCTCTGCCACCATCCTCTGCACTGGCACAAGGATGCAGAGGACGTCCGGCAGTATGTGCGCAGCCGGGCGCGTGTCTTCATCTCTGGGCACGAGCACGACCCGAAGGTCTCAATCGACGAAGTCGGCGATGGTTGCGACGTGATGATGCTCGCCGCGGGCGCGGCCGTGCCTTTCAAGTCGGACGACGTCTACACTTACACATACAACATCATTCAATTCGACTGGGACGATAGGGCGGATGCGCTGGCCGTGACCATGCACCCGCGAGCCTGGAACCCTGCACGGACATGCTTCGTGGCCGATGAGAGGCGCCTGGGCGGTAGGGAGCCTCGCTTCACCCTAGGCTGCCCAAACTTCAGGGCATGCACGCCGTCGCAGGTTGAGGCCGTTGGAGGGCAGCCCGCTGCACCAGCTAACCCGATTACGGAGCTGGTTCCGGTCACAGTCGCGGAAACTGCGGAGGGGGAGACGCCACCGATGCCGCCACCTGTCGCCAAGGGTTACGAGCTCGCCTTGCTGCGGTTCTTCCGCGACCTGTTGGAAAGCGAGCGCCTGCGCATCCTCGTCGAGCTTGACGCTATGCCGGCCGACTTCGACGAGAGGATGACGCAGGGCGTTGAGCGTAGGCTGTTCGAATGGCTGGCGAGCAAGGGGCGGCTTCCGGAGGTCATCTCCATGACCGAGAAGTTGATATCTGAGCGGATTGAGGGACGCGCGTGATGGACAACCTTCCTGTGCACATGAGGATCACGGGGCTGACGCCTTCGAACGAGGACGTCGACTCTCGCCGCGCTGCCGCATCCCAACTGGCGACCAGCTGGGGCAAGCTCCGGGACATCGGCCAAATCCTGACGAAGGCCGCGATCATCGCCGAGGCGCTCGGGGGCGATGGCGTGCCGGCAGACAATCTCGGCGAAGAGATCCAGGCTGCCGTCCAGAAGCATGCCTCGGCATTTCTCTACTCAGAGCGCCCGCTCGAAGTCGGCGTGTGCGCCGGCATGGCAGCAGTATCAATCATGAAGCGGCCGATCGGGGCGAGCGGATGGACGACAGCTGACATCTACTCGAATTCCCTGTGGTCGGCGCTGGCCTTCCAATCCCCACTCGCCGACGTGAAGCGGGAGAGCCTGCGCCGCGAGGTCCTCGACCTGGCGCAGCAGCAGAGCCTTGAGAGCGCGAGCAAGGCGCGCGAGCGAGTGCCCGTGGCCGACCCGGTCGATCTCGTCGTCACGCTCGGCGAAGAGGACAAGGTTACCACTAACTTCAAGAAGGCCGCCCAAGACTCGATTGATGCGTTGCGTCGCAACGCTGCGCTCGATCGGGAGGAGCTGGATTTCCTGTGGTGGGTGCAGCTCAACCGTAGCCGACTGTTGAACCGTCCTTTTGCCAGCATCGCCGAGGCGACCCGCTTGGTGGCTTCGGGGGTCGAGGCGGCTGGACACCTACGCCGGCTGCCCGCCGATGTTCATCGCGACCTCGTGCTGCGCACCACTGATGGAGACCCAGAACTCGACATGGCCGAACTGATCGCGGAGATCGGCAGCGATCGGGCCGCCCTGATCACGCCCTTCCGCACCAGCAACGCCCTGTCCCACCCGACGGTCTTTCCCCTCCTGCACGCCCTTTCGACCGGTGCGCTTGATGGCCCAGGCGCTGCCATGAAGCGGAAAGCGTCAACGTGGGGCAGCCGGGCGCTTCTCGAGGGCGCCCTAGTGCGAATGGTGGGCACGGGGATTATCAACCATTGAGCGCGGCCTGCAACTTCGTGGGCTGCGCCGTCGGCGAGACCGGCACTTGTGCCCTCGAACGCGATCCCGCGACCTGCGACCATCGGGTGGGCGCGGCCGTCCAGCCAGTGATCGGCGACAGCGAACCCGCCGTTACGGCCGAAGCGGACCGCATTGGCGCGCCCGTGCTGAAGCGACCGGGCGGAACTGTCTCCTTCCCATCCAGTCGCACCCTCGGTCCGGACGTCGTTTCCGACATGATGGCAACGCGCTACGTCACCGTCGTAGGCATCCTCGGGGATCCTGAGTCTGGTAAGACGGCCTGCTTGGCAAGCCTATACCTAATGGTCGCGAACGCGCAGCTTAGGGGCTGGGCCTTCGCCGACAGCAGGAGCCTGATGGGGTTCGAGGACATCGCGCGTGGCGCCCGCGACTGGAACGCCGGGCACCCACCCGAGCAGATGACCTTGCACACCGAGATGTTGGACGACCGCCGCCCCGGCTTCTTACACCTGCGTCTCATACGGATCGCGGACAAGCGTCGCGTCGACCTAGCACTGCCGGACCTACCGGGCGAATGGACGACGGCGTTGGTGGGCACGGCACGGTCCGATCGGTTTGAGTTCATGCAGTCGGCCGAGGCAATCTGGATGGTCGTTGATGGCCGTGCGCTCGCAAGCAGGGAGCGCCGCCAAGGCGTGATCTCCCGAGTGGGACAGCTCACTGAGCGGCTGAAGACCATGTTCAACAGCGTCGTTCCCCGTCTGATGATCGTCATCACGCACCGCGATGCGGGTGAGATGGCGGACAGCATATCGATGCGGCTCGCCACAGAGCTGGAGCGGCGCGAGGTCGCTGCGAAGGTGATCTCGGTCGCGCCGTTCTCCGATAACCCGGAGATGAAACCGGGCTTCGGCATTGCAGACCTAATCGAGGCGACGGTAGGCGATGTTCCGGCCACGACTGAGTTCTGGCCGGGTAGTCCGCCTCGGAGGGATGATCGCTCCTATCTCGGCTACAGGAGGGACCGATGAGTCGTTCTGTCGTGCTCCTCGGTGGTCCCGATTCCGGCAAGACCAACTATGTCGGCCGGGTGTGGCCGGCGCTCGACGCCAAGAAGGGCCGCCTACAGGCGGCCCAGCAGCCGACCGACATCACGTTCGTGCTCGAGGTAACCGATCACCTGAACTCTGGGAACTTCGCGCCGCGGTCCGAGCATGCCGACGCGCGTCGTGACTTCAAGGTTGTCGTCGTGGAGGAGAGGGGCGGCGAGGAGACGTCGATCGTCATCCCCGACATCTCCGGTGAACTCTGGCTCCGCGCGGTCGAGAACTCAGAGATAGCGACCGACTGGATGGAGGAGCTGCGCAGGGCCGACGGCGCGCTGCTCTTTGTGCGGGTCGGGTCCGACCAGGAGGTGCGACCGCTGGACTGGGTCACGTCCAAGAAGTTGCTGGCGAAGCTCGGGACCGAGGGCGATCCAGGGATGCCGACACAGGTCATCCTGTGCGAGCTCGTCAGGTTCCTCGAACTGTCGCTTGCAGATCGTCCGCATGGCGGCCGTCCCAGGGTCTCGGTAGTCGTCAGCGCCTGGGATCTCGTCGATCCAAGCATATTCGCCAAGGGCCCGCAGGCATACCTGGAACACGAGTATCCGGTATTCGGCGGCAGGCTGGGCGACGTCGACCGCCTAGACGTTCGCGTGTTCGGCCTCAGCGTGGTGGGTGGCGACTTGAAGAGCGACGCCAAGTGCCGCGATGCGGTGCAGGAGGGCGGACTCGATGGCCGCGGCTGGGTGGCCGCGCGGGATGCCGAGGGGAACTGGGTGAGAGACGAGGACCTGACCTTGCCAATTGCCTGGGTGATCGGCACCTGACCGTGACGGTCGTCGAACGGCAGATCCATGGGTACCAGCAGGGGCATCAGCTCCTGGCCGCGTCGGTGCAGCTTCGCAAGGAGGATCAGTCGACGATCGACAGGCTATCGGACGTCGCAGGCCCCCTTAGGCCGCGCGAGCGGTTCTTGCCCTACCTAACAGCGTATCCGCTGCCAAGCGGCGAACATTACGTGCTGGCGCAGACGTGGCAGGACCTGACTGTCGCGCGGGCCGGCTGCGTGCGGACGCTCAGCATCATCATCTCCGCCGACGACTGGGCGGCGGCGGAGAGCCTCTCGCCGTTCCTCGACCTCTTGGGGAGCGACCAGCCGCCCAAGGACGCCGACGCCACACGTGCGGTCGTCTCCCAGGCCGCGGCAGCGGCGTTGCCACCCCTGCCGAATTCCTGGGGTAGCGAGCTGCTCGAGGCTCTGTTTCTCGAGGATCCCCGGCCCGTCGTGGCGTTCGACGTATCCTGTGCCGACCTCGTCACGGTCCGCCTCCTTACCGCCCTGTGGCCGTCGATGCGGCGGCGGTTCGCCTTGTCCACGTTCGCCCTGTCGCCGCGCAAGGTTGGCGGCCGGGACTTTGACCTCGTGTTCGCGCCCAAGGACGCCCGGGCCAAGTTCGCCGACTGGAACGGCCGGCGGATCGACGGTCGCTCAGCCCAAACCGCCCGGCACCGCTGGACTGGGGCGATCGTAAGCAGGGTGTTCGAACAGCCCCATCCGCGACTGCTGTCCTCGCAGGAGATCCACTTGATCGGCGGTGACGGCGAGAACATCGACAACGCTGCGTCGCTGCGCATCGCGCTGTTGTGGGACGAGCTGCTCGGCAAGCTGGAGACATCGCCCACGGCGGCGCTTGGGCTGCTCGACATCGCGAGCTCAGGCAAGGTCAGCGATGCGCTCGCGCGGGAGGTACTGGAGCCGTCGCTGTCGAATGCGATAATGCGCGCGTCCCTGACACTCCCCGATGTGGAGGCCTGGGAGTTCGTCAGCGCCTTGGCTCGCAAGATACATGGGCGCTCAATGCCCCGGGGCATGAGCGCCGTGGGCGATGCCGTAGAGCGGCTGGCTGAATGCGCGCCGGAAGGCGCCGTTGCCCTACTGTCGCAAGCTGACACGCGGGGCGTCATCGGCGGGCTGCTTCCTAGGATGGCCGTGGGCATCGGAAACTCCTTCTCGGAAAGGGCCCAACGTGCCCTACTGTCCGCCGAGCCGGAGGTGTTCGGACGTCTCGTCGCTGGGGAGCGCACGCTCGCCGGGCGCGTCGCCGAGGCTGATCCGCTCGTCGCGCGTCTCGGCATGACTCTTCCCAGCCTGGATCCTTCGCTCCTTGCCAAGCTGGCGGTGGTCCTCCTTCCCCACCTCGTCGCGGACTGGCAGTTCCCGGCAGCCGAACCGCTGATCATGCAGCTGGACGGGCCAGGACTAGCCGCAGAAGTGCGGCACCTCGGCGAAGCGAACGACTTTGAGGCGTCGCGCATCGCGGAGCGCGCAATCCGACATGCACGCGAGATCGGCGCAAAGGACGCCCTGCGCTCTGCGCTGGCGGACCTGCCCGGCTCGTCGCGGCGCGACGCGATGCTGATGCTGTCGTTGGACGCGTCCGTAGAGGATGCAACTTGGCTCCTGCATGATCCACGCCTCGCTGCGAGCGTCGCGTCGCACCTACTCATCCAGCTGCTTCGGAAGGCTGACGATCGGCAGCTCGCAATGGTGGTCTGCGACACGCGGATCGGGGACGGTGTCCTGCGCACTCTCGAGGTCGGAGCGCCCGACCTTGTCCAGCGGGTCGTCTTCGTCGATGGCGTCGCGCTCAACCGGTTCGTTCAGGCCGTCAACATCGCTTTCACTCAGACCGATGCCGATGTGAAGGTGCGGATCGCGGAACGTGCATTGAACCGCTGCCTCGGATCGAGCTTTGATGGCGACGAGTTGGCTTTCCTAACGGCGATGCTCAACGCGATGGGCGAGCATCTGGACGGGGCCTGGGCGGCACGGCTCGGCCTCTCGCCAAGTGTCCGCGAACCCGTCGCCAGCAGAAATATGGTGGCCTTCCGCAAGGCCGCACAGCCCGCGCGCCTCCGGGTCGTCTGGTCGATCACCCAGGTAGCGCAGGTGCTACAGAGTCGGCGCAGCTTCGATCTCGATGCCGCCGCGGCGGAGGCCTGCGCGCACTTCCTCTATGAGGCCGAGAAGGTGACACCGGGAGCGGCCGTAGCGTCGGCCGGCTATCTCGTACCGATGCTGATGCGCCAGGGGCGGAATCCCGTCTCGCCTATGATCGCTGCTGCATTCCCGATCGTCTATCGCGAACTCGCGAAGCAGGACGACGTGCCTGACCTCCTGAAGTTCTTCCCGTTCCTGGACTGGGACCGCTGCAAAGTTGCCCGGCAGGAGCTCGTGTCGGCTTTCATGTCATCGAAGTGGGCACCTGGGGACCTCGCGCTCACCGCCTGCCGATGTGAGGACGTGGGCAAGATCCTACGAAGGACGGCGAAGGCCCTTGGCGGCGGGGCATACCTAGCTCGGGTAGCTGCTGATCTCTCAAGTCTGCCAGATAGCTGCCGCAAGTCAGTCGAAAAGGTGATCTCGACTATTGAGGCGGAGTAATTCTCAGCTCTGATCCGCAGCCGGAGGGTTGGCAGCTTTCGAATGTGCATCCATCGCATTGAGCAGCCGACATGGGCGCAAAGCTGACAATGAACTCTCGGCAGCACCGCCCCTACAAACCGACCTTCCCAGACGGGCTTGCCCCACCGAGCTTGGCCCGCCGGACGTAGCCGCGCATGGTGGTCAGGCTGCGGTGGCGCGTGTGGCCCATGATCTCCTCGTCCGGCACCCCGTTGCGGTAAGCGGTGGTAACGAACCCGGCCCGCAGCCCGTGCGGGCTGACCGGCTCGTCCCAGGTGCCGCGGACCCCGGCCAGGGCAGCGCGCTTGAGCAGAACCTGGCGCACGGCGTCCGCGCTCAGCCGCGTGCGCTCGACGGTGCCGCCGCGGTTCACCTTGCGGAACACTGGCCCCTCGTTGATGCCGGCCTGCGTCAGCCAGGACTGCAGAGCCGTCACCGGACAAGTCTCGGGCAGGCGGCCGCGGCTGACCGCGACCTGGGCGCCTGCGCCCTCGGCGTCGGTCTTCGAGCGCAGGATGCGCAGCACGACGCCATCCCCGGTCCAGGCCAGGTCGGCCACGTCTAGCCCAACCAGCTCGGACCGCCGTAAGGCGGCTGCGAAGCCGACCAGGAACAGCGCACGGTCGCGGGCGCCGGCCAGGGTCGTTCCGCAGGCCCGCGCCAGCCTACGGACCTCGGCGGTCGTCAGCGCCGCCGACCGCCGGGCCGGTGCGCCGTGATTGCGGCCAACACCGCGCAACGTTTCGCGGATCGCCGGGTGCTTGGTGTCGAGCAGGTGGCCAGCGACACCGCAGGCGCGCGCAATGGCAGCGACCCGGCGGCGCAGCGTCGGCATGGCATAGCCTTCGCCAGCGGCAGCCAGGTAGGCGCCGACCACCTCCGGTGTGGCTGGCATGGCGGTGAAGCCGTGCGCGTCGCACCACGCGCCGTAGTTGGCGAGGGCGGTGGCGTAGGCGCGCAGCGCGCGGTCGGGCGGGGAGGCGTTGGGGCGGT
>CAXTOB010000237.1:0-9373 GCA_964245505.1 uncultured Acetobacteraceae bacterium | reverse complement strand
GTGCAGGCCGCGCAGCAGGGCGTGCAGCGCCGCCAGCACCTGCTGCGACAGCTCCGCCGACACGTCCGCCTGGTGGCGGCGGCTGTCGCGCAGCAGCACGCCCAAGCGGCGCTCGGGATCGCCGAACAGCCGGGCCTCGCCGTCGAGCAGCGCGCGCAGGCCGGCCAGCATGGCGCGACCCGGCACGGTGGCGAGGTCCTGTAGCGGGAAAGTGGCGTACCCCGCGGCCTCGTTGGCCGGCAGGTGGACCAGGCGCAGCGCCGACGCGGACAGCAGGACGCCGGTCGTGCAGCCCGTGCCCTGCAGCAGGCGGGTCATCAGGTGGTGCGGCGTGGCGGCCCATGATTGGACCGGCCCAGCGTCGTCGAGCCCGGCGGCGCCCGGCACCCAGCGGACCAGAAGCTGCGCCGGCTGGCCCGGCGCCGGGTCGGGCACGACGATGTCGGGTCCAAGGGCCGTCCCGGTTTCCGGCAGTTGCACCAGCAGGTCCGGGCGGTCCGCGCCGTCCAGCATGTCGCCGTCCTGCCAGTCCAGCAGCGCCTGCAGCAGCGGGCGCGGCGCGGGGGCTTTCAGGGCGTTCAGCAGCCGGTGCTGCACGGGTGCCAGGGTCGCGGCGCTGCTGTCAGGGACCACGCCGTGCCGCTGCAGGACGGCGCTGCTGACCAGCAGACCCACGGGCTGGACGTTGCCGAGCCACTCGGCATGGGGGTCGTAGAAGGTGCCGAGTGCCATCAGGCGCCAGCCGGCCAAAGATAGGCGATGCCGACCGGCTCGACTCTGGAGGCGACGACGCGGTAGCCGTCCCGGATGCTGCCAGGCAGGTCCGCCTTCTCCTGTTCCAACTTCGCCAAGCGCGTATCCCAGGCGCGGCGGTCGTCCATGGCCTGCCGGCGCGCAGTCTCGTCGTGGAACAGCAGGGCGAGCTGCCCAGGAGTTCCATCCTTGGCAAGAGCGGCGGTGATGCGGCTGCGTTGCTCGGCAATTAGACGAAGCATCTCTCCTGCCTCCCGCTCGCCCCGTTCGGCAAGCAGCGCTTCGGCGGCGGCCCGGGCGGCCTCGGTCGCCTGATTCAGGTGCGGGCGCAGGTCGGCAATGTCGCCGGGGATGGCGGCGAGCAGGCGGGCGGTGGTCTCGGCGGAGACAACTTGGCCGGGGGTGGACAAAGCCTCCTCCAGCAGGCTCAGCGCCCGCACGGTCCCGGCATCGCCATAAGGCTGCAGGGGGGTCAGGCGCAGCGCCGGGTCGATCCAGCGCGCCGTCACCGGGACGATCTCCTCATGCAGGCGCACGGCACCCGGGCCGTACAGGCTGAGACGGCTGAGTAGGATGACGCGGGCATCGCCCAGGCGGGTGGTGGCGAGGCAGGCACGGGACAGGTCGAGGTGGACCAGTCCCTGCGTCGTGAAGCGTGCGAGCAGCCGGCGCACGAAGGGATGCTCCAGGTGCAGGTGGACGGCATCCTGGCCAAGCGTGCCGGGGTCGGCGAAGGTGACGGGCCGGGGCAGGGCTGTGGCGCGCCACTCCTGGAACGTCAGACCCGGCTCACGCGGCGGGCGCAGCGTGTCGAGGGTCGGCAGCCACGAGGGGTCGGCCGCGAGCATCTTTGCCGGAACGCGGTAGCTGGCGGGATGTTCGGCGGTGGCCGCGGCGGCTGGCTGAAGCGGGCCGGACCCGGCAAGGGACAGCGCTGTGGACAGGGTCTCCCGCAATTGGTCGGCGGTGAGACCGACGGCCTTTCCTGAGCGTTCCAACTGCTGCTGCACCCGGCTGATTTGGCCGAGCAGGGCCGCCTGGCGCTCGCGGCCATCCTCCAACTCGGCCTGGACGGTCGCAGCCCCCATGCCGCCTTGCAGGCCCTCAATCCGGCCCGCGACGACGGCCGCCTCGCTGTGACGTATCCCGTCGGCGAGGAGGTTCTTGATCCGCGCCTCCAGCACCGCAGCCATCGAACCCAACTCACGGTGGATGGTGTCGGATTTGCGGACCAGAACCCGCAGCACGCGATCCTCCGCACGCTGGGGGAAGAAGAAATAGCGGCAGAAGACCTCAGACGCCGGTTGCAGCTTGCGGTCGATGCGGCCGTTGCGCTGCTCCAGCCGGCTGGGGTTCCAGGGCAGGTCGAAGTGCAGCAGGTCGTGGCAGCTCCGCTGAAAGTTCAGGCCTTCGCGGGCGGCGTCGGTGGCGATAAGGATGCGGAGCGGGTCGCGGTCCGGCGGCAGGTTGAACACGCGCTTGAGGTGCTCGCGGGTGGCCGGCGCGGTCAGCCCGGTGAACGCGGCGATGCGCCGGCCGCCGTCGTCGGTGTGCGCTACGAGGGCGTCCAGCCTGCCCTGCAGCCAGCGCCTGGTGTCTTCCCACTCGGTGAAGATCAGCAGTCGGCGGCCATTCCAGGGACCCTGTAGACCCGGACACATCTCGCGCGTGATCCAATTTTGCAGCCAGTCAACCCTGCGGTCCCCCGCGTCGAGCGCAGCGTCGGCGATCTCCACCATGCGGCCGACCAGCTTCTGCTCCTGCTCCAGCAAGGCTGCGGGGCCGTCGAGGCTGCTGCTGGTCGCGGCGGCAACCGCCTCGTCCTCCTGCGCCTCGCGGTCCTCGACATCGCTGTCTCCATCCGCAGCAGACAGCAGCAGGTGATGCTGGTTGGGCAGCAGCGCGGGCGCCGGTGCGGACTGCCGCGCCAGGGTGCGCGCATGAACGCCGATGGTGCGGCGGAACGCGGCGGCGGAGGACAGCAGCCGCTGCTGCAACGTACCCAGCACCAGCAGCCCGGCCTGCCGCGCCGACCGCGGACCGCTCGCCAGCCGCTGCTCCCGCATGTCGCGCAACTGCTGCAGCAAGGTGCTCAGCACCAGTTCCGGCGCTTCGGAAGGCAGACTGTCTATGTCGATCTGCTCGATGCGACGCTTGGGGAATCCGCCCTGCACCTCGCGTACGTCCTCCTTCAGGCGGCGCACCATCACGGCGTCGCGGTTGGCCTTGGTAACGGGGATGCGGCGCATGAAGCGCTGCGGGTCCAGGATCTCCAGCAGGGCGGAGAAGCTGTTGGAGTGGCCATTATGCGGGGTCGCCGACAGGAAGATGCGGTGCTCGAACTTCGGTGCCAGGCCGCGGATGGCGTAGGTGAAGTCGGAGTCGATGGCGATCTGCGAACCGCTGGATGGGGCCGCATGATGCGCCTCATCCAGGATCAGCACCGACTTTGGGCAGAAGCCGCCAAGCCAGCCGTTCAGCCCGTCGAGGTAGCGGTCCTCCGTCAGCAGGCGGTGGGACACCAGGAAGAAGGAACCGGTGTCCCAGGCATTCGCGCCGAAGCCGCGCTGGGCGCGGACGCTGGACACGTACGCACGGTCGAGAATGGTAAAGTCCAGGCCGAAGCGGGCCTCCATCTCGTCCTGCCATTGGACGAGCATTCCAGGCGGCGCAGCGATGACGCACCGGTCCGCACGGCGCCGCAGCAGCAGCTCACGCAGGATCAGCCCGGCCTCGATGGTCTTGCCGAGGCCGACGTCGTCAGCGATGAGCTGGTTGACGCGGGGCATCCGCAGGGCCTTCCGCAGCGGCTCCATCTGATAAGCTTCCGGCAGGATGCCGGCGTGGAACGGCGCCTGCAGCAACGCCGGATCGGTCGCGGTCACGCAACCCCAACGAAAGGTGCGGTAGAACGCCCCGAAGCGCTCACGGTCGTCGAAGTGCTGCGGCTGCACGTCCGGCCAACCCGACGACGCGATGACGCGCGCATCCGGCTCCATGTCCCAGAACACCGTAAGTCCTGCACCAATTGCATCGTCATCGACGCAGGTCATGACGACTTGGCAGCTGTCCCCAGGTCGGCTTGCTCCATCAACCTTCTCCACCAGCCACCGACGGTGGCGGACTGACACAAAGGCACCCGGTTCCAATTCCAGGGAGGAGGTGGAGGTACTCACGTATCCAACGGACAGCACGATCTTGCCGCAACACGCGCCAGGCGGATGATCCTGACCGCCTCGACGGCGCTGCCGCCCATAGCTCCGGCTACGTGCTTGAGGATCGGCGCCTCCGACGCCGCGCTGACCAGGTTCTCCGCCAGTGCCGCCATGCCTGCTGTGCCGGCAGCGGTCCATGCCACATGCCGTGCCATTGAGACTGTGACGGAAAAGCCCGGCCGCAGCCCGTAGAGTGCTGCGACCTGTCGGATCAGCCGCAAGCCGCGTACGCCGGCCACCAATCCATCCCAAGACTTGTGCGGAGACACCGCGATCAGTGCAGCGCATTCCATTGCGGCCCGTTGCCCCAGCCTGAGCGCCTTGGCCTCAAGAGGGTCGGCGACCCGTGTGCGCAATAGGGCTTGCACTTCTGCCGTTGAGGACGCCGACTTGAGCGCCACTTCGATCTGTGGAGTGTCGGCCAGGTTCGACGCGACGAGGCCCAGCCATTCATGCCCGGCGGCCAGCACGGCATTCTGCTCCGCTAGACGACTGGAGAGTACGCAGCGCAGCCGATCGACCTGGGCGAGGGCGCGCCAGGCCCGCAGTTCGGTCATGAGCGCCCAGATGATAACGCCCACGCTGGCCGTGAAGCACACCGCGGCCATGATGCCCAGCACCGGCGAAGTCTGAACTCGGGTCATTACGAACGAGACAAGCGAGAAGACCACCCAACTCGTGACCAAGCCACCGATGCCCCAAGCGATCAGCAGCCCAGGTCCTGTTCCTTGCGGACGCGCGTGCTCCGCCACCCTCGGCAGGTTTGGCAGGGCGTCCAGCGCTCCAGGCTCCTCGTCGAGCAGCATCGGCTGCATCATGTTTTCGATTGGCGCCGTAGGCGTCACACCAGCTTCGGTTCGCATGATGGACGCCGTCGGCTCCTCGTCCTCGTCAAGAAAACGCGGTCCGGCAGTCATAGCAGGTCGCCGACAACATCATTCAGCACGACGTCCAGGCCAAGATGCTCGATCCGGCCCTTTGCCGGGTCGTACGGCCGCGGCTGGAATGTCGGCAACTGGAAGAACTTGTGATCCCAGAAGCTGTCCGGCGGCCAGATCCCAGGTACCTGTCCCACGTAGAACGGCCGCAGCTTGCCATCCACCACACCCTTCATGACTGCCACGTCGCTGTCTCCAAGCTTGCCTGTGCCTTCCTGCGTCGAGTTGATTGAGGCTGCGGTTCGGAATGTGACGGAGCCGGCGCTTCTCGGCGGCACAGCATCCTTTGCAAGAACCTGCAGCAGCTCACGCAGGCTGGCCCGGGACAGCTCCGGAATATGGTCGGCCTTCGTAGCCACGATGGAGAGACGTGCGATCTTCTGGTTCGCGAGGCCCTGGGCAATGTCCTTGATCGCACGCGCGGTGTCCTCGAACGCCGCGCGTCCGGCAAAGAGGGAGCCGAGCACATCCACCAGCATCACCTGTCGGTTGAAGCGGCTGAAGTAGGGTTCGAAGAAGCGTTCGGTGACGTGGCTCTTGTACTTTTCGAACCGCTTGACGAGCTGCTCCGCCATGCTGCCCGGCTTTGGGGTGCCGTCAGGCACTTGCATGGGAAAGAACCACAAGAACGGCAGCTCGGTCCCTTCGGGGCCAGGACAGATGAACCGGCCAGGCTGAAGATACCGGAGACCATGCTGGGTGCGGCAAGCTTCCAGCGCGTCTTTGTAGAGCCGATGAGCGCGTCGGATCAGCTCGTCCTGCATGGTGTGATCCGGATGCAGATTGGAGTGCATGTAGTCCAAAAAGTCCTTGGCGCAGCTCCGGCGCGGCTCCTGGCCTAGCAGATCCAGGGTTTTTCGGGACCAATCCTGATAAGTTTGCTTGAGGAGGGGCAGGTCGAGCAGCCATTCGCCTGGATAGTCCAGGATATCGAGCCTGACGCGGCGCTGTCCCAGCGCGAAACGACCGAAGACTTGTTTGCGCTCGACATGCAGCACAAGGGAAATCTCTGCGAGGTCGTCTGTTGGACGCGGCCAGGCCGGGGTGTCGGAGGCAAGCAGCGCCACCTTGGCTTGGTAGTCGAACCAAGGCAGCGCACTCGTGTCCGGCGAGATGATGCCTACGCTGCGCAGCCGTGACCCAGTCGCATCCTGCAAGCCCCGGGTGAGTGCAGGCAGGGAGTCATGACCGCTCCCGAGCGCCAGCAGGTTCTGGATTAGGCTGGTGATGAACACCGTCTTGCCCGCGCGACTCAGGCCGGTGACTGCCAAGCGAATGGTATCCTCGTTCAGGCCGCGGTCGATCCTGTCCCGGGCGCCGAAGAATGCCGCAGCCGCCTCACGTCCCAGGTACTCCATCGCGTTCGGCACAACGGCCATCGTTCGTCGTCCCTAGTGAGCAGGCATGACGGTCGAGCCGTTGGCCGCGTGGCAGTAGGCAGGCAAACAACCTTACAAGGGATGTTGCGGTTTGCCGATAGCGTACGCTGACGGAAACAAAAATGAACGAAGCAGATGTCGTATAGGGCAACCCGATTGTGTCTGCAGGGCGTACCTTTGAGACACTGGCCTCAGCCGGTCTAGTTGCCACCAGGACAGCCGAAAACGGCCGTTTTCGGGGGAGAGTAGCGCGCGTCCGGGTGCATCAGGCACGACGGGCGTCCCGACCTCCTAGAACAGCCTCGTGAAACCTCTTTCCGAATAGATGAGGGTTCTCACGAGTTTCGGGAGAAAACGTGTGGCACCAGGGACAGGGTGTGACCTTCTGCAGTGAGTGGCAGGACGTTTTCAGCGCTACGTGGCGCCGGCTAGGAGCTCTCGGCAGCGAGGCGAACGGTCTGATCCGGCCAAAGGGTTCCGAGGCTATGCGGCAGACCTGCACCCTGTCCACTCACGATCTTGGACCAACTTGGAGCTGCGGCGCCTGACCGGCTACCACCACGTCCACTCCTCCCGGAAAGGCATCGAATGGACGCAATCTCCCGAGCAGGACGACCTCAGCCCGGCGAGCTCCAGCAACGCTCGACCCGGGCGGCGTTCTTCCTTGCCGGCTTCGGGACAGCGGCCTGGGCGCCCCTCGTGCCCTACGCCCAGGACCGCCTCGGCGTCGGCGAGGGCGCCCTGGGGCTTCTCCTGCTCTGCCTGGGGGTGGGCTCAATCGTCACGATGCCCCTGTCCGGCGCCCTCGCGGGTCAGTTTGGCTGCCGCCGCGTGATCTGGTCTGCCGGCCTGCTCATGGCCGCGTCGCTGCCGTTCCTTGCTACGGCGGTGAGCGCGCTCCCGCTCGCCGCCGCGCTGCTCGCCTTCGGTGCCGGGTTCGGCGCGATCGGCGTCGCGATCAACGTGCAGGCGGTGATCGTGGAGGCCGCAGCCGGGCGGGCGGTTATGTCGGGGTTCCACGGGCTGTTCAGCGTGGGCGGCATCGCCGGGGCGGGCATGGTGAGCGGCCTGCTCTGGGCAGGCCTGCCGCCCTTGGCGGCGGCGCTGTGCGTCGCGGCCGTGATTGTGGCGCTGCTGCTGGCTTTCGGGGCACATCTGCTACCGTACGGGGGTGAGGAGGGGGCACCTTCGTTCGCGCTGCCGCGCGGCCCGGTCCTGCTCATCGGCGGCTTGTGCTTCGTCGTTTTCCTCGCCGAAGGCGCCATGCTGGATTGGAGCGCAGTCGCCCTGACCTCGCTGCAAGGCATGGACCCATCCCGCGCCGGGCTGGGCTATGCGGCCTTCGGGGCCGCGATGGCGGCGGGCAGGCTGAGCGGCGACCGCATTGTCCGGGCGCTCGGCAGGCGCTTGATCCTCGCCGTCGGCGGCGTTTGTGCCGCGTCAGGACTGGCCGTGGCTGCGCTTGCCCCCTCCTGGGTCGCTGCCCTGCTCGGCTTTGGGATGGTGGGCCTGGGCTGCTCGAACATCGTGCCGGTGCTTTACTCGGCACTTGGCCGACAAAGGGCCATGCCGGCGAACCTGGCGGTCGCAGCCGTCACCACGCTCGGCTTCTCGGGCATCCTGACAGGGCCAGCGCTCATCGGTTTCGTCGCCCATGCGACCAGCCTGCCCGTCGCGCTCCTGTGCGTCGCGGCACTGCTCGTTGGCGTATCGGCAAACTCGCAGGCCGCAACATAGTAGGCACGCTCAGGGGGGTGTTCTCCTTCAAACGAGGCCGGAGCACCGTGAAGCGCGTTATCGCCCCACTCGCGCCTCTGCTCGTCCAGCGGTGCAAAAGGCGGGGTCGTTCTGTCCTTCTATGTCGGCTTTTCTTGTCTGAGCCGTCGAACTCTCGGACGGGTGTCCGCAAGGAGATCCCCTCGCAGATACTTAGCCGAGGTGCGGGCTGCCGCAGTAGGGAGCGTCGGCCACGTCCTTTGCAGCTTTCTTGAACGAGCGGCGCCGCGCGTAGGAGATAAATCGCCTCGCCGTGCTCCGGGTCCTACCTGGGAAAGAGTGTGCCCCTGCCGCGCGCCGCGCCGGCGAGGTTGGCGCCCCGGTCCGAGTGGCAAAGCGGAGGCTGGCGCGCTACCGCCAGGGCGGGCCTGGTGAGCTGGCGCACCTTGAACCGTCAGAATGCCCAATGCTCGGCGTGGACTGCATCTTCCTCATGGCGGCTCGAACGGCTGGTCCAGTGACCTTGGCGCCCGGCCCACCTCATGGGAGGACCAAGCAGCGCGACGGTGCAGGCTCATCCATGCCCTGCTTGCCGACCACAGGGCACGTGGTCCATGCTTCGGCCATGTTCGTCGTGACCGAAGCCGATGCCGCCGCGATCCGCACTGCCTTCCACGAGGAGGGCGAGCTGTCGGCCATCATCGAGCTGCGTCAGCGCTTCCCGGGCATCGCCGATCACGCCAAGGCACGTGCCTGCGTCCGGACCATTGCCGGCTGGCAGCAACTGCCCCCGGTGCAATGCCCCGTGGTGCCGCTGAACCCTGGCAAGGGTGGCCGGCGCAGCACCCCCGGCTTCTAGGGATCGTCGCATGGCTGCTCGAAGCTGGACATGGAACGGGTCGATCACCAACCAGCCAGCATTAATACCGGGCACACACCCGACCGTTCGTCGTCCGCTCGCGATCTAGGGCGAGCGACAGCAGGGCAGGGTCCAAACAGCATCATGTCCAGGTAACATCGGCAATCGTTGGAACTCTGGAGGTAGGAAGATTTCTCTTTCAGGTGCCACCCTGATCTCAATCACGCCCACCTACATGTAACCCGTCATTGAACCACGCCGGCTATTTCAGTTCCGTGCTGTCCTCCGTCCCGCGAGCATCATAAAGATCGCGAGACCGCTCAACAGTGACACGGTGCTCAATCGCCCACTGGCCCAGTGCGCCGACCGGCTCCCGCAGTGAACGGCCAAGTCCAGTGAGCGTGTAGTTGACCTTGGGTGGGATGGTCGGAAAAAACGTGCGTTCGACGAGCCCGTCCCGCTCCAGACCGCGCAACGTCAGCGTCAGCATGCGTTGCGAGATGCCGTCTATGC
>CAXTOB010000236.1:3125-9382 GCA_964245505.1 uncultured Acetobacteraceae bacterium | reverse complement strand
TCCCACCACACCGCGCGCCTGCTGATCTTCGAGTGTAATGCCGGGCAAGGTCGTGCCGGTTCAACCCCGCCTTCGGCGCCGCGCAAGCGCGCGGCCACTCCAGTCCGGTCCTCGCCATGCTCGCCATGCTCGGCCCCAAGAGGCCTGCGCGTGGCTCCGCGTGGCTCCGGTCCTCCTTGCGTGGAGGTTGAGCCGTCACGAAGCCCGGCATTTCCACTGCCTATCAGCAATTCCGCTGAAGCAGAAAGGGAACAACACCATGACGAACCTCAGCAACGGAACCGTCGCCACCGACCTCGACAACGACAGCGACAACCGCATCCTCCTCGACCAGGGCTACACCGTCCGCCACATCGAGACCTATCACCGGGACACCGACCACTCCTGCATCATCTGGGACGCCCCAGCCCTCAGCGAAGCCGACCTCCCCTACTAAGGGGAGCAGCCAGGGCCGGCCCAACCGGGTCGGCCCTCTCGGCATGTACACACCAGACGACCCGCATGGACCGCGCCCTGCGGCCACCACCCGACGCGCGGCCGGCACGCCCCCGGCAGCAAGGCCAGGCCGCGTCGGTCGCAGACCCCAAGAGGTCCGCGCCCGCCGCAGCCCGACCCCGCCCGGGCGCATGCCTCAGAGAGAGAATGCCAGAAGACACAGAGCCGAACTGCGGCGTAAATACGGCGGCTCCCCGATCCACCGGATCGAGCGTCGTCGCGATCTCAGATATCATACAGGTGCCAGGCCCCGAACGCGTGGAGGTCAGGAAAAGGCGGCAATGAAAGCAATCGCCGCAATCGCACCAAGGACGCCGATCTTCGCGAACAAAGCGGCTCCCGCCAGCGCGGCATGTGCCGCGCCGGCAAGGAACAACACGGCACTCAAAAGCATCAAGACAAGCATTGGAGGCATCTTGACGCATCGACCTAACCACAAGAGAACAGCGCCCAAGTCCATCACCTGCCGATGCGGCTTCTCAATCACTTAATATCGAAACCAATGCTGCCATCCGACATCCGGGCCGGATAGCACCGCTGGCCATTTCCGCCCGGATTTACCCACGGCTTGATGTCGTCTGCCTTGATCCAGCCCGGACGTCCGTTGAACAAGACTGCTGCGACGAAGCCGTTCTGCTGGACTTCGGGGTTGCGCACCAGCACTGCGGCAGCAGCCCGTCCGACAACGGGCGCCGCCTCCGACGGTTGCTCATAAAGATGAACAACGAAATTCGGGTCTCTTGCCTGCGCCTCGGTGAACTTCAATGACCTGCAAGCCAAAGACGGGATCGGCGCGACAACTGTGCGCGGGGCGGCCTCGGCTAAATACGGTGTGGCGAGCATAACCGAGACCGCAATGAGTGAAAGTCTTACCATTATGGATGTTTCCTTAACTGAGGATTGTCTGACCAGCGGCAGTGCCCATTTTGGCGCTCACCGCGGCCTGCCACTGCGCCACAGTCTCTGTCGAGGAGATGCCGTTACCGGCCAGATAGCTGGCTGGGAGAATGCTCGACATTGTGGCTGTCGGTTGAGCCTGCGCGACATAGACCCCGTACGTAGGACCGAAATTATAATAGGCCCGGGCGTCGAGCGTAGTCGGGTTTGATATCCCGGCGTTCTCCATAGCGGTGTTTGCCTGCAGCAGGTAACCCGACGCTGCTATCGCTTGGGTCGTCGGGTCAGTCATACCGGCGGCGCCCTGTACAATTTGAGAAGCCAGCGATGGGTCGGCTGCCAGCGCAGTTTTCAGACCATCTTGGAAGGCTGCTGTCCCCATCTGGAAAGCACCAAAATACGACCCGTTAGCGCCTATATTAGCATTACAGCCACTCTCCACGACGCACATTCCGGCAAGAGCCGAAGCATTTACCCCAAGAGAGTCGGCGTTACTCACGGCCGCACCACCCCACGAAGTCCCCAGCAATGTGTTAAGCGCGTCACTGTCCCCGGCACTGCCGCCACCTGCTCCTCCACCAGAGCCGGTGCCACCCGACCCGTCCGCACCTGCAAACGGATTTGAGGTGCCAGGCGTTATGGTGATCGACGGCACGCCAGGTTCCGTCACATACGGAGTGACCTGCACAGGAGGGCCACCACTCAAAACTGAGGGAACCTGACCAAATGCCGCCGCGGTAAACTCCAGCGTGAGAGCGGCAGTCGCAACCGCAAGCGAGATCATCGATGGTCCGAAGCTGCTGCAAACCCGGACCTGAGATGCGACGACGGCTGTAGGTTTTCGAAAACTGAATGACATGGGACCTCCTCCACCGAGAAAGCCCGAGCGTGACCCGGTTGCTTGCGAACAGTGACACCGATCTTGAGGGAAATTGCTCAACGGCGGGCATCGCGAAAGCTTGTCACATCGCAGTACACATGCCCCTGGGCCTGGACCGCGTGAGCAAGGCAATTGCCCAGCGCACCAACGGCGTCGCTGTCGGTCCAATACCGCAGACCATAGCCGCTCACGAAAACTCCAAGCGTGCCGACCGCCGCCATCATCAAAACCCGGATGCGTAGCGCGTCCGCCAATCCCTTCTCCCGGACGACCAGCACGGCCTTCAGCTTCTCGGCGAACAGCGGCATCGTCTCGTGCATCATCCGCACCGCGACATTCTCACGCTCGACCTGCAAACCCAACAAAGCGCTACGCGCTTGGCCCAAAGCAGCGTTTACGGCCCTCGTGATCTCCCGGGCCCTCGCCAACTCCATCTCAGCCGCATCCCGCTCGCTCTTGAAGAGCGCTCGCCATTCCGCCTGGGCGGATTGCGTGACGCGCCCCGACCAGCCGATCGCCGCCATCATCGCCGATACAAACCGGCCTTCAGCCAGCTCAGGCTGAATGTTCCAAGCCTTCGACGCATCCTCTACCCGATGTAAGACAGCCGAGAAGTCCTCGGCCGCCAAGGGTGACGCTTGAGGTTGACGGGCGGAGATCGGGTTTGCCGGCCCCGTAGGGACCGGCTTGTCAGCGCTTTGGACCTCAACGTGATCCGACATGCTCTATCCCCGCGCGACTAGCGGCTCCGCCGCTTGCGGGGTTGGAAGCCACTCCGCCGGAAAATCGCCGAAGAACTCTGGAACCTTCTTTGTCCACCACTCCCTCACTCGAACCGGGTCGAACATCGACATAGGCGTCTGGCCTGGTCGAACGACGCCGGCGGCAGCTTCGGGGAATGTGATGCCGCGATTGGTGACCTCCGACATGCAGCTCAACGCCGGCATCGTTGATACCTGAGCGCCACGGTCCAAGGCCGACAGGAGTCCTGGGTTCTCACGGACCGTTGCGAACGCACTCTTGACTGACCGCCCAGACAGAACGAGGCCAGCGTTCATGACGATCATAGTGCGTTCAGGGACGAACATCCCGCTCTCGGCGTAGTGCGTGAGGAAATCTAGATCTGCCTGCTCAGTCCCAAGATTGTAGACAGCGACCACCTTGATGTTGCTTGCGCTCAGAATGTCGAGAATGGGAACGTCCTCGATCAGATTCGTGAACCCCGTCGCGCCGCCGCCGGCATCCAGGACGGCGTGGTAGCCCTTGCTCGCCTGATCGACCAGCCGCTGCTCGATCCACGCCTTGTTGTCCGCCACACCGCCCTCTGGCGGTACGAGCGCGTCCGGAAAAAAGGTAGACAAGCTGTGAGTCCGGTTCTGCTGGTCCGCGTTCCAAATGACGATCTCGCTACCAAGCCCCCGAAAATATTGGATGGTGGTGTTCAACAACGTGGTTTTCCCAACCCGCTGGCGCCCAACCGCCACCCAAAGGACTGAGTGTTGAGGGCGCCTATAATCCTGACCGTCCGGCATTGTCTGATCCTTTCCACTGGGACGACGGAAGTGTCGGACGCTCACTTGCGAACGGCGCATGATTTCTACCCCCCAAACCGGAATTTCCTGCGGTCATCGGCTTCGAGTTTTGCGAACGCCCGGTCCAGTGATTCCCGGCCCTGGCGAGCCTTCTCCGAAGCGGCGGGGTCCGTGACTGCCGTAACTGCTGACGGCATGGAAACTGGTCCGGGCACCGGAACGCGGATGGGCGGAGGAGCGACAACGGTCTGAGGACGCCAGTCAGGAGAGATGCGTGAGGGGAACTTGCCACCCTTCGGCTTCGAGGCCGGCTCCTGGCCTTCCATATCGCGACAAAGCCGTCGCCAGGTCATACGGATGTTGTCGACGCTTGGACGGTCGCCGTTGCTGTCGACTATGCCGTCCTCGGTCATATCCAGACATAACTCCGCCCAAAGGCAAGGAACGCTGCCACGCAACTCGGTTATTTTGGCGTGGTGCGCTCGCAACCAAGCGTAGAGCGCAGTTCGCCCTTGGTAGAGACGGACCTTACGCTTTCGGACAAGGCGGGCGCGGGGCGCAGCATCTGGCATACACCGAAGTCTGCCGGGCTTGCTTGCGAACGGCGCACTTTTTTTGGTTCGGGCTGCCGCCGGGCCGAACGGCGTCCGAACGCCATCCGCACAGCATCCGCACGGAAGACGCACGGAAGTCGAATGGATAGGGTGTCCATATGGACCAATGCACCGTTGGTGCTTTTTGCAGCGATGACGAACGCGTGATCAAAAAAACCGCTCGTTCGCAAAACTGAAGTCGCCGTTCGCACGCAAAGCTAGAACGCTGGCGCCTCCCCAGGAGGTCCCATGACAAACAGGTCTCATTCGCACGATATCGCCTCTCCGGACCTATGGAGAGGGCGTCCGGGAAGGGGTGGCTCGCCTTCGTCAGATGGCCTCGGCCAGCCCATCGTCACGACATTGGCAAACCGTAGCTTCGGCGCCACGCCCACGCTGGGGAGGGGCTAATGGGCCACGATCGCGTCACGGTCCCGGATGAGGACCAGGAGAGCACGCGGGAGATGCTCGCCGCGATCCACGAGCAGGGGCGGCAGACCTACGAGCTGGTCCGCGCGCTCATCGCATTGCTGACCCCGGCGGAGGGCGGCCGGGAGGGGCCGACCCTGGAGGAGCTGTTGGCCAAGATCATGGCCCAGCAGAAAGAGATCATCGACATAGGCAAGCAAACCCAGACCGACCTCGATGCCCTTGGCGCGGGGTTGCCGGACGCGGTTGTCGAAGCGCTGGAGGGGCGGCGTAGCCCTCGCTCATGATGAACTTTCGGAAGATCGCCGCAGCCTCCAAGGGGCGGTTGCTGCTGCGCTACTTTACGGAGAATACCCCCGAGCCGATCCACCCGCCCGGCGTGGACGCGGCTGGCCGGCAACTGGACGAAGGCGGACGGTTGACGAGCTACTACACGGGCCGCGACAGCCGGGCGACCTGGCGGCCCGACATGCCCGCGATCTTCGCCAAGGCGGCCGGTATCGATCCAAAGCTGATGCCGCGCGACGTCGAGATGTCACGGCTGTTCGAGGGCAGGCGGGCCGACGACGGCGAGGCTTGGTCGAAGCATCCGCGGAAGCTGAGTGGCTTCGACCTGGTATTCTCGCCACACAAGTCCGTCACCCTGGCGGCCGAGTTCGCCGCGACACCGGCCGAAAGCGCGGCCATCTGGAACGCCATCGATCGGGCAAGCGACGCCGCGATGCGATACGGCGCCCGTTTTTATGGCTGGGCACGCAAAGGCGCCGGGGGCGAGGACGGCTCCGAACCGGGCGCCGTCGGTTGGATCAGCTTTCGCCACCATACCGCCCGCCCGACCCTTCACGTGCAGGACGGGGCCGGGGGGCAGACCTACCTGTTCGACGCCCCCGTCGCCGGCGACCCGCATGCGCATATCCACCACTTCCTGATGAATATGGTTGTGACGGACGAGGGACGCATCGGCTCTTTAGACACCAGGGCCCTCACCGACGCGCGCGTAAAGGCGATCGGCGGCTTTTTCCAGGCCTTCCTCGCCGACGAACTGCGCCGGATTGGCGCGCACACGGACTATGATGCCGGCCAGCAGGCCGTTGTGCTGACCGCCATCCCAGAGGCAGCAAACAAGGCCTTCAGCAAACGTGACCGCGAGATTCTCCGCCACGCCAAGAGCTTCGCCGCGGACCAAGGTCTGGACTGGGACGACCTCTCGGCCGACCGGAAGCTAGAGATCGTCGAGGAAGCCAGCGCCTCGGGTCGGCTTGGTAAGATGAAGGCCGACGAGCGTCGAATCTGGCGGGAGCAGGCCGCAGCGATCGCATGGTCACACAGCACCGTCATGGAAGGGGCAGAAAGAGACCTGCTGACCGACGCGGAGAGGTTCGACCGGGCCTACGCATTTGCAGCCCGGCACATCGCCCAGGAGTTCCACAC
>CAXTOB010000236.1:0-3025 GCA_964245505.1 uncultured Acetobacteraceae bacterium | reverse complement strand
ATGGCGTGGCGGCAGGCGGACGCCCTGAAGGACGCCAACATACGCCGAACCTATGCCCTCTCGCCGCTTCTGAAGATGATCGAGTCCGGCGAGTTCAAGGCCGACCGGAATACGGTTCTGGTGCTGGACGAGGTGAGCCAGATCGCGCCGCGGCCGATGCTGAAGCTGCTTGAGCTGCAGGCGCGCACCGGGATGACGATCAAGATGCTGGGCGACCGGGAACAGGCGCAGGCGATCGAGGCCGGTGATACGGTCGAGATCCTGAGACGGGCTCTCCCACCAGAGGCTATGCCGGTCCTGCTGACCACCATGCGGCAAGCAACCGAACGGGGCCGCGAGGTCGCAGGGCTGTTCCGCGACGGCAGAGCCGACCTCGCCCTTGGCATGAAGCGCGAGGACGGCCACGCGCTGATGGTCGGCGGCGACCGGGAGCAGGTGGTCGCCCGCATTGCCGACCTCTACATCGAGCGGCGGGACGTGCTGCGCGCCACCGGATCTAAGCGTGGGATAACCATCAGCGCGCCGACGAACGACGACGCGAACGAAATCAGCCAAGCGGTCCGCAAACGCTTGAAGGAGCGCGGCGAAATCGGCAGCGACGACGTGATCTACAAAGCAATCGATCAACGCGGACAGGCTTATGACCTGGCCATTGCCGCCGGCGACCGGCTGCGGCTGTTCCGGCGCACCTGGGGGGCAGTCGACGGCCAGAAGCAGGAGATCGGCAGCAACGGCGACGTCGTCGAGGTGCTTGGGACAAGCTTGAACGGCATCCGGTTCCGAACGAAGGATGGTCGGGTGGCGGATGTGGAGTGGCGCCGTCTGGCCGATGACGAAACCGGGCGGATAATGCTAGGTTTGGGCCACGCGCTAACTATCGACTCAGCCCAGGGCATCACGTCGGATGAACACATCAACGCGCTTCCCAGGGGCACGTCGGGCGTGACCGGCTTCACCAGCTATGTCGCGGAGAGCCGCAGCAAAGGCACGACCTGGACCGTCATCTCCGAGGGCGCCGTATTCGAGTCCGTGCGGAACCGGCAGGCCCTCGGAGACATCACCCCGATCACCCGGGACGATCTCTGGGCGCGGGCCGCGGAGGATATGTCCAACAAGCCGTATAAGTCACTTGCAACCGATCTTCTGAACGCCGCCCGCCAGGACCGGGCGGATGCCGTCGATACTTTCATAGCCAGCAATCATGCGCTCGAGACGGCGCAGATCGACAACCCGGATTTTGGGCGGGATGCCGTCAAGCGTTTCCGAGCTCAGGCCGTCAATGAGTCGCTCGGCCGGCATCTGTCCGCACTCGACCACGTGCTGGAGGAAAGCGCTCTGGCGTTGAGAGACACGCACCAGGCCCGCGAGGCCAGGCAGCACCTGCGTGATCTCCGGGCCGAGGCGGCATCAGCGAAGCGGCAAATCGACGTCGCTGAAGCTGGTGGACGACAGCAGCCGAGCAGCAGTGGACCAGGACTTTAAGAATTTCATCTTAGGACGAGAAAAGGCCAACATGGGCAAGCGGATAGCGACGATAATCGGGGGCCTCTGCCTGGTGACCGGCTGCGCGACAACGGCGCCGCAGAGTTCCCGGCCATGGGCCATGGGCCCATGGATGCCGGCCGACATCAGATTGAACGAAGTGGCGGTCCGCTTCGAGGAAGACCGCCGACGGGCTGGAACCGCGGCAGTCATCAAGGACGTTGAGGCCTGCTACATTCACGCGGCAAATCAGCCGATCGTGCAGGTCTACGAGCTCCGCGACTGCCTCATCCTCGACTACACCGCTTACAACACGGACCAGGTGGAGGGTCGGCAAGTCAACGGTGCGTTGTCGCCCTTCTTCAACGACGAGGTGGCAATAACGCGTTGGACAAACTATGGAGTGCTCGCTCAGTTCAAGGACGGGGCAACTGAGATCGCATACTTGAAAGATGCGCATCAAGTAGTTCAACGCGACCTACTTCGCTATATCGAGCAGGTCTATAGACGGCCGCAAGACTATGGGAAGCCCAGCAAATACTAGGCAGAGTCACGTTCAAGGGGCCTGTCAGCGGCGCCAAGCATCGATCCCGTGCCAAGCACGGTTAATCGCATCCGTCACGACGGCCGACGCTTCGGCCGTCGTGAGATAGCGCCTGTCGTTCGTGAAGGCATAGTACTGGGCCTGCATCTGCTGCAGCGACTGCGGAGAGGACTGCTCGGCGAAACGCCGGATGGTCGCAATCGCCGCCGCGGCCTGGTGCCGGTACGGCTCCGTTGCTGCCTCATACGCCTCGCGCGTGTCCGGCGTCGGCGACGGTTCTATGGCGACCAGAAAGTCGAGGGCATCCCTGACGTGACCTTCATTCAAAGGGACCACTTCAGGAGGCACGTAGTTCGGCATCGCAAGGTTTCCTGGGCTCAATTGCCGAAATGGGCCGGAACCCAGACATACGCACCCTCCCTCCAGACGTAGGTTCCGGCAGTCAGGGTCGAGGTTTGGACCCGGCGTAACGTCGTCTCGGGTGGCACCCAGACATATCGAGCATCGTCACGCAGCCGCCAATGCCCGGGGAGAAGCGCCCGCGTGATTGCAGGCTGCGCGGGACTGACATACGGCACGGGCGCGGGAAGTGTGGCGGCATAGGCCGCAAGAGAACTACCGACCGAGGGTCGATCGACCCTGGCGACCTGGTCTGCGCCGATAGCGGTAAGCGCGTCGTCGATCGCGACTACCGCGGCGGGACGGTTCCGAGCCGCCAGGCTGCGCCGCGCGGAAACGATGTCAGCAACGACCTGCTGATTGTAAGCCCGGGCGGAGGCGGGTGCCGGCTCTACCCGGTCCAGCAGGCGTGTCTCAGCCCGTTCCAGTGCCTCCTGAGCCTCTCCGGTGCGCCCAGCCTCGACCGCTCTGCGGGCGGCATAGAGGAACGTCCGAGGCGGATCGGCCGACGGTATCGCGGGTGACGGCAGAGCGGGCGCGATCGCCGACCGTGTATCAGCGGGGGTGATGTTGCTGTCTTGCCGGCTTCGATATGCCGGG
>CAXTOB010000235.1:0-9408 GCA_964245505.1 uncultured Acetobacteraceae bacterium | reverse complement strand
TCCGCTCCGCAGCCAAGACCCCCTCACCCCAACCCTCTCCCGGAGGGAGAGGGAGAAGGAGGCAGCAATTTTTGTCTCTCACTCCTCACGTCATCCTGTCTGCTGACGATTTTGGCCTGTCCCGGGGGGTTAACGAGGCCATCGAGCAGGCCCATCGCAGCGGTCTGCTGTCCACTACCAGCCTGATGGTCGCAGGCCCTGCCGCGGCAGATGCCGTGCGCCGGGCGCGGGCAATGCCGAAGCTGCGGGTTGGGCTGCACTTGGTGGTGATTGAAGGCCCTGCCGCCCAGCCGTCCGCCTCACCTGGCCTAGTGGACGCCGCTGGCCAGTTCCCGTCGGACCAGCTCCGCCTGGGGCTCAACTACTTTGCCCGTCCCGCCATCCGCCGCCAGCTCCAGCACGAAATCCGGGCGCAGTATCAAGCCTTCGTTGCCACCGGGTTACGCCTGGATCACGCCAACGCGCACAAGCACATGCACCTGCACCCCACGGTCGGCCGCATGATGATCGAGGTTGGACTGGAGTTCGGCCTGCCGGCCATACGCGTTCCTGCTGAACCGCCCGCGATCATGGCCGCACTCGGCGTTCCACAACGTTCCGGCGCCCGTGCGTTATATGCCTGGACCCGGCTGCTGCGCAGTCAGGCCCGCCGCGCCGGGCTGCGAACCAATGATCATGCCTTTGGCATCGCCTGGAGCGGCCACATGACAACCGCCCGGTTGGCTGCCCTGGCGCCCCGGCTACCCGGTGGCCTGTCGGAAATCTACTTCCATCCTGCCACGCACCGTGACGTCCTGCTGACCCGGCTAATGCCGGATTACGAGCACGAGGCAGAGCTAGCCGCGCTGTGCGATCCCGAGGTACGCGCTGCGCTGGCAGATGCCGGCGCAGTGCTGACTGGTTACGGCGCCGATTGAGCGGTCGGAGCCATTTCCGCCAGCCTCATGGGATGCGCCCGCACCGCGCTCCAGCCCAGCACCAACGCCACGATAATCAATCCAGTACGCACGAACGCCATGATATTCACCTTGCCCCTTCGTGAGGCATCCAACACCAAATCATTTAACAAATAGATTGCGGCGGCATTACGCAGGTTTGCGGCGTCATCGTGGCAAGCAGCGCCGGCACGAACACCAGGGTCGCCAGCAAGGTACAGCCCAGGCTGAGCAGCAGCAGGGTCCCCATGCTGGCGGTTCCGGGATGCCGCGACAGCGCCAGCGATCCGAACGCCGTTGCCGTCGTCAGCGCCGAGAACATCACCGCCCGCGCTGTCGGGGACGCCAGGTGTCCCCGCAATCCATCTCGCCAATTCATCACGAAATAAATATTGAATGACACCCCTACCCCTAGCAGCAGCGGCAGGGCGATGATGTTGGCAAAATTCAGCTCCAGTGGCAGCAGCACGGCTGCCAGCACCGTTAGCAGCCCCGACAGCAGCAATGGCGCCAGGACCAGCAGCACGTCCCGCAGCCGCCGCAGGGCCGCGAACAGGATCAGGGTAATCGCCAGCAAGGCGCCTGCTGCGGCGCGCTCGAACGCGCCGATGATCGTGCGCGCGGTGGCGGCGATGGTTATGGCCGATCCCCCGGCCTCCGGCACCACCGCCTGCACTTGCCCGGCGAAGGCGCGTAGCCCCTCGTTGCCGGCCGACTCCGGCCGTCCCGCGACCTGGACACGGACCCGGCCGTCCGGCAGGCGCCAGTCGCGGGCGATCTCCGGCGGAATGCTCGCCAGGGTGACCGGCGACGCGGACAGCGCCAAGCGCAGCCGGCCAATCTGGTCCGGCAGAAAGCGGGTCAGCGCCGCATTGGCCGCCATCACCGTCGCGTCCGGCGCGGTGGCGATCACCCGCAGGTCTCCGGCAACGTCCGCCAGCGGATGGTTTGGCGGCAGGCGCGGCAGGGCGCGGTCCATCTGGGACAGCGCGCCCCGGGCGGCCAGGCGGATATCGGCCGGGCTGACGGGCGCTGCCGGGCTGCGCGGCGCCAGCGTCGGCCCCAGCAGCCCAGCAGCGTCGGCGATCAGCGCCAGCTTCTCCGGCTGTTCCTTCGGCACGAAGCTGCTGAGCGTGATGACCTGTCCCACCAGCGGGAGCGACGCCACCCGGGCGGCCACAGCGTCCGCCGCTGCCGCGTCCGGCTCGAGGATGTCTATCGTATAAGGGTCGGTCAGCGGGTTTGAGGCAAGGTCGGCCAGGGTCCGCATCGCCTCGGTATTGGGGTTCTTGGTGCTCAGCGGATCGCTGTTGAATTGCAGGCGCGGCAGGCCGGCGGCACCGAATGCCGCCAGCACGGCGAACACGGCCAGGATCGGCCAGCGCCACCGCTCCAGCGCCTGGTCCAGCGGGCGCAGGCTCGTGAACCCGACCTCGGCGGCGGCAGCCTGCGGCCGGAACAGCGTCAGCATCGCCGGCAGGAACAGCAGGGTGCAGGCAAATGCGATCAGCATCCCGCCGCCAGCGATCAGTCCCAGCTCGGCGACGCCGGTGAAGTCCGTCGGCACGAAGGCGAGGAACCCCGCAGCCGTCGCCGTCGCCGCGACCAGGATCTGCTTGCCTGCCCGCCGCGCGGTGCCGGCGAGCGCATCGTTCAGGTCCGCGGCATGGAGCTGCATCTCCCGGAACCGCACGCAGAACTGGATGGCGAAGTCCACCGCGATGCCGACGAACAGGATGGCGAACGCGACCGAGATCAGGTTCAGCGGGTTGCACGTCAGCGTGGCGAAACCCGTCGTCAGCAGCAACCCGAGAAACAGCGTCAGCACGATGGGCACGATTAGCCGCCAGGACCTGACTGCGAATGCCAGCCAGACCACGACCAGCACCAAGCTGCCCACCAGGCCGGCCACCGCGCCCTGCGCCACGGTGGCGAACTCCTCATCCGCGAGTGCGACGGAGCCTGTCACCCGCACCCGGGCCTGCCCGGCGGCGACGAACTCCTGCTTCGCCGCTGCGGCGCGTAGGACCGCCGCCGCGGCGGCGCCGGGTTGCAGCGCGCCGTAGTCCAGCACCGGCTGCGCTAGAACGAAGCGGTAGGGTCCGCCCAGCTCCGACACCTTGCCGGATAACAGGCGCTGCCAGGACAGCGGCTCCGGGTGTCCCGCGGCTGCGGCGGATAGGGCGGCATGGAAGCCGCGTAGGGGCGCCTCGAATGCCTGTAGGCTCACGCCCTGCTCGACGCCGCGCGCCACCAGCGACAGCGCCGCGAACAGGCCGCGGGCGCTGGGATCAGCGACGAGCTGCCCCAGGAAGGGCTGGGCGTCTATCGTCTGGTCCAGCAAGGTCTGCAGAACCGGGCGGTCCAGCAGCAGGAAGCCCTCCTGGGCAAAGAACGGCGACACGTCGGGGCGGCGCACGGTGCGGAAGTGCGCGGGATCGCCTTGCAGGGCGGCAGCCAGCCCGTTGGCGGTTGCGTCCGCCATCTCCGGCGCATCAGCCTCCACGACTGCCACCAGCAGGTCGTTGAACTGCGGGAACAGGTGCTTCAGCTCGGCTTCCCGCTGTTTCCATGGCAGCGTCGCGGCGAACAGGCCGTCCACGTCGGTCGTGACATGCAGCCGGGCCGCGGCCAGCCAGGCGCAGCTTGCCGCCAGCAGCAACCCAAGCAGCAGCACGCGCCATGGACGGCTGGCGCTGGCTAGGACGACTCGGCTCAACAACGGAAGATTAAGGGAAGGAGCAAGCATTTGCAGGGCTAAAGCGGAACCCGGCCCGCACCGCAACCCTGCATCGGCTCAGGCAGGCGAGCCGGGCAGCCGGCAGCGAGCCACGACAGCCCTAAGGGCCTGCCGCCGATGGGTCGGCTGGCCTTGGCGGTGCGTTCGCCGCCTGCCCGGACGGCCCAGGCCAGCCGAATAGTGAGGCGCGGCAGTCCCAGTGCGGCCAAGCCGCCGCATGGCAGAAATCTTTTCCAACTGGTTCCTCCATCCCGCTTTTATGCAAAGGGCAGGACAGGCCGGAGCCGGGCCGCCTGGCCTCATGCCCGGCCGGCAGCGTCCTGCCGCGCTGAACGATCCGGCGCTAGCGGACCGACGATCTGTTGCATTATCGTATCGCCGACTGGCGCATCCACGCCGTAAACCTCGGGCCAGTGCCGCGGCAGGTGCAGGGTGCCGAACACCCGGTCCAGCACCGGCAGCATGGCGGCGTAGTTGCGGTCCCGGTTCTCGGTGTCGTTGGTGTGGTGCCAGTGGTGGAACGCCGGGGTGGCGACCAGCCACTCCAGTGGGCCAAGGCGCCAGCGGAGGTTAGCATGGATGAAGAAGCCCCAGACCGTACCGACCACGACCACAAGGGCAGGCGCCAAGCTGGTGGTGGCCCCGCCGCTGCCCGGCCCAGCCAGGCCCAGTATGGAGAGCGGCACCAGGCTGCATATCCGCTCGAACACCATGTCCACCGGGTGGGCGCGGGTGTTGACCAGCCAGTCCATATGCTCGGCGCTGTGGTGTATGGCGTGGAAGCGCCAGAGCCAGGGCAGTTCGTGGCTCCAGCGATGGCCCCAGTAGGCGCCGACCTGCATCACCAGAAAGATCGCAGCCATGTGCGCCCACATCGGCAGGGCGGCCACCTGTGCGTGCCAGGCGGCGGGCAGGGTAGCCTGCGCGGCCCCGGCCAGCAAACCCAGCGGCGCCGCCAGCAGCGCGCCGGGCAGCAGGCTGGACAGGAAGTAGTAGCCGAGGTCGGCCGCGACGCCGGACCGCAGGATCCGCGACGGCCGCAAGGCGAACAGCCGCTCCAGCGTCACGAACACAGCACTGAGCAGCGCGAGCCAAACGCATAAGCGGAACACGTCCGTGGCGAAGATCACGAGGTGCTGGTTGAATGAGTAGGACATGGCCGGGCGTTATGCCCCTGGCGGGCCTCGGCCGCTACCGGAATGACATTTTTTGACGCGGGTCGCTCCCGGACGTGACGGCAGCCAGACGGAGCAAGGCGTGACGGGTGCGGACCCAAGACAGATGTCGCCGCTGGCAGGGCATTCCGCCTTCGATTGCGTCCTGCACGGAGTTAGCCGTTTTCGACCGGGCAAACTCCAGTCAGCGTCACTCCACTGCCTGCTTTTCCGGCGTCTTCTGCGGCGTCTTGCGGAACCAGCCCTTGATCCCTGCCCAGGACGGCGCCTTGGCATCCATCACCAGCGGATACAGCGCCGGCAACACCAGCAGCGTCAACAACGTCGCCGTCACCAGCCCGCCGATCACCACGGTCGCCAGCGGACGCTGCACTTCCGCCCCGGCGCTGGTCGAGACCGCCATCGGCAGGAAGCCGATAGAGGCTACCAGCGCCGTCGTCAGCACGGGGCGCAGCCGTTTCTCTGCCGCGTCACCCGCCGCCGCTTTGGCGTCCCTGCCCTCCTGCCGTTCTTCCTGGATGTAGCTAGCCAGCACCACCCCATCCAGGATCGCGATCCCGAACGTCGAGATGAAGCCGATCCCCGCCGTCACGCTGAACGGCATCCCGCGCAGCACTAGCGCCGCAATACCGCCGGTCGCAGCCATAGGCACGTTCAGGAAGATCAATGCCGACAGCCGCAGGCTGCCGAAATTGAGATACAGCAACAGAAAGATCAGCAGCAGCACACCCGGCACGACGATGGCCAGCCGCGCGCTGGCGCTTTGCAGGTTCTGAAAGGTGCCGCTCCATTCCACAGTGTAGCCGATGGGGGGATGCACTTGGTTGGCGACCGCCTTTTGCACCTCGGTCACAAAGCTCTGCACGTCGCGCCCGCGCACGTTGATGTCCACCGCGACCCGGCGCTGCAGCTTATCGCGCGTTACCTGGGACGGGCCATCCGCTACGCTCACATCGGCAATCGCCGACAGCGGCACCGCCGCGCCGTTGGCCACGCCAACCGGCAGGTCGCGCAACGCCTGCAGGCTGGCCCGCGCCTTGGGCGCCACCCGCACGACAATGGGCGTTTGAGTGTCGTTGGTTCCATAGACCAGGCCCACCTGCCGGCCGCCGACGGCCTCCACCACCGCCAGCGCATCCGATGCGTTCAGCCCCAACCGCGCCAGGCGGGCACGATCCAGCCTGATCGTCATGGCGGGCAGCGACCCTTCCTGTTCCGAGCGAACGTCGGCAGCGCCCTGTACGCCCTTGATGATCTCCACCGCCTGGTCCGCCAGCTTGCCCAGCGTGTCCAGGTCCTCGCCGTAGATCGTCAGCGCCACGTCCGAGCGCACGCCTTGCAACAAGTCGTCCATGCGCATCTGGATCGGTTGCGACAACTCCAGCGAGATGCCGGGCACGGCGGCCTTGACCTTCTCCTCCATCGCCGAGGAGATGCCGGCCTGGGTCTTGGCCGTCTTCCACTCGGATTGGGGTTTCAGGATCACGTAGGTGTCGGTGCTCTGCACCCCCATGGGATCAGTGGGTACCGCGGCGCTGCCGGTCTGCGACACCACCGTCTGCACGTCGGGGAAGCCGCGCAGCACATGCTCGATCTCGGTGACGATGCGGAGGGAGGCGTCCAGGTTGATGCTGGCCGGCTTGGTGGAGGTCACCACGATGGCGCCCTCGCTGAGTTGCGGGATGAACTCGCCTCCCAGCCGCATCGCGAAAAACACCGACACCCCGAACAAGGCGGCGGCAATCCCGGCTGTCAGCCAGGGGTGCCCCATCGTCCGGCGCAGCACCGGCGTGTAGCCGCGCCGCGCGCCGCGAACGATGATGGTGTCCTTCTCCGACCCTTTCGACCCCAGGAAGCTCGCCGCCATCGCCGGCGTCACCAGCATCGTCACGAACAGGGCGCTGACCAGTGCCAGCATCACCGTCAGCGCCATCGGGCGGAATGTCTTGCCCTCGATGTCCTGTAGGGACAGCACCGGCAGATAAACCAGCGTAATGATGGCGACCGAGAAGATGACGGGCCGCGCCACCTCCGCCGCGGCGCCGGGCACGACCTTCACCGGGTCTTGCCCGCCCTCCTTCTTGCCCTCGGATTGCCGGCGCAGCACGTTCTCGACCAGCACCACCGCGCCATCCACGATCAGGCCGAAGTCGAGTGCCCCTAGGCTCATCAGGTTGCCGGAGATGCCCAGCACCCGCATGCCGACGAAGGCCATCATCATGGAGACCGGGATCACGGTGGCCACGATCAGCCCGGCGCGGAAGTTGCCCAGCATCAGCAGCAGGATCGCCACCACCAGCAGCGCGCCCTCACCCAGATTGTGCTCGACGGTGCTGATCGCCCGGCCAATCAGGTCGGAGCGGTCGTAGAAAACGTCAATCTTCACACCGGGCGGCAGGGTCGCCTGCACCTTGGCGATGCCGGCCTTCAAGGGCGGCAGCACCTCGCTGGCGTTCAAGCCGAACTGCATGTCGGCGACGCCCAGGATCGTCTCGCCCTCGCCGTCATGCGTCACGGCGCCCAGCCGCACCTTGGGCGCCATCTTCACCTCGGCCACGTCGCCAACCGTGACTGGGATGCCGCCCGGCGCGGCCTTCAGCACGATGCCGGATATGTCGCCGATGCTCTGCACCAGCGCCAAGCCGCGCACGATGTCTTGCTCGTCACCGTGATAGATGGAGGCGCCGCCGCGGGTGGCATTGTTGCTCTCGATGGCGGAGTAAACCTGCGACATCGAGATGCCTTGGGCGCGCAGCCGGTCCGGGTCCGCCTGCACCTCGTAGGTTTGCAGGGCGCCCCCGTAGATGTTCACGTCGGCGATGCCGGGCACCAGGCGCAACTGCGGCACGATGCGCCACTGCAGCATCTGATACAGCTCCATCGGCGTGAAGCCGGGTCCGCGAAGCTCGAATTCCAGGATCTCGCCCAGGCCGGTCGCGAACGGCCCCAGCGTCGGCGTGCCCATGCCCGGCGGCAGCATGGATTGCGCCTGCTGCAGCCGCTCGGCGACCTGGGAGCGGGCGGTTTGCACGTCGGCGCCGTCCTCGAACGTCACATAAACCGCAGACAGCCCGAACCTCGACGTCGAGCGCACGTCCTGCAGCATAGGCAACCCAGCCACTGCGGTCTCGATCGGGAAGGACACCAGCCGCTCCACCTCCAGCGGCCCCAGCCCCGTGGCTTCCGTGAGGATCATCACCTGCTTGGGCGAGATGTCCGGCACCGCGTCAATCGCGAGCTGGCGCAGGTTGAACCAGCCGCCAGCCACGACGCCCAGCGCCAGCACCATCATCAGCCAGCGGCGGCGGACCAGCGCCTCGAAGAAGCCGCGCATCCCCTATCCCCCGCCGTCCAGCATCGCCTGCTGCAACAGCGACTTCAGCTCGAAGCTGCCCTGCGTCACCACTTCGTCGCCTTGGGCCAAGCCGCCGCGCACCTCGGTCCAGTCCTGGCGCTCGACGCCCAGGGTGAGGTCGTGGCTTTGGAACTTGCCGCCGCCCAGCGGCACGAAGGCCACCCGCTTGTCGGCCACCGTCTGCACCGCGGCGGAGGGCACCACGATGTCGTTCCGCCCGCGGTCACTGGTCAGCACCACCTCCACGAACATGCCGGACCGCAGCGCGCCGTCGGCGTTGGCGATCTGGATGCGGGCCGGCAGCGTGCGCGCCTGCGGGTCTATGGCGGCGGCCAGTGCTACGATCTTGCCAGTCCAAACCCGGGGGTTGCCGGCGAGCTGCACGCGCGCCGGGTCGCCGACCGCGAGCAACGGCACCCCGGCCTCCGGCACCTGCGCCAGCACCAGCACGACCGACAGGTCGGCGACGACGAAGGCGTCGGTGGTGGTCTCCACCAACTCACCCGGGTTGGCGCCGACCGTCACGACGACGCCGTCAATGGGCGACACGATGGCGCCGTCGCCAGGCTTGACGCCGGGGTTGAGGCGGCTGACCTCCGTCTGCAACGCTGCGGCACGGGCGCGGGCGGACTCCACGGCGGCGTTGGCCTGGGCCAGCACCAGGCGGCGCCGCTCCGCTTCAGCCTGGGACAGCGAGCCGTCGCGGGCCAGTACTTCGCCCCGGTGCAGCGCATTGCGGGCCACGGTGACGCCGGCCTCGGCTTCCCGCACGCTCGCCTGGGCGGCAGTCAGGCCGGTCTGGGCGGTGGTGAGGCTGGGGATGTCCAGCTCGGCCAACGGCTGGCCCTTACGCACGGGATCGCCGGGCTGGACCAGCAAGCGCAGCACGCGGGACTGGGCCAGCGGGCGCAGGGCGGCGACATGGCCCTGATCGAAGGCGACGGTGCCGGGCACGCTGACCGGCTGGGTGATCGGGCGGCGGTCGGCTCGGGCAGTCTGCAGATGGACCGTCTTCTGCTGCTCATCGCTCATCCGCACCAGTCCCGGCGGGTCCTTGGGAGCATCCTTGGGCGGGTCCGCCTTGCCGGCAGCCATCGCGAGGAGCGGCGCGGCCAGCAGGAACCAGCGCCTCATGGCAGCAGGCCGGCGGCCAGGCGCAGGCGCAGGCGGATCAGGCCCGCGCCCAGCAGGAGAAGGCGCAGG
>CAXTOB010000234.1:0-9413 GCA_964245505.1 uncultured Acetobacteraceae bacterium | reverse complement strand
GGCCTGGATCAGCTCGACCTCGATAGGGGGTGCTTCGACAGGCCCGGGGCCTCGTCCAGCCCACGGCAGCAACAGGGCCGCCGCTGCCCCGGCATGGAGGACAACGGACACCGCCAAACCAAGCCTATTCGCCCCAATACGCATCTACAGGACAAGCACGCCGCTATGCTTGGCTTTCAGCTCGGGTTCGACATGGATGGTGATGACCAGGCCGTCCACCTCCGCCTTGAGGGCGGCCTCGATCCGGTCGCAGATGGCGTGGGCCTCGGCCACGCGCATGTCGCCGGGCACGACCAGGTGGAACTCCAGGTAGGTCAGGCGTCCGGCATGACGGGTGCGCAGGTCGTGCGCCTCGATCGCGCCATCGGCATGCTGGCCGACCAGGCGGCGGATGCGTTCCACCACCACCTCCGCCGGCGCCGCGTCCATCAGGCCGCCAACCGAGCCATGCACGACGCGCAGGCCGGACCACAGCACATGCACCGCCGTTCCCACCGCAATCAGCGGGTCCAGCCAGGGCAGCCCGGTCCCCACCGTCACGAGCAGCCCGGCGGTGATGCCCACCGACGTCACCACGTCCGAGTTCAGGTGCCGCGCATCCGCCATCAATGCGGCCGATCGGTGCTTGCGTCCCGCCCGCAACAGCAGCACCGCCCAGCCGCCGTTGATCGCGGTGGACACGGCATTCAACCCGAGTCCAAGCCCCATCTGTTCCAAATGCGGCGTGTCGTTCCAGGTGGCCCAGGCGTGCTCCAGGATGCTGGCGGCGGCGAGGATGATCAGCACGCCCTCGATCACCGCGGCGAAGAACTCGGCCTTGTCATGACCATAGGGATGGTTGGCGTCGGCGGGCCTCGCAGCCAGCCGCAGCGCGCCAAATGCGATTACCGAGGCAAGAACGTTGACCACGCTTTCCAGCGCGTCCGAATACAGCGCGGCGCTGCCAGTCAGGCGCCAGGCAAGCGCCTTCATCGCCAGCACGACGATGCCGACGACGATGGTGCCCGCCGCTATCCGCCCGATCCGGTCCAACCCTGTCCCCGCTTGGCTGGCCGCTGATTAGCAGGCGGGTCGAGAGGGTGCCACCTTCGACCTGCGATACAGGGCTGCCTGTGCCGAGGATCCCCCTATTGCAGCGGATGGCGCTGCGCTCATCCACCCCCATGGCAATGCGATCACACCGAGAAGTACTTCGCCCGCGGGTTCAGCACCACGATGGCGCTGGTGCTCTGCTCCGGATGGAGCTGCGACTCGTCGGACAGCGACACCCCAATGCGGTCCGCATCCAGCAGGCGCAACAGCGGCTCCTGGTCCTCCAGCCGCGGGCATGCCGGATAACCGAACGAGTAGCGGCTGCCGCGATAATGCTGCTGCAGCATCCGGTCCATGTCGCGGTCATCCTCCCCGGCAAAGCCCATCTCGGCGCGTATGCGCTTATGGGTGTACTCCGCCATCGCCTCCGCCACCTCGACCGATAGGCCGTGCAGGTAAAGGTAGTCCTGGTAACGGTTATCCTCGAACCACACCCGCGCCGTGTCGGACGCCTTCTGCCCGACCGTCACGACCTGCAGGCCGATCACGTCCCGCTCGGCATCGTCCACGTCGCGGAAGAAGTCGGCGATGCACTCGCCATCCTCCTTGGGCTGCCGGGGCAGGGCGAAGCGGCACAGCTCGGTCTGGCCATCCCGGTCGAACACGATCAGGTCATTGCCCTGCCCGGCTGCCTTCCAGTAGCCGTAGATCGCCTGCGGCTTGAGGATGTCGTCCTTCTCGCACAGCGCCAGCATCCGGTCGCGCACCGGGCGCAGCTCCTGCTTCGCCCAGCCCAGAAAGTCGTCCAGCGTCTTGCCCTGCTTCCGAAATCCCCACTGGAATTGATACAGGCTGCGCTCGTTCAGGAACGGGATCACCGCCTTGGTCGGCGCCTCGATGACCCGGGCGCCCCAAAACGGCGGCTCGGACACCGGCACATCCCGGGTGATGCGGTGGCGCCGGGCCTGCACGGCCGCCACGTCCACCGGGCGGAAAGCTTTGGCGTCGGCCTGGCCCAGGGTGCGCTTGGTGTTGCGCGCCTTGCCCGACCGCTTCGACTGCACCACGGCCAGGTAGTCGTCGAAGCCGTTGCCCGTCACCTTATCCATCAGGTGCAGGCCGTCGAAGGCGTCCCGCGCATACACCACCCGCCCGCAGGCATAGGCCTGCACGCAGTCATCCTCGACATAGTTGCGGGTCAGCGCCGCGCCGCCCAGCATGACCGGGATGTCAAGGCCCTGGCGCCCCATCTCCTCCAGGTTCTCGCGCATCACCACCGTGCTTTTCACCAGCAGCCCGCTCATGCCGATGGCGTGGGCGCGGTGCTGCTTGGCGGCGGCCACCATGTCGGCCAGCCCGACCTTGATGCCCAGGTTGACCACCCGGTAGCCGTTGTTGGTCAGGATGATGTCCACCAGGTTCTTGCCGATGTCGTGCACGTCCCCCTTCACGGTGGCGAGCACGATGGTGCCTTTCTCCTGGCCCTCCACCCGCTCCATGTGCGGCTCCAGGTGGGCGACGGCGGCCTTCATCGTTTCCGCGCTTTGCAGCACAAACGGAAGCTGCATCTTGCCGGCGCCGAACAGCTCGCCGACCACCTTCATGCCGTCCAGCAGGACGTTATTGATGATATCGAGCGGCGCGTTGGTCAGCATCGCCTCGTCCAGCTCCGCGCCGAGCCCCTTGCGGTCGCCGTCCACGATGCGGTCCTTCAGCCGGCCCTCGACCGTCTCGGCGCGCACCTTCTTTACGGCATCGGCGGCCTTGCGGTCGGCGAACATCGCCAGCAGGGCTTGCAGCGGGTCGTAGCCCTCACGCCGCCGGTCGAACAGAAGGTCCTCCATAACCTGTACCTCCTCAGGGGCGATCAGGTGCAGCGGGCGTATCTTGCTGACGTGGACAATGGCGCCGGTCATGCCCGCCTTCACCGCATGGTCCAGGAACACCGAGTTGAGCACGGCCCGGGCCGCCGGGTTGAGGCCGAAGGAGATGTTGGACAGCCCCAGGATGATCTGGATGTCCGGGAAGGCGTCGCGGATCAGCTTGATCCCCTCCAGCGTCCACTGCCCCAGCTTGCGGTCGTCCTCGTTGCCGGTCGCCACCGTGAACGTCAGCGGATCAATCAGCAGGTCGGATTGCGGCAAGCCGTGCTTGACACAGGCGAAGTCCACCAGGCGCCGGGCGATGGCGAGCTTGGCCTCGGGCGTCTTGGCCATGCCCTCCTCGTCAATGGTCAGCGCGATCACCGCGGCGCCGAACTTGCGCGCCATCTTCATGCGGATTTCGGCGGCCTCCTCACCATCTTCGAAGTTGATCGAGTTGATGATCGGCTTGCCGCCGTGCAGGCGCAGGGCCGCCTCCAGCACGATGGCCTCGGTGCTGTCGATGACCAGCGGCGAGTTCACGCTGCTGGTGAAGCGGGTGATGACCTCGTTCATCTCCATCACCTCGTCGCGTCCGACGAAGGCGGTGCACACGTCGAGGCTGTTGCTGCCCTCGGCGATCTGCTCGCGGCCCATGGCGACGCAGCCGTCCCAATCCGCGGTCTCCTGCAGCTGGCGCCACTTCTTCGACCCATTGGCGTTGCAACGCTCGCCGATGGAGAAGTAGCTGTTCTCCTGCCGCAGGGCGGTCTGGCCATACAAGCTGGCAACGGCGGGGACCCACACCGGCTTGCGCGCCACCGGTGTTGGCCGGTAACCGCCCCGCTCGCTGGCACGGCGCCGCAGCATCGCGTCCAGCGCCTGGATGTGGCTGGTGTTGGTGCCGCAGCAGCCGCCGATCAGGTTCAGCCCGTCCTCGCTGATGAACCGCTCCACCCAGCTCGCCATCTGCTCGGCGTCGAGCGGGTAGTGAGTCTTGCCGTCCACCAGCTCCGGCAGCCCGGCGTTGGGCTGCACCGACAGCAGGCCGGGCCAGTTGGCGGCGAGCCAGCGGACATGCTCGCTCATCTCCTGCGGGCCGGTGGCGCAGTTCAGGCCGATCAGCGGCACGTCCAGCGCGTGGATCACCGTGGCCGCTGCGGCGATATCCGGGCCGACCAGCAGGGTGCCAGTCGTTTCCACCGTCACCTGCACGAAGATCGGCGTGTCCGTGCCGGCCTCGGCGCGGGCGATCTTGGCGCCGTTGACCGCCGCCTTGATCTGCAGCGTGTCCTGGCAGGTTTCGATCAGGATGGCGTCCACCCCGCCGGCGATCAGGCCGCGCGACTGCGCCGCCAGCGCCGCCTCCAGCGGGTCATAGGCGATGTTGCCAAGCGACGGCAGCTTGGTGCCCGGCCCGATGCTGCCCAGCACCCAGCGGTGCCGCCCGTCGGTGAAGCTGTCCGCTGCCTCCCGCGCCAACTCCGCCGCGACCTTGTTTATTTCATGCGTGCGGTCCTGCAGGTCGAACTCGCCCAGGGTGATCGGCGAGCCGCCGAAGGTGTTGGTTTCCACCATGTCCGCCCCGGCCTCGAAGTAGCCGCGGTGGATTTCCCGCACCAGGTCCGGGCGGGACAGGTTCAGCACCTCCGTGCAGTTCTCCTGGTTCCAGTAGTCGCGCTCGACATCCAGCGTCAGGGCCTGCACGCGGCTGCCCATGCCGCCGTCGCACAGCAGGACCTGGTCACGCAGGGCGTCGAGCAAATGGGGTCGGGTCATCAAGCGTCCTCTGAAACAAGTTCGCGGCGGGGTTCGGCGACGCCCTCGGAGGCGGCGATAGGGAGGGTGGCGGGCCACAGCCGGACCTCCAGCGCACCAGGCACCGATATGGGCCGGCCCGGCAGCAGACCAGGGGCGCGCAGCAGGTCGAGCATGGCGGCGTCGGTAAAGCCGAGCCAGCGGTGGGCCAGGCGCTCCGTCAGGTCGGTGCGTCGGTGTCCCGCCAGGTCCACGACGATCAACTGGCCGCCCGGAGCCAGCACGCGGGCTGCCTCTGCCACTACGGCCGCGGGGTCCTCGGCGTAGTGCAGCACCATCTGCAGAACCGCCACGTCGTAGCCCGGCGACAACGGCAGGCGATACATGTCGGCCTGACGGACGCCCAGATGCGCCAGCCCTGGCTTAGCCAGCCGGGCGCGGGCGAGGGCCAGCATGGCGCGGCTGGCGTCGATTCCCAGGCCGGAGCGGACACGCGGCGCGAGCAGTTCCAGCATCCGTCCAGTGCCGGTGCCGATATCGAGCAGCCGCCCCAGCTTTTCGCCGGGCAGCAGCGATAGCAGCGCCGCCTCGACGTCGGCTGCAGGCAGGCCGAGGGCGCGCATCTCGTCCCAATCTGCGCCCTGACGGCGGAAGGTGTCGGACGCGATGCGTGCCCGTTCCGCCAGCACCCGGGCGGCGCCGCGGCGGTCGGCGGACAGCACGGGGTCGTTTTCCGGCAGGCGACTTAGCAGTTCCAGCACGGGTGCCACGCCCGGTACGGCATCGTGCGGCAGGGCGAACCAGACGTTCGTGCCCTCCCGCACCCGGTCCAGCAGCCCGGCATCGCAGAGCAGCTTGAGGTGGCGGGACAGCCGGGGCTGGCTTTGCCCCAGGATCTCGGTGAACTCCATGACGCAGAACGCGCCATGCGCAGCCAACGCCAGCAGGCGCAGGCGGGTAGGTTCGGCGCAGGCGCGCAGGGCAGTGAGGAGTAGCTCCATACCGGATATATTACATAAGGACATCCTTATGTAAAGGATGAAGGGCGGCAGCCTTCTCCCTCTCCCTCCGGGAGAGGGTCGGGGTGAGGGAAGCCACTGGTGCAAAGCTCAACGATGCGGACCCAGACCGCTGCTGCTTCCAGCATGGCATGGTCCGTGTTGCTTCCCTCACCCCGGCCCTCTCCCGCAGGGAGAGGGAGAAGCGGCTACGCTTTCTTCAGGTCTTCCGGCTTGTGCACGGCCTCCTTGCCGCTTTTCGCCGACTTCACCACGAACTGCGGCTCGTCCTTGGTTGGCTTGGCGACGTGGCCTTTGATGTGGGTTTCGGAGGTCACCTTCTTCTCGACCGTGCCCTCGGTGCCGCCCTGGGAGGTGCCCCACTTGACCTTATCGCCGGGCTTGAATTTGTCCGCCATCGCACGCCTCGCTTGTTGGGTTTGGTGCAACACAGGATGGTGTTGCGGGGTTCCACGTCCGCAACCCGGTGCGCGCCGCTGCGTCCAGGGCGCATTGGAGCCGAGGAGCCATCCATGCCCGATCTTCACCGCCGCACCCTGATTGCCCTGTTGGCCGCCGCTGCCGCCAGCCGCGCCCAGGCGCAAGGCGCTGCCGCCGACCCGGACAAGCTGACCCAGGTCGCGACGTTCGAGCAACAGGTTACCGGTGTCGCCGTCTCGCCGCAGGGCCGCATCTTCGTCAACTTCCCGCGCTGGGAGCAGGACGTGGAGGTGTCGGTCGCCGAGCTGATGAAGGACGGCAGCCTCAAGCCGTATCCGAACGCAGAGTGGAACGCCTGGCGCAACCTGAAGCCGCTGTCGAATGGCGACCACTTCATCTGCGTGCAGAGCGTGACTGTGGACCCGCAAGGCTTCCTATGGATTTTGGACCCGGCGGCGCCGGGCAACGAGTTCAACCTGGACGGCGGGCCGAAGCTGGTGAAGGTGGACCTGGCGTCCGACAAGGTGCTGCAGGTCATCCACTTCGGCCGCGACACCATACCCCAGGGCAGCTACCTGAACGACGTGCGGGTCAGCCCGGATGGGCGCTGGGCCTACATCACCGACAGCGGTGTGCGCGGGGCGCTGCTGGTGGTGGACCTGCGGACCGGCAAGCCGCGCCGTGTGCTGGACGGCCATCCCAGCACGCAGGTCGAGCCGGACGTGATCGTCCATACCGACGGGCAGGAACTGCGGCGTCCCGACAACCGTAAGGTCAAGTTCTCGGCGGACGGGATCGCCTTGGACCGGCAGGGGCGTTTCCTGTATTGGCAGGCTCTGACCGGCAAGACGCTGTATCGCCTGCCCACCAACATCCTGACGAACCCGACTGTCGCACCGGCCCGCCTGGCCGCGGCCGTGACCAAGGTGGGCACGACGAACGTTGCCGATGGTCTGTGGATGGACGCCAAGGGCAACATCTGGGTGACCAGCCCGGAGGATGATTCACTAAAACTGCGCGCCCCGGACGGCACGATGCGAACGGTAGTGCAGGACAAGCGCCTACGCTGGCCCGACAGCCTGGCCGAGGGTGCCGACGGCTCGATCTACTTCACATGCAGCCATATCCAGGACATGGCGCAGTGGCACGAGAAGGGCAGCACGCGGACGGAACCCTATACCCTCTGGAAGGTGCCGGGTCAGTAAGCGCCCTGCTTCCTGCTCCCTCTCCCTCCGGGAGAGGGTCGGGGTGAGGGAGGCCGCAAGCACCCCCGCACGCCCCCCCCCGTCCGCCCCGCCCCCCGCCCCCGGGGGGGGGGGGGGGGGGCCCCCCCCGCCGCAAGCACCGCGTCTCGACCGCCGGCGGTTAGTTGCTCATGTAACGGCAGCAGCATTGCTGGGCTTCCCTCACCCTAACCCTGTCCCGGAGGGAGAGGGAGAAGGTCAGGCCCCTGTTAGTATCGCATCCCGGTCGCGCGCACGTTGCGCGGCGGGCCGGCTACGGATACGGCCGACATACTCCATGATTTCCGGACGCCCCGGCACAATTTTGGCCTGCGTGGTCCAGTCCAGCGACGTACCCCATAGCACGTCGGCGGCGCTGAAGCGTTCACCCAGCAAGTACGGCCCTGGGCTGAGGGCTGAGATCAAGGTCTCCAACACTGTATCGAACTCGCCATAGGGGCTCATCGTGCGCGACGCCGGCTCCCGCCCGGCAGCGCGTTCAACCACCGCCGGTTCGAAGGCCGCGGCATAGAACACCATCCAGCGCAGATATGGCCCGCGCAACGGGTCACCCACCGGCGGCGCCAGCCCGGCCGCAGGGAACAGGTCGGCCAGATGCAGCATGATCGCCACCTGCTCCGTCACCACAGCTCCCGTGGCATCCCGTAGCGCCGGCACCTTGCCCATCGGGTTGATGGCCAGGAACGCCGGCTCGCGGTGCTCCCCCGCCTTCTGGTTCAGCACCTCCAACCGGTATGGCGTCCCCAACTCCTCCAGCAGAAACAGCACGCCGGCAGACCGGGTGCGGGGCACATGATACAGGGTCACGGTGGGATCGGACATGAGACGGACCTTTGCGCGGCGGCAGGAGCACTACTATGTGCATTTCTTAACCCGCAGCACGAGGCCCCCGCGATGAACGCCATTACGCCCACCGCCGCCACCCATGACGCCCGCCTGGACCGGCTTGCCAAGGTCACGGTCGAGGTCGGGCTCGCCCTGGCGCATGGGCAGGAGCTGGTGGTGACGGCGCCGCTGGACGCGGTTCCGCTGGTCCGCCGCATCACCGAGCACGCCTACCGCGCCGGCTGCCCGCAGGTCACGACGCTGCTGACCGACGACGTGACGACCCTGGCGCGATACCAGTTCGCCCCGGACGACGCCTTCGACCGCGCGCCGGCCTGGCTGTACGAGGGCATGGCCGCGGCCTACCGCAGCGGAGCGGCGCGGCTGGCCATCTCGGGCGACGACCCGGCGCTGCTGTCGGCGCAGGACCCGGCGCGGGTGTCCCGGGCCAATCGCGCCCGCTCCGTCGCCTACCGCCCGGCGCTGGAGCTGATCACCAACTTCGCCATCAACTGGAGCATCGTCAGCTACGCCTCTCCCGCCTGGGCGCGGCGGATGTTCCCCGACCTCGACGAAGCGCAGGCGGTGGCCCGGCTGTGGGATGCGATCTTCGCGGCCTCCCGCGTGGATCAGCCTGATCCCGTCGCCGCCTGGGCCGCGCACAACGCCACGCTGCACGCCCGCACCGAGGCGTTGAATGGCCAGCGCTTCCACGCGTTGCGGTTCCGCGGGCCGGGCACCGACCTGCGCGTGGGCCTGTCCGATGGCCACCTGTGGCTAGGCGGGTCGGAGCCGGCGAAGAACGGCATCACCTGCAACCCCAACATCCCGACCGAGGAGGTGTTCACCACCCCGCACATGATGCGCGTGGACGGCCATGTCCGCAGTACCAAGCCGCTGAGCTACGGCGGCACCCTGATCCAGGACATCGCCGTACGGTTCGAGGGCAGAAGGTGCTGGGCACCGACGACGGCGCGCGGCGGCTGGGGGAGGTGGCGCTGGTGCCGGGCTCGTCGCCGATCTCGGCCAGCGGGCTGCTGTTCTTCAATACCCTGTTCGACGAGAACGCTGCCAGCCACATCGCGCTCGGCCAGGCGTATCGCACCTGCCTGGAGGGCGGCACGACGGCGTCCGACGATGAGCTGGCCCGGCGTGGGGCGAACACGAGCCTGATCCACATAGACTGGATGATCGGGTCGGGCGAGGTGGACGTGGACGGCCTGGATGCGGCTGGGGCGGCGGTGCCGGTGATG
>CAXTOB010000233.1:8272-9495 GCA_964245505.1 uncultured Acetobacteraceae bacterium | reverse complement strand
CGGATGGAGCGTGCAATGACCCGGCTGCGCGCCGGCCTGCAGGCACGGTGAGCCAGCTTCCCGCCTGCGCCGTCTGCGGCAGCGCCGCCCGCGCGCCGTTCCGCCCACCCCCGGCCGAACTGGCACCCGACCTGGACGGGCGCCCCGGCGAACCCACACGATCCACCCTGCCGCAGTGGATCGCCACATGCCGCCGCTGCAGCGCATCCGGCCCGGACCTGTCCCACCTGCCGGAAGGCGCCGGAGACGTGGTGCGGTCGGAGGCTTACCGGGCATTGCGAACCCCCGCCCCGCAAATGCCTGCCCTGCGATGGGCCTGCATCTGCGAAACGCTCGGGTCACGTTCTGAGGCCGCCGAGGCCGTCCTGCAAGCCGCCTGGGCACTGGACGACGCCGGACAAGATGCGTCGGACCTGCGCCGCCGCGCCATCGCGTTGTGGGGGGAGCCAGCCAGCACCGAGGACGCCCTGCGCCTGCTGGACATGCAGCGCCGCGCCGGTGACTTCGCCGCCGCCCGCGCCCAAGTGGACGCGCTGGACGGCACGACAGGGGACGAGAACACCGCCGCCATCCTCGCCTTCCAGCGCGCCCGCATCGCCGAGGCCGACGCCGGCCGGCACATGATCAGCAGCGCCCTGCGCCCCCCTGCACGGCGCCCGCACGTCACCCACGGAACACAGGAGCCGGCCACAGGAGGGTTCTGGCGCCGGCTGTTCGGCGGATGACCCAGCGCGAAGACTTGCAGGGGAGCCTGCGCGAAGACTTGCAGGGAGGCCTGCGCGAAGACTTGCAGGCGGGCCTGCGCGAAGACTTGCAGGCGGCCTTGGACGGCAAGGCGAAGCCGCTGGGATCGTTGGGCCGCATCGAGTCGCTGGCAATCCAGCTCGGCCTGGTCCAGGGCACGTTGCGCCCGGCCGTGGAGCCGGTCGTGCTGGTGTTCGCCGGCGACCACGGCGCCGCCCCAGGCGTCTCCGCCTATCCCTCCAGCGTGACCGCGGCGATGGTCGGCGCCTACCTTTCGGGCCGCGCCGCGGTCAATCTGTTCGCCGCCCAGGCCGGGGCGCGGCTGCTGGTGGTGGACGCCGGGGTCGCGGCCGACCTCCCGCCGCATCCCGCCCTCGTCAGCGCCAAGGTCCGCCGCAGCGCCCGCGACTGGCGCACCGGCCCGGCCATGACCGCCGCGGAGTTGGACCAGGCGCTGCACGCCGCATCAGCCCTGGTGG
>CAXTOB010000233.1:6497-8196 GCA_964245505.1 uncultured Acetobacteraceae bacterium | reverse complement strand
AGATGGGCATCGGCAACACCGCCAGCGCCGCGCTCCTGGCGCACAAGGTATCCGGCCTGGACCTGGACAACCTGACCGGCCGCGGCGCCGGCCTGGACGACGCCGGCCTGGAGCGCAAGCGGGCGGCAATGGCAGCCGGCGCCGCCCGCACCGCCCTCCGCCTACCGCCACGCGACGCCCTGATCGAATACGGTGGCTACGAGATCGCCATGCTGGCCGGCGCCATCCTGCGCGCGTCGGAGCGCCGGGTATGCGTGCTGGTTGACGGTGTGATCGTGACTGCAGCCGCCGTGCTGGCCCACGCCCTGCGCCCGGACTCCCTATACGCCTGCATATTCGCCCACCGCTCGGCGGAGCGGGGCCATGACCTCATGCTGGCCCACCTCGGCGCCACGCCGCTGCTGGACCTGGGGATGCGCCTGGGCGAAGGCACCGGTGCAACGCTGGCCATCCCCCTGCTGCGCGCCGCCGCCGCGGTGCTGTCCGACATGGTGGCCTTGCGGGACCTGCTTGCTTAGGGACCAGCTTCGGCTGGCGCTGGTGGCAGTGGGCTACATGACCCGGCTGCCGCTGCCGGGTTGGGTCGGACATGGGTCCTGGGGCCTGGACCGTGCGGCGCGTTACTTCCCCTTGGCCGGGCTGCTGGTCGCCGCTGCCGGCACCCTGGTGCTGGCCGGAGCACGGGCGGGGCTGCCTCCCCTTGCCGCGGCCGGTCTGGCGATGGCGGCCATGGCGGCCCTGACCGGCGCCTTGCACGAGGACGGGATGGCCGACACCCTGGACGGCCTGGGCGGCGGCTGGACCCGCGGCGACGCGCTGCGGATCATGAAGGACAGCCGCATCGGCGCCTACGGCGCGGCCGGGCTGGTCCTCCTGCTCGGCATCAAGGCGGCGGTCCTGGCCGACCTGCCACCCTCGGCGCTGGTGGCCTCCGCCCCGGCCAGCCGCCTGGCGGCGGTCTGCATCATGGCGCTGCTGCCCTATGCGCGGGCGGATGACCCGGCAGCCCGGGCCGCTCCCGTCGCCGCCGGCCCCGGCGGATTGGCGGTCGCGGCGCTGTTCGGCCTGCTGCCGATGGCCGTGCTGGGCTGGCGCGCGCTCCCCGCATTGCTTGCCGCCACCCTGCTGACGCTCTTGCTGGCAGCGTGGTTCCGCCATCGCCTCGGCGGCTGGACCGGCGACACCCTGGGCGCCGTGCAGCAAGCCGCCGAACTCGCCATCCTGCTGGTGGCGGCATGGCGCGCGGCCTGATCTTCCTGGCCCGGCACCCGCGTCCCCGTGTCGGCGCCCGCATCTGCTACGGCCGCACCGACGTGCCCCTGGCCGAGCCGCCCGAGGCCGGCGCCGACGCCCTGCTGCTCGCCGTCGGCCCCGACCCCGTCGAGCGCATCGTCACCAGCCCCCTGCAACGCGCTGCGCAAGTGGCCCGAGCAGTCGCCGCCCGCACTGGCGCCCCCCTGCACACCGACGACCGCCTGGCCGAGATGGACTTCTCCGACTGGGAAAACCGTCCCTGGAGCAGCATTCCCCGCGCCGAGGTGGATGCCTGGGCCGCCGACCCCCTGCGTTACCACCCCGGCGGCGGCGAAAGCGTCAACGACGTGCTGCTGCGCGTCCGCCGCGCCTGGACTGGCATTGCCAGCAGCGCCGACAACACACTGGTCATGTTCCTCTCCGACAACGGCGGCAACTTCGAAGA
>CAXTOB010000233.1:0-6487 GCA_964245505.1 uncultured Acetobacteraceae bacterium | reverse complement strand
CGCTGCCTACTGCATGTCGCCCAGGGCCTGCCGATCTTGGAGGCGATCCAGGCCGGAATCGCGTATGGGTCGGTGACGCGGCTGGGCGGGTGACGGACGGGCAGGCACACAAGGGTTATTGCTTTGCTGGCCATGGCGCCAGCCTCCAAGATGGCCTGATGCGCGTCCCCCTCGTCCTGCTCCTGCTCGCCCCCGCTGCTCAAGGCCAGACCCTCCAGCCCCCTGTCACCCCGGCCTGCATTTCCTCCCCGTTCGGGATGCGCCACGCCGTCGGCCCGCATGCCCCGGCGGCGTTCCACAATGGCGTTGACCTGCCGGCGCCGGCTGGGGCGCTGGTCCATGCGGCGGCGGATGGGACCGTGCTGGCGATAAAGCGGCAAGGACTGGGCGGCGTCACCGTCCACCTCGGCCACCCCGATGGCCTAACGACGCTGTATGCCCACCTCGGCAACCTGGTCCCCGCCATTGCCGAGGGCCGCCGCACCGTCCGCACCGGAGACCCCCTGGGCCACGTCGCCCGTACCGGTGTCACCTACGGCACCCACGTTTTCTTCGCGGTCCTGCGAGGCGCGGAGGCCCTAGACCCCGAACCCATGCTGTTGGTCCCAAGGTGCAGCCGGTGACGGCATCCAGCGACCACTTCGACGGCGAGCATTTCCACAACCCCGGCGGAGGCCAGCCAGCGAGGTTGGGCTCCGTCCTGCGCTGGTCGCTGACCCGGCACCGCACGCCCTGGCCGCGCTGGATACAGGACCCGGCCTGGCCGCCGCCGGCGCCGACCGTCACGCCGGATTATGCCGCACTGACCTTCATCGGTCACAGCAGCTTCCTGATCCGCCTGCCGCTGCCGGGCGGCGGAGTATTCAGCCTGCTGACCGACCCGGTGTTCAGCAATCGCTGCTCGCCATCGCAAAGGGTGGGTCCGCGACGGGCGCGGGCGCCAGGTATTTCGCTGTCGGCGCTGCCGAAGGTGGACGCTGTGCTGGTGTCGCACAACCACTACGACCACATGGACCTGGACAGCCTGCGCGCCCTGCACCGGCGGTTTCAGGCGCCCGTTATCACCACGCTGGGAAACGCAGCACCGCTGGCTCGCGCCGGCATACCAGGCGCGGCCGAGTTGGACTGGTGGCAAACAACGCAGGCCGGCCCTGTGGAGATCACCGCAACCCCGGCCCGTCACTTCTCCGCCCGCGGCCTATTCGACCGCAACCGCACCTTGTGGGCAGGCTTCATGGTGCGGATCGGCGATGCACAACTCCTCTTCGCCGGGGACAGCGGCATGGGACAGCATTGGCGCGCGATCCGGGAGCGGCTCGGCCCGCCCGGCATAGCGCTGCTGCCGATCGGCGCCTATGAGCCGCGCAGCATCATGGCTGCAGTTCACATGGATCCGGCCGAAGCGGTGCAGGCCAGGGCCGACCTGGGCGCGGCGCGGGCCTTAGGCATGCACTTCGGAACATTCCAGCTTACGGACGAGGGGATCGAAGCGCCGGTCTGGGAGCTTGCCGCAGCCCGGGCGACCGCCGGGCTGCTACCCGATGTTTTCGATGTCCTGGGCTGCGGTGAGACGCGGGAACTGCCGCTGCATGCTGGGCGGTAGCAATGTCCCATGCTCGTCCGGCTCCACCCAGGCGATCTTGCCCGGAGTGCCGCAAGAGTCGCACATCGGATGCCAGTCGTTGTGGACCGTACCGCAGGCCCCGCAACGCCATACCGGATCCGGCCCGGCCGATGCGGCATGGCGCAGCGCGTCCTGGCTGGCGGCCATGTCGTTCTCACGTTCCGCCACGTCCGCCGCCAGCATCCATAGCCGGCGCTGGTTGAAGCCTGCTGCACGCGCTGCCTCGATATACTTGCGTGCCTCAGCCGTCTGTCCCGCATCCAACGCGGTCTGAGCCTGCATCAGCCGGCTCTCGGCATGGGCTGGGTTGGCATTGGCCAGACGCGCCGCGGCCTGCAGCCGGTCGCGGGTTTCCGTGTGGTGCCGCAGATACTCGGCCGCAATGGACGGGTGCGGCTGCGTGGCCCAGGCTTGGCTGATGACGTCGTCAGCCTTCCGCGACTTGCCCATCTCCCGCAGGCGCGCCGCATAGGCAACCACGGCAGGCGCCAGGGTGGGCTCGGCGTCATAGGCCTGCTTGGCCAACCGCACCCCGGCTTCCGCGTTCGGCGCGGCGTCGGCGGCAGCAATGGCCAGGGCGGCGCGGCTGTCCGGCCCGGACAAGCGCAGCGCATCCTCCCACTTGCCCGTTCGCAATGCCAGGGAACGCCGTTCATCCTTGAGCCACTGCGCGCCGGGATAAGCGGCCTCAGCCCGGCGAGCCAGGCTGTCGGCCTCGTCCCAGTTCTCATCCGCGATGGCCTGGCGCAGCAGACCGCGCAGGCCGAGGAATGGCGCATCCCGGCGATCGGCCAACAGCCGGTAGGCGGCGGCGGCCTCGTCGTCGTGCCCGGACTGGCGCCCGGCTTGGGCGGCCAGCAGCAGGGTCAGTGGTGTGTCGCCCAGCAGGCGCCGGGTGCGGTCGGCCTCGCGCCGGGCAGCGTCGCCGTCATTGGCGGCCAGCGCCACCAGCGTGCGCGTCACGGCCTGGTCGCCGCTGGCACGAGCCGAGCGCTCGTTGCGCCGGCGCATGCGCCGCGGCAGCGAGAACAGCCCGGCCAGCAGCCGGATCACGAAGTAGAACACGACAAACGTCACGACGAACAGCGCCAGCACGGCTGGCGTACCAGCCTGGAACTGCGTCCCGGCGACATCGGCGGTCCAGGTGCCCGGCAGGATCGAAACGCCCCACGCCAGGGCGATAACGACCGCCGCGACGATCAGGAAGGTGATGACGCCGCGCATCAGCTGTGCGCCGCCATGCTGGACAGCGCCGCCCGTGCGTCGAGCAGGGCACGGGCTTGTCCAATCCAATCCGCCATTGCCGCCTGCGCCGGGCCGGCCAGCCCGTCCAGCGCCTTCACGGCACCGGCGAGGTCGCCGGCGTCCAGGGCAGCCCGGGCACGGATAATCCGGCCGGCAAGCGGGTCGCCCACCAGCACCCGGTCGCCTTGCCGTACGGTTACGGCCTGCTGTGCCCGGGCGATCAGGCGTTCGCCGAACGACCTGCTCTCCATGATTGCGGGCTGGCCCGCCTGTTCCGCCGCGTCGGCTGCGGCGTCGAAGGAGCGGCGCAGCTCCTGCTCGGTCTTGGCCGGCGTCGTCGCAAAACGGGCAACCGCCGGAGGCGCGTCAGGGATATTGCCCAGCGGCTGCCCGGACTCCAGGGCAGCCATCGCCGCCTGCATACGCACGACCCGGCTGGAGCGCTCGGCAACGGTGCCGATCTGACTGGCCGTCTGCTTGGCCTCCTGATCCACCGCGCCGATGCGGCCGTCCAGCGCGTCCAACCGGCCGCCGAGGGTGGCAGCATCGGCCCCTTGCTTGGCAACAACCGAATCCAACCGTCCGTTCAGCGCAGTCGCATCCGCCGTTTCCTTAGCGGCGAGCGAATCCAAACGCCCACCCATCGCGTTAGCGTCCGCCGCCTCCTTCGCGGCAAGCGAATCAAAGCGCCCGCTCGACGCGTTTGCGTCCGTCGCTTCCTTCGAGGCTAGCGAGTCCACACGCCCGCCCATCGCATTGGCGTCCGCCGCTTCCTTGGCCACGACGGCGTCCAAACGTCCACCCATCGCGGTGGCATCCGCTGCTTCCTTCGAGGCCAGCGCGTCCAGCCGTCCGCCGAGCGCGCCGGTGTCCGCCGTTCCCTTGGCAGCCAGGGCGGCCAGCGCATCCAACCGCTGAGTCAGCGGGGCCGGGTCGAAGGGCGGCGGTGGCGGCTTGCCTTCCAGCGCGGCAATGCGGTCCTCGAGCGGCTTCAGGTCCGTTGGCGCGAGCGTCGGCTTATTCTCCAGGGCGGCGGTGCGCTTGTCGAGCAGCGCCAGGTCCGTCGCGGCAGCGGCGCCGGCGCCGGCCGGACGTGCCTCGACCTGCGCCAGCCGGTCGGCCAGAGTTTGCACCTGGCCCTGCAAGCCATCCACCCGCACGACGGCCTGCTGCGCCTCGGGCGGAGTCGTCGGATGGGTGTACAGGTAGGCCACGGTGCCGCCCAGGATCACAAAACCGAGCAGATACAGCAGCGGCAGGGGATCGCGCCGGATCCGCTGGCCGACGGCCTCCGTCCGGGCCCGGTCGGGCAGCCCCGGAGGAGTGGACGGCCCAGGCGGGGGCGAAGCGGAAGTGGACGACTGCGACGGAAGGGAAGGCTTCTTAGGAGGGGTCATAGGAGTGCCATCACGGATGCCAATGTCGGCTTAGCCGACACGCGCAGACTACGCCAGGGCAAGTACGTCAGCACGTCGGCTGTAGGCTGTCCGATCGCCAGCGCATCGACCCCAGCCAGGGCCGGCCGCAGCCCATTGGGGAGCGCCCGCACGAAGGCGCGTGCGGTATCGGCGGACAGGAACATTGCCGACCCCAGGCTTCCATCGGCCAGGGCGTTCCGGGCCGCTGCAGGTAGGCTGCGGGCTGGCCGCGTGGCATACACGGCCCTGCGATGCACCCGGAACCCCCGCTGGCGCAGATCAGCGGCAAGCGATGCGCCTTGGCCTACTCCGGTTGCCAGCAGCAGCGCCGTCCCAGACGGCAGCACCTCCGCCGCCAATGCCGCAAGGGCGACGGCATCTCCACCTCCAGTACACACATTCGTGAAGCCTGCTGCCCGCGCCCGTGCCGCCGTCGCATCGCCGACCGCCAGCAGCGGCAGCCCGTGCAGGCTGGCCGGCAACGGCGGCAGGGCGTTGCGGCTGGTGACGAGTATGGCTTGCACCGCTGGACCTAGCCGCACCGGCAAGGAAGCTATGTGCAGCATGGGGGCAACGACCGGGGTCAAGCCGACTGCCCGGATACGCCCGGCAGTTTCGGAGGCGCCCGGTTCGGGCCTGGTGACCAGGACCGCCAAACGGCGGCCTTGAACGGCTGGCTGCGCGTGCCCAGCGGTCATTGCGACGGATCGGGCGGCACGGCAGGGCGGCATGGTGCATTGCTTAATCTAGCGAACGCCGGATCGCCACGCCCCAGACGCTTTGCAATGATGGTTCACCGGTGGCCGAAGTGCCCCGTCATCGAACGGGAACGACGGTCAGCCGAAGATGTCGCGCGGGCTGTCTGCCCGCAGGCTGGCGCCCAGCTCCGCCCCCAGCCGCGCCGCGTCCGCCGCGGCTCCGTGCCGGCTGCGCTTGAGAAGGAAGGAGCCATCAGCGCGCGCCACCAGGCCCGTTAGGTGCAGCTCGGGCGCCACGCCATCAACCGCCGGCAGCAGCCGGGCATGGCCACCGATCGGCGTGCGGCAGGACCCGTCCAGCAAAGCCAGCAGCGACCGCTCGGCAGTGGAAACGGCGCGAGCCTCCGGATCCTCGATCCCCGCCAGCAGCTCGTGCAGCTGATGGTCGTCGGCGCGGGTGGTGATCCCCACGATGCCCTGCCCGGCGGAGGGCACCATGGCATCGGGGTCCAGCGCCATCATCGTATCATCCTCCAGCCCCAGGCGGCGCAGCCCGGCCACCGCCAGCAGGGACGCCGCGCAGTCCCCGCGCATCACCTTGGCAATCCGCGGCTGCACGTTGCCGCGCATCAGCGTCATCCGCAGGTCTGGCCGCGCATGCAGCAGCTGCGCCTGCCGCCGCAGCGAGTTAGTGCCGATCACCGCGCCTGCCGGCAATACCGACAGGGGGTCGCCAGGTTTCGCCGGCAGGCACTGCGGCCCGAGGATCAGCGCATCCCGCGCATCCTCCCGCCGCAGGGTGCAGGCCAGCACGATGCCGGGCGGCAGCTCGGTCTCCAGATCCTTAAGGCTATGGACGGCGAAGTCTATGCGCCCGTCCAGCAGGGCCTCGTGGATTTCCTTGCTGAACAGGCCCTTGCCGCCGATGTCCGCCAGTGCGCGATCCTGCACCTGGTCCCCGGTGGTGCGTATGATGTGCTGCTGAAACACCTGCTCATCTCGGTAGCCCGGCGCCAGCACCGGGCAGAACCGCGCCAGCAGCGCCAGGAAGATGCGCGTCTGCGTCAGCGCCAACGGTGACCCGCGGGTGCCAACCCGCAGCGGCAGGGAGCGCCGGTGATGGGTGATCCGCGTCGCCAGGGTCGGTGAGGCCAGCAGGTGCGCAGGTATCTCGCGCTCGGGGTGTGCGTCGGGCATCAAGGTGTCCTATGAGATCGAGCCCGCGAAGGAAAGCCCAACCCATGCATTCTGCTGATGCGCAGCCCGACGAATTCGGGGTGCGCCACTGTCTCGGACCGGTAATTGGGATCGAATCCTCCTGTGACGAGACCGCATGTGCGTTACTGGACCCGCATGGTTCCATCCTGGCCGAAGCGGTACTGAGCCAACAGGCCGACCACGCCCCGTTCGGCGGCGTCGTGCCGGAGATCGCCGCCCGCGCCCACCTCGCCCACCTGCCGGCGCTTGCGGCGCGGGTAATGGCCGAGGCCGGGGTCAGCTAT
>CAXTOB010000232.1:3760-9556 GCA_964245505.1 uncultured Acetobacteraceae bacterium | reverse complement strand
TTGACAGAAAATCGCCCGTAAAAACGTCAGATCAAGGCTGACAAAGCACTAGTGCGCTGTCAGCACTGTTGTGAAGCGTCCAGATCCTGCCGAGTGCGGATCAGGACAGGCAGCCTGCGCCTCATCAGCAATGACGACCCACTAGGTGCCTGCCCGGGATCGTATCTTTATCTGACATAGCTTTTGCGAGGCAGATGCAGGCCCGGCGCAGGAACGCAAGCGTTGCGGTTCAGGCAGTCCCAATGCCTGGCCAGCCGGCGGTAGCGGTTCAGCCGGGCGATTGTACGCTCGACGACGGGCTGTACAATCAGGTCGCTCGACCAGAGCGATGAGTTGCTCGACTGCATCCGATGCTGCCGGAGTCCGGCGTGACATCGGCGCGAGGCGGCGGCGGACGTCAGCAACGTAAGGACCTGATCAGCCGTAAGCCTTCGACGCCGCCACAGCTATTGGCTTGATGATGCGGGCCGTCATTCCGCCAGGTCGCGCATGACCCGGATCAGGTCTGTCTTGCCCTCGAAGCCGATCCCCGGCAGTTCCGGCATGGTGATCCGGCTACCCTCCACCCGCACCCCGTCGGGGAACCCGCCATAGGGCTGGAACAGGTCCGGGTAGCTTTCGTTGCCACCCAGCCCCAGCCCGGCCGCGATGTTGAGCGACATCTGGTGCCCGCCGTGCGGGACGCAGCGCGAGGGCGACCAGCCGGCGACATGCAGCGCTTCCAGCGTGCGTTGGTACTCGCACAGGCCGTATGACAGGGCGCAGTCGAATTGCAGCCAGTCGCGGTCCGGCCGCATGCCGCCGTATCGCAGCAGGTTGCGGGCGTCCTGGTGGCTGAACAGGTTCTCCCCGGTCGCCATCGGGCCGGGGTAGAACTCCGCCAGCGCCGCCTGCAGCGCGAAGTCTAGCGGGTCGCCTGCCTCCTCGTACCAGAACAAGGGGTAGTCGCGCAGCATCTTGGCGTAGGCGATGGCGTCCTCCAGCACGAGGCGGCCGTTCGCATCCACCGCAAGCTGCGCCTTGCCATCCAGCTCCCGCAGCACGCCCTCGATCCTGGGGCGGTCCTCGGCGACGCCGTTGCCGATCTTCATCTTGACCACGGTGTAGCCGCGGTCGAGGTAGCTGCGCATCTCGTCGCGGAGCTGGTCCACGCCCTTGCCGGGGTAATAGTAGCCGCCGGCGGCATAGACGAACACCTGCGGGTCGGCCTGCCGCCCGTGCCGCTCGGCGAGCAGGCAGAACAGCGGCTTGCCGGCGATCTTGGCCACGGCGTCCCATACGGCCATGTCGAGGGTGCCGACTGCGACGGAGCGCTCGCCGTGACCGCCGGGCTTCTCGTTCTTCATCATCGTGGACCAGATGCGGTCCGGGTCCAGGTTGTCGCCGGCGTCGTTCATGAGGCTCGCCGGGTCGGCTTCGAGCAGGCGCGGCACGAAGCGCTCCCGGATCAGGCCGCCCTGGCCGTAGCGGCCATTGGAGTTGAAGCCGTAGCCGACCACCGTGCGGCCGTCGCGCACCTGGTCGGTCACGACGGCAACGAGGGAGAGGGTCATCCGGGAAAAGTCTATGTAGGCGTTGGCAATGGACGAGGCGATCGGCGCGGTCACCTCGCGGATGTCAACGATACGCATGGGGGTCTCCGTTATCCTGATTTGCACGGTATGGCCGAGATGCAGCGCGCTGGCCAACCCCGTCCCCGATGGCGCAGGGACCCGGGGCGCAGGGACCCGGCGCTATCCGTCGGGGGCGCCGCTGCATCTCGCGCCGGATTTGCTGCCCTTCTTCCTCTCCCGTTGGGAGAGGGTCGAAGTGAGGGGGCGGGCCGGCACGGACCTTTCCTGCGTAGGGCCGCGTGGTTGTAGGACGGGCAGTGCCCCGCGCCGTAGCCAAGCCCCCTTCACCCCGGCCCTCTCCCGTTGGGAGAGGGGGAAGGGGCAGCGGGTTTAGGACAGTGTGCATTCTTGGTTTGTAGCGGATGGCGCTGCGGCGCGGGGCGACCAAGCTGCTTCACTGGCCGGACATGGCTGCTCCTTGACGCCGACGGCATGCGGACCGGCCTTCGTTCCGCATCACCCGACAAGCGCGGGGCGTATGACGTTCGCGCAGGGCTCCCCAGCATGGCGCCTGCGGATGTTCGAGGCGATGGCGGCCTGCCGCCGACGTATGGTGCCGGCGGTCCAGCCGGACATGTGCGGCGTCATCACCAGGTTCGGCAGGGTCTCGAACGGCAGGGCTGACGGCGTTGGGCCGGGCTGGCCGGGCGATGGGTAGCGATACCAGGTGTCAATCACCGCGCCAGCGATGGCGCCGCCCTGCAACGCTTGGAACAGGGCTTGCTCGTCCACCGTCGCGCCGCGCCCGACGTTCAGCAGCACCGCATGGGGCTGCATGGCGGCGAAGGCGGCGGCGCCGACGATCCCCCGGGTTTCCTCCGCCAGCGGCACGGACACCACGAAGCTGTCGGCGGACGCCCAGAACGCTGGCAGCTCCTCCAGCGGAAAGGCGCGGTCCACGAGCGGGGAAAGCGGGACGGCGCTGCGGTTGGCGACGACGACCTGCATCTCGAATGCCTTGGCCCGCCGAGCGATTGCCTGGCCGATGTGGCCGAAGCCGAGCAGCCCGATCGTCGAGCCTGCCAGCTCGCCATGCGTGCGGTGCGCGGCGCCGGCCCAGTAGGCCCAGTCCCCGCGCCGGAGCCGCGCATCGGCCTCCACCAGCGGCACGGTGCGGGCCAGCAGCGCGGCCATCACATACTCGGCAATCGCCTGCTCATGGCCGAAGCAGTTGCACACGACGGCAGTGCCCGGCAGCGCCGCCAGGTCCACCGCGTCGTAGCCGGCGCCGGGCACCTGGAACAGCCGCAGCGCGTCCGGACGCGGCAGCGCGGCGTGGTAGCGGGTGCCGATGACCGCCTCGGCGCCGGCATAGGCCGTACGGTCGGCCGGGCTATCGAGCGCATCCGGCAGCACGGCGATGTCGGAGGGCATATCCAGCAGGTCGGCGAACCCGTCGCAGAATGATGCTGCATTTTCGCCATGGAACACGATGCGGATCATGGGACACCTGCTTGCAATGGTCGGACGCGGTCAGCTTGTCATTGCCCGGCTGGTCCAGGGTGCGGCGCGGATCGGCCTGCTGCAGCCGAGCCGGCGCGGCCACCAGGAGCCGCGGCCCCGGGCGCGACGCTTCAGGCCGCCGCACGTCTTGTAGGATATGGGGATGCGCCTCGTACAGCGTGCCCATGGCCGGGCTCAAGCAGTACACCATCAGCCTGGCGATGCGGGTGGCGGGGTGCGCCAGGGTGGAGTGGGGTTTCCGGCACGGCCAGGAAGCCGGCCGGCACTGCCGGTCACGGCATAGTCGTCGGGGTCCCCGCACACCTTCAGCGCATACAGCCCACCATACGGCGTCAGGGCATCCCGGGTGGCGGGGCGGCACAAGACTGGCGGCGGCAATGCTTCAGCAGAGGTCGCAGGCTTTGCACCTGGCCCACGAGTTCGCCATACGGGCTAGGTAAAACGTGTCTCAAGAGTCATGCCTCGTCTCTCAGCGTAGGGTGTCCTTCATTCACGTCGGATCGTCGCTGCGGTGATGAACTCATACCAGACGCCTTTCGCTCTGGCTGTTTCCGTCACTGCGGGGAGTGCAGCGGCGCGGCAATCCTCGGCGGCAAGGACCCTCCTGATGGCTCTGGATTGCCGCGCCGCAAACGCGGCTCGCAAGGGCGGCCCGGCAATGTCTGGGTCAGCGCGAAGAGCCGCTGGTATAATCCTTGGACCGGAGAGCTAGCCGGGTCGTTTGCATGAGCTATGCACCCTGCGGAACCCGCGCCCGATCATTGCGGGACAGCTATGTTGCCGGAGTTGGGCGGTAGGCAGGCCGTCGTAGGTTGCGGCGCGCATGGCTGGCGCGGGGCGCGCGCCTGTGCGTAGGCAAATGAGCCAGGGGCGGGGCGTTCAGGGAAGAAGGCTCCGTCGCGTTCGCAGCATTTGGGAACTGGGCTCCTTGGGATAGTGCCGGCCCAGCAGCTGCAAGCAACAGCAGTGGTGCGATCAGGATCAGCTTGCCCATTGCGAACACCTCGAAAGGTAGGTTGCTACTTATGCCAAAACTCAAAGTTACAGCGACTTGGCTGTGCCAGGCGCCGGCCTTGCAGGCGGCAACTGCATGGCAGCATGCCATGCCGCACGCAAGGAGGGCAGCAGCCCAGGATAGGTCCAGGCCACTGCGTGCTGCGTTGATGGACGCCGTCCTCCTGGATTTTGTCCAACCCAAAATCGAAACCAGAGCATCAAACGACGGAAAGCACGGCTGACCCGGTTCGATCAGGGTCGCCTGCCCCGCCTGCGGGACGAATGCGGCGTTACCGGCGGCCTGGTCCCATCTCAGCTTGCAGGCTGCGCAACGTGTCGAGGTTACGCCGTATGATGGCCTGGCCCTTCTGGATCAGGTCTGCGAAGGATGGCCTGACGTTGGCGGAGCTCATGGAGTCCTGCATCATCACCTCTTCCTCATGGCTTGCTATTTGGTCGCTGAGGTAAGTACGGTCGAAATCCAGCCCCTGCTGCAGCTGCATGTGGGCCAGGCGGACGCGCAGGTCGTTGCGAAGCACCGTCGGTGGCTTGATGCCTGCATCCGCCGCGACGGGTGCCAACTGGGCAGCGAAGTCGTTGGCCTCACTGGTGAGTTGCTGCGCCAAGGCTTTCACGCGCGGGTTCCGAGCCTGAGTTTGCGCCAGGGCGCCCTCCCTCCGGTCAAACTCGATGATCTGGTAGGCATTGGTTACGAAATTGACCTCGGCCGGGTTGGCATTGCTTGTGGTGGATTGCGCGACCGGGCCCTGGCAGGCCGCAAGGCCCAGCAGCAACCCGGCTGCGGTAAGGCTTCGCATCATTGGCGTCATGGACGTTCCTCCGTCTGCTGGAAGCGGACGAGCGCCGAGGCGCCCGCTGGCAAGCTAGGGATGCTCGGGTCAGAAGGCGTAGAGAACCCGCAGTTGGGCGCCGAAGTCCTGCTTGAAGCCACCGAAGTAGGCGATGTCGTGGTTCAGTTCCACCATGGTCTGAAGCTTTGGCGTAATGAACAGCGCCGCGTTGGCGCGGATGCGGTGCTCGTCGGTCTTGTTCCCGGTCAGGAAGCCGTTTTCGCGCTGGTTGCCGCCGAAGAAGCCCTCATACCCGATCGAGGTGGTGAAAGCAGGGGTCCAACGGTAGTTGGCCCAGAGCTGGACGCGGTAGGTCGGGTCCTGGCTGATCCGCGAGCCATTCGGGAACGCGTTGTCGTTATCGCCATAGAACTGCGCATCGAACTCGGCATCCACCCCGAGATGCTCCCCGAAGCCCTGCGTGATGCCGAGCTGGACGTCGCCGCGCCACCGGTTGTCGCCGACGTTGAGCGGCGCGCGAGGGTCGTAGGTGCCGGTTGGCGGATAAAGGAATACCGTCGTGTTGACGTTGGTCTTGGTGGCCGCGTTCACGTAAGGCCAGATGAACGCCGACAGGGTGAGGTTCTGTGCTCCGAAGGCGCTGCCGAGGCTCTGGCCGCCGACGTTGGCACCGGACAGGGAACCGAAAACCTGGATGAGCTGAAACCCGGCGGGATGCCCAGCGATTTCAGTAAAGTGGACGTAGCGGCCAACACCGATGTTGGTCTCCAGCTTCGAATCCTTGAACGTCGGCCCGGCGGCGACGTTGAACTCCGTGTTGTGCCCATAGATGTAGTAGCCGATCGCCAAGTTGGTGCCGGCCGGCAGCGGCAGAAACTCATATGGCTGAATTTCCTGCGCGGCGGCTAGGT
>CAXTOB010000232.1:0-3750 GCA_964245505.1 uncultured Acetobacteraceae bacterium | reverse complement strand
CGATCATCCCGGCGCAGAGCAGACCGCCCCCTACGAGCCGCAGCACCGACCCGGCTGCGGCAGTCCCTTTGTTGCCCATAGTCTTGCGTCTCTCCCTGCCCGATACTTGATAACCCTGCGTCGTTTTGTGCGCGTAAGGGTTGTGTGTGGTTCAGTTCCGTCGTTCGCCAATAGTCCCGGCAGCAAACGGCCGCATCCCCCCGAAAACGTTCACGCCTCCGACTTTGTACGGAAATTGGGCCAGCCGAAACCTAGTAATTGTTGGCTTGCAAGCAGCCAAGCGACTTTGCTCCAGCGCCGTGACATTCCAGAGACATTGGAGGATCAGGCGTGCGGGCAGTCCCGGGCGGGGCGGGCGGCAACGCCCAGTCCGCGCCCGTCGGAATGCAGACAGCCTCGATCCGGCTGCTGCAAACGGTCCAGATCGGCCCAGCGTATGAACGTCTGCGGCTGCGCTTCAACCACACGGGGGAGGACTGCAAGGCGTGTCGGCTGTTCCGGTTACGCCCTGCTGCCTGGTCCGGGAAAAACAAGGGTGAACCCGGGATGTCCTGCACATGGCACGACTGGACCCGGTGGCCGGCGCCAAAGCGAGCAGCCGGCATGGCCGGGGTCCGTTACGGCCGGGCCGAGCCGATCAGGCGCCGGATAGGAGCGAAGCCTGTCTGCCGCGCAAGCAGGTCAGCCAGCAGAAGCCATGCAGCTCGTGAGCGCAACGCTCAGGCATGCGACGCTCAGGCAAGGGCATGTTCGCGTTTCCGAGGCGTAAACACGAGCGTGCCGTCGTCAACGCGCCCATACCGCAGGGTCACCAAGTCACGCGCATAGTTCTGGTGCAGCCGCCACGGCGCCACCGTGCCCTGGCGCGGCATCATCGCGCTGGCGCGCTGGACATAGCCCGAGTCCAGGTTCAGGAACGGCGCTTCCGCCACCTCGACGCTTCGCACTGGCACGCAGGATTGCATGCGGCGGCGGTCCATGTGGCGCAGGAGGCGGCACACATACTCGCACGTCAGGTCGGCCTTCAGGGTCCATGAGGCGTTGGTGTAGCCGATGACCGCGGCCAGGTTGGGAACGCCGCTGAACATCATGCCCTTGTAGTTCATCGTGCTGGACGGCTCGATACGTTCGCCGTCCACCAGGATCTCGATGCCGCCCATGAACACCAGGCGCAGCCCGGTCGCCGTCACCACAATGTCCGCATCCAGCTGATGCCCCGACGCCAGCTTCAGGCCGTCCGGCGTGAAGCGTTCGATGGTGTCCGTCACGACCGACGCCGACCCGTCCCGGATTGCGTTGAAGAAGTCGGAGTCGGGCGACAGGCACAAGCGCTGGTCCCAGGGGTTGTAGCGGGGCGTGAAGTGGGTCGCGACGTCGTAATCTCCGCCCAGGTGCGCCCGGACGCCTTTGAGCACCCCGGCCTTGAACTTCTCCGGCTGTTTCCGGGCCGTGTTGTAGAACAGCATCCCCAGCAGGACATTGCGCCAGCGCGTGACACGGTAGGCGAGATGCTGCGGCAGCAGGCGCCGCATGCGGTCGGCGAATGCATCCTTGGCTGGGCGGGACACGATGTAGGTCGGCGAGCGCTGCAGCATGGTGACATGGGCGGCGGTGCCGGCCAGCGCAGGCACCAGCGTGACGGCCGTGGCGCCGCTGCCGATCACCACCACCTGCTTGCCGGCATAGCCGAGGTCGTCCGGCCATTCCTGCGGATGGACCAGGCGGCCACGGTAGTCTGCCACTCCGGGAAAGTCGGGAGTGTAGCCGCCGGAATAATCGTAGTAGCCGCTGCACGAGAGCAGGAAGCCGCAGGTGAAGCGTACCGGCGTGCGGTCGGCTCCCTGTTCCGCGTCAACCGTCCACATCGCGTCCGCGGACGACCAGGAAATGCGTTTGACCGCGTGCTTGAAGCGTATCTTGCTGTCCACGCCATAGGCTTTGGCGGTATCGCGGACGTATTCCAGGATGGCCGGGCCGTCCGCAATGGCCTTTGCGCCTAGCCAGGGACGGAACGAGTAGCCCAGGGTGTGCATGTCGGAGTCCGACCGAACCCCAGGGTAGCGGAATAGGTCCCAAGTGCCGCCGATGGTGTCGCGCGCTTCGAGCAGGGCGAAGGACTTGCCGGGACACCGCATCGCCAGATGGCATCCGGCGCCGATGCCCGACAGCCCGGCGCCGATGATCAAGACATCGAAGTGTTCAGTGGTCATATCTGGCTTTCCGAAGGAACGTCCGAAGGGATGTTGTAGGATGGCGTAACGCCGTTTGGCTGGGTAGGATCATTCGATGGGGCATGGCGGGCGACTGGGCAGGCTCGCGGCTCCCGAGGGGGTTGCGCGGCCATGAGCGGCGTGATGATCCATTGATTTGGATACGTTTGCCAAAGGCGCGAGGTTGCTGGCCCTGCAAATCCGGTAAAAGGCCCGGCACTGCCCGCATGCTGGCAACTGCCGTTTGGGCCATGCCGGCGCGTTGACTTGTCAAAGGCTGGCACGTCAACTCGGCGCCGAAGTCCGGAAGACGGACATGATCTGTGGAGGAGACCGGCCAGCATGGCAAAAGCGAAGCTCGACCTGCGCGGCAGCGTTGCGGTTGTGACAGGGGCGGGGAGCGGCATCGGGGCCGGGCTGGCGCGCGTGCTGGCGGCGCGAGGCTGTGCCCTGGCGCTGGCGGACCGCAATGCCGAGGGATTGGCCGCCGTGGCGGCGGAGGCCAGAGCGCGCGGCGTCGTGGTGTCCGAGCACGTGCTGGATGTTTCGGACGCCGAGGCGGTGGCTGCCCTGCCGGCGGCGGTGCTGGCGGCGCACGGCCGGGTCAACGTGCTGGTCAACAACGCCGGCGTTGCCCTGATGGGCCGGTTCGAGCAGGTGTCGGCCACAGACTTCGAGTGGCTGTTTGGCATCAATTTCTGGGGCACCGTCAATATGACCCGGGCCTTCCTGCCGCTGCTGCGGCAGGAGCGTGCGGCGCAGATCGTGAACCTGTCGAGCATCTACGGGATCATGGCGCCGCCGGGCCAAACTGCGTACTCCGCGAGCAAGTTCGCGGTGCGCGGCTTCTCCGAGGCGCTACGGAACGAGCTGGAAGGCTCGCCGGTCGGCGTCACCGTCGTGCACCCCGGCGGCGTGCGCACCGCCATCGCCAGCACCGCCAGGGTTGCGGAGACGGTGCAGAAGGCGGAGTCGGCCGCCGCGCTGGCCATGTTCAACCTGCTGCTGCGGACCGAGCCGGACGACGCGGCCGAAGCCATCGCCCGGGCCATCGAGCAACGGCAGCGGCGGTTGCTGATTGGCAGCGATGCCCGGCAGGTCGCGGCGCTGGTGCGGATGTTCCCGGTGGGTCATTGGCGCCTGGTGCAGCGGTTGGCGGCGCGCACGGTTCGCCGGGCTACCCGCCGGAAGGCCGCGCATGGCTAGCTGGCAGGCGCATGCGATGGTGCTGCTGCTCAAGGCGACGGTGAAGCGCAAGCTGCGCCGGACGACGGACCCGCGTGCGGCACGGGCGGCATTGCAGGCTGGGGCGGCTGACTCGGTCGGCAAGGACAGCGTGGGAGGCGTGCCTGGGGAGTGGCTGGGTGCGGCTGACGCCCCGCGCACGCTATTGTATCTGCACGGCGGCGGCTACTTCGCGTGCTCCTCGCGCACGCACCGACCGGTTACCCAGGTTCTTGCCCGGGCTGGGCTGCGGGTGTTCGCGGCGGATTACCGGCTCGCGCCGGAACATCCCTATCCCGCCGCGCTGGATGACGCC
>CAXTOB010000231.1:0-9568 GCA_964245505.1 uncultured Acetobacteraceae bacterium | reverse complement strand
CTATCCGACGCAGGTGCGGCCGGCTCCGTTGCCCACCAGCACGGCGCCGGCCGCACCTGCGTCGGATAGCGTGACGGCGGTGCTGCCCTGGGCCACCAGCCCGGCGTAACCCGCCGGCAACGTGAGGGTGCTTCCGGCCGCTGACGCCGTCGCGATGCCGATGCTGGTGGTTCCTGGCTGGACGGCGCCGAACGTGCCGGCGGGCGACGTGACGGGCGTCAACATGCCGCTGGATCCCGCCGCGGCGCCCAGCCCGGCGCTGGCCAGGGCGAGGCCGGCCGCGTTATAGCCGGCCGGAGGGAGGAATGCCATGACGAAGGCAGCAACGGATGGGTTCGCGCTAGGCGTCGGCAGTGGCGTTGGTGTCGGTACTGGAGTGGGGGTTGGCGCCGGAGTGGGCGTCGGCACCGGTGTAGGGGCAGGTGCCGGCGTCAGCGCCGACGTCACAGCGTTGGCGGTTGAAGTCGTTGTAAGGGTGATTGTACTGCTGAGGCTGAGTGGCGTCAGCTGAAAGTCAGCCTGGGTGTAATTGCCGTCGAGGGTTAGCGTTGACACCTGCCCCGACCCAACCGTCACCGCAAGCTGGTGCGTTGCAGGATTGTAGGAAAACGTCGGGGTGGTATGCACACCAATGGTATCGTAGTACATGTGATAAGTAATTGAGTCCCCCGCCACGAAGCCGCTGATCGTGGCATTCAAGGGTTTTATGCTCCTGAGCGGCGCAGTAATAGAAATTGAACTGTCGTAAACGTTGTCCAGGACCTGCCCGTTGTTATCTAGAAAGTTGATGGTACGGCTGGGCGGCGCGGCGGCGATGGAGTCGAAATCCAGCTCTCCGCTGCTTACATTGAACAATCCGCCGCCGGTTCCGATCGCCGCCGCGGTGTCCGATGGAGCATCCCCAGTTGCGCCTTTTACCGTAATTACGCCGGCGCCCCGGTATTGCACTCCGCTGGTGCCGGAAAATGGGATGGGGGAATTGAACGTCGTCTTCCGCCCCGCCGCGCCGTCCAGTTCGACCACGCCGTCGTTCTGGAACACGCTTTGCTGTCCAACGGTTACCGGGCCGATGTCAGCGAAGGCGCTGCCTGAGCTGATCCGCAGCACCGCGCCAGCCGCATTCAAGAAAAGGCCGTTTCCGGTCAAACCCGCCTCGAACTTAAAGAAGCTGCCGTTTTGCAGCGTTATCACGCCGTTGTTGGTGAACGACCCATTCGGCGTGGATTCGTTGTAAACAGAATAGTCCACGCTGCCGAATGCCGTAGCCGAGCCAAGCTGGATAAGGCCGTTGTTGGCGAATTGTCCGATTCCGGTCCAGAACAGAGTTTGCGGCCCCGCGACAGACAGCGTGGTGTTCGGGTCGAACTGGATGTCGGTGAACGTCAAGCCCTCGGTCGCGCCGGTGGTATTGAATTGGTAGTTCCCGACATAGAGGGATGCGAGGCTTCCCGCCTGCTTGCTGGCGGCATTGAGCGTGCCGCTGGTGACCACGAGGGTGTCCCCGGGCGCGAAGGCGGTGCCGTCCACGTAGTGGGTGGGGTCGTAGATGTAGCCGCTGGTGCCCGACGTCCATGTGTGGGTCGTCATTCCATGCTTCCCGGTTTGGGCCGCTGCACGTCGTCCGGACCGCTCTGGACGTGCGGTTTCTGCAAGCGTCCGGCGGGCCGCCGGCATCATCTACATTCCTAGCGGAGAGGCCGGCTCCGTCAATTTAAACCGCGCCGCCCGAGGAAGTCCGTGCCCGCCAGTGTCGTCCGGCGGGCCGCCGGCATCATCTACATTCCTAGCGGAGAGGCCGGCTCCGTCAATTTAAACCGCGCCGCCCGAGGAAGTCCGTGCCCGCCAGTGTCATTTCCGGAGCCAAGGTCATCCCAGCGGCCAACCCGCACGAACCGCTGGGACCACGCCCCCTCTGAGGTGCTCAGCGGTCTTACGGCCGAAGCAAGCCTACCCGGTTGCGGGCCGCTCCCGCACCTGCGAGGCAGGCGCCAACTTCTTCAACGACGTCCTCACCTGCCTTGCCGCCGGCGTACGCGTCCCGGCGCGGCACAGCAGCAGGAACGGCAAGGCCGCTTCCTCCGGCTCCTTCACCGAACGAACCGCGTTGCGCAGGTTTTGGCCGCTCACGACGGGGACGTGGGCCAGCAGGACCGCGCGGACTGGGCTTCCTGGGCGATGGCTGGCTTCATCGCCGGGTCGCCGGGGCGGTCGTAAGGGCAGCACCGGCAGCCGCTGGGCGATCCGTGTTCCGCATGATTACGGAAGCGGCGTATTCCGGTGGCCTTTTTCGATGGGGCAGCGCCCGCCATGGCGGACCATGGGCATCGATCCGCCGGGCCATCGCTGGCCGGTCTGCGCTGGTGCCGGCGGCTCTGTCTCGGGGGAATGTGATCAGGCGGTTGCCGGTTGCAACGCGACGGGCGCGCCCATGTCACACCACGCCGAAGAATAGGGAGAGCCCCATGGGCAAGATGATCGATGCGCTGATCGGCAGGATCGAGACAGCGGAGGGCTTGGATCGCCCGGGTTATGCCCTGGGCAAGGCAATATCACAGACCGGGCAAATCGGCGGCAAGCCGAGCAAGTCGCTGGCCAACACGCTGCATGGCCGCACGCTCGGCCATCCGGTTCATCCGTTGGCGGTGGCCATCCCGGTTGGCACTTGGAGCCTGGCGCTTGCCCTGGATTTGCTGGGCGCGGCCGGGGTGCTGCGGGACCGTGCGACGCCTCGGGCGGCGGATTTGGCGCTCAAGGCCGGGGCTGCGGGCGCCGTGCTGGCGATTGCAACGGGATTGGCGGATTGGCAGCACCTCAACGGGCGTGACCGCCGCACCGGACTGGTGCATGGGTCGATCAACACCGCCTCCTTGGCGCTCAATATCGCTTCGATCCGGCTGCGCGCCCGTGGGCGGCTGGGAGCGGGGCGCTGGGTGAGCGGGGCGGCGTTCGCCTTTACCGGCATCAGCAGCTATCTGGGGGCGCACCTGATCTACCGGCGCGGCAATGCGGTGGACCATGCCGACCGCAGTCCGGTGCCGCGGGACTTCGTGGCCGTGGCGTCGTTGGCCGATCTGAAGGACAACGTGCCCTACCGCGCGGCCGTGTGGGACGAGGTGTCACGTCGGGAGATCGGCATCGCGCTGGTCAAGCAGGGCGAGCGGGTGTTCGCCATGGGGGCGCGGTGCTCGCATGCCGGCGGTCCGCTGCATCAGGGCTGGGTGGTGGATGGCGGGCTGGTTTGCCCGTGGCATGGATCGCGCTTTGACCTGGAAACCGGGCAGCCTGTCAGCGGCCCGTCCACCTGTCCGCAGCCGCGTTACCAGGTGCGCCTCGTTGACGGCATGGTGGAGGTTCGGCGCGAGCAGGAACCCGGCGATAAGGCTGTCACCTCCGAGAGCTTGGCCAAACTGCCGCCGGAGGACCGCAACACCGGCACGGCGAAGTCCGATGTGGACGTGCCGGCGCGCCCCAAGGCGACCGAGGTGCTGTTTGAGCATCACCAGTTGATGCGCCGGCTGTTCGAGCGCGTGCTGGCGACCCCAGGGACCGACCCGCAGCGCCATGCGTTGATGCATACGCTGGCGGCCGAGCTGGATATCCACGAGGCGGTGGAGGATTCCATCTTCTATCCGGCGGTTACGGGGGTCAGCGAGGATGTGGACATCGCCTATGCCGAGCACGGCGTGCTGGCGGACATGGTGGGCGCGACGGTCAAGCTGCCCACCGACAGCGAGGCGTTCGAGACCAACGTGCGGGCCTTGCAGGCGGCGTTCCTGCATCACGCGGGTTCCGAAGAGCACTCCATGTTCCATGAGGCGGAGCGTTTGAGCGAGCGGCGGCTGCGCGACCTGGGCGGACAGTTGGAGGACATGCTCGATGCGGAGCGGACCTCGCGGTTTCGCCGTACCTTCCGCGATCTCAAGCTGAAGCTGTTGGAAAACATCTGAGCGGCCTTCCATGAAGAGTCGTGACGGCATCCTCGACACGTGGGGCGCGCGGGTCCCGTTCCAGGGTGAGGGGCAGTGGCCGGCCCGGCTGGACCAGCGGACGGTAGATGAGCCGAACCGCTGGGTGCAGTCGGCGTGTGTGCTGTGTTCCAATGCGTGCGCCCTGGACGTGGGGGTTCGGCAGGGGCGTATCGTCGGCGTGCGTGGGCGTCCGGGGGACCGCAGCAACCGTGGGCGCCTTGGGCCGAAGGGGCTTTACGGCTGGGAGGCCAACAATAGCTGGGACCGGCTGCTGCATCCCTTGATCCGTGAGAATGGCGTGCTGCGCGAGGCGAGTTGGGACGAGGCGATGGAACTGATCGTCCGGCGAACCCGGGCGGTGCGGGAGCAGTTCACCAGTTCGGCCATCGGGTTCTACAGCAGCGGCCAGTTGATGCTGGAGGAGTACTATACCCTTGCCGTCATCGGGAGGGCCGGGCTTGGCACGCCGCATATGGACGGCAACATCCGGCTTTGCACCGCCACGGCGTCTGCGGCGCTGAAGGAGACCTTCGGCTCGGACGGGCAGCCGGGTACGGTCGAGGATATCGATTGCACCGACTGCATCCTGCATGTCGGCCACAACGTGGCATACACCGACACGGTGATGTGGATGCGGGTGCTGGACCGCCGCAGGGGCCCCAACCCGCCGAAGCTGGTGGTCGTGGACCCGCGCCGCACGCCTACGGCGGCCGAGGCCGATTTTTGGCTTGCGCCGCGGCCTGGGACCAACCTCGCACTGCTGAACGGCTTGCTCCACTTGCTGATCGGGAATGGTCAGGTGGATCAGGGTTTCGTGGCGGAGCATACGCTGGGCTATGAGGCATTGGTTGGGACCGTCGCGGAGTATGATCCGGCGCGGGTGGAAAGCATCACCGGTGTGCCCCAGGCACGGTTGATGGAGGCGGCGCGTTTGATCGGCGAGGCGCCGAGCCTGGTTTCCACCTGCCTGCAGGGCGTTTACCAGAGCAACCAGGCGACGGCGTCCGCCTGCCAGGTGAACAACATCCACCTTGTGCGCGGCCTGATCGGCCGGCCCGGCTGCGGCATCTTGCAGATGAACGGGCAGCCTAGCGCGCAGAATACCCGGGAGTGCGGCGTTTACGAGGACCTGAGCGGCTTCCGCAATTGGGAGGACCCGGCGCAGGTTGCCGACCTGGCGCGTGTATGGAACGTGCGGCCGCAGGACATTCCGCACTGGCAGCCCGGCACCCATGCGCTGGAGATGTTCCAGTATGCCGAGGATGGCACGCTGCGGATGGTGTGGATCCAGGGCACCAACCCGGCGGTGTCGCTGCCGGACCTCGGCCGTGTGCGTGCGATCCTGGAAAATCCGGACCTGTTCGTCGTGGTGCAGGACGCCTTCCTGACGGAAACCGCGTATCTGGCCGATGTGGTGCTGCCTGCTGCCCTTTGGGCGGAGAAGACTGGCGCTTTTACGAACTTCGACCGCACCGTCCACCTTGCCGAGAAGGCGGTCGAGCCTCCTGGGGAAGCGCGGGCCGATCTGGACGTCCTGCTGGATTATGCCCGCCGCATGGATTTTCGCGATAAGGATGGCGCGCCGCTCATCAAGTGGAATACGCCGGAGGAAGCGTTCGAGGCTTGGAAGGAGTGCTCCCGCGGGCGTTCCTGCGACTACACCGGGCTGTCCTATGCCAGGCTCCGCGGTGCGTCTGGCATTCAGTGGCCTTGCAACCTGGCGCATCCGGATGGGACGGCTCGGCTGTATGCCGACCATGTGTTTCCGACGAGTCCGGACCGGTGCGCGTCATTCGGCCATGACCTGTTGACCGGCGGCCGGGTCACTCCGGAGGAGTATCGGGCGTTGGAGCCGGCCGGGCGGGCGTTTCTGAAAACTGCCCATTACCAGCCGGCGCCTGAGGAGCCGGATGAAGTTTATCCGGTCATCCTGACCTCCGGGCGGGTGCTGCACCAGTTTCATACCCGGACGAAGACTGGCCGGTCGCCGGAACTGAACAGCGCCGACCCGGCAGTGTTCATCGAGGTTTCGCGGCCTGATGCCCAGCGGCTGCGGGTGGGGGACGGGGAGCTGGTGCGGGTGGCGTCTCGCCGGGGCGCCGTGGAAGTGCCGGTGCGGATCACGGATATCGAGGCCGGGCGTGCGTTCATGCCATTCCATTACGGTTATTGGGATGAGCCGGAACGCGCGCAGGCGGCCAACGAGCTAATGTTGTTCGCCTGGGACCCGGTGAGCAAGCAACCCATGCTGAAGTTTGCCGCCGTGAAGCTGGAACGCGCTACGGCGCCGGTTGCCGTGCCGGAGGCGATGGGTGGGAACGCGGCGCACCGGGGCATGCTCGGGTTGGCCGGCGCGAAGGCAGCAGCGGCGGATCGGAAAGCCGTCCAGGCCGTGCATCCGCGTCAGCACATTGCCGACTATATCGGGCTGCTGCGCGGCAGCGAGAAGCGGCTGGTTGCCGCGTTCGGGCAAACCGCGGCGAATCATCCGGGTCTGGCTGATGTGACTCGCCAATGCAGCCTTTTCGCGGACTGGTGCCGCGAGACGGTCGCCGGGCTGGATTCAATCGTGGGTCGCTACGGCATGCGAAGCGGTGAAGCGCCTGACGTGAATGCGGACGTGGCCCGGCACGCCGCATCGACGGGGCTGAATTTGCTGGTTGATCTGCAAGGCTTGATAGCCCTTGTGAGCGGCTGCCAGTCGTATTTGATGATCTTGCACCAAGCTGCTTCGGCGGTTTGCGATGAGGAGTTCCTGGCCAGGGTCATGGACGCGATGGCGAGGAACGGGCGTATGCAGCAGTGGCTGCAGACATACCTTCAGCAAAGTGCGTCCCAGGCTTTGGTGGTGCCTAGCTGAATAGAAGGCTTTGCGAAGGTCGTGATCCGCGTCCAAGCATGGGGTATCTTTCATCCACGGCGGGTCGTCATTTCGGGGTGAAACCAGTATCAAACGCCTTTCGCTCTGACCGTTTTCGTCATTGCGAGGAGCGTAGGGACGCGGCAATCCAGAGCGGCAAGCACAATGCTGGCGGTCCTGGATTGCCAGGCCGCAAGTGCGGCTCGCAATGACGGCTCGGCGACGTCTGGGTTATTGCGAAGGGCCGTTGGTATCAAACCAATGGCCGAAAGCTTCTATTTATGCCCAGCCATTCGCATCCTGTGGAAAGTTGCATTTTGATGGGTCAAAACTTCCGTCAGTTGGTGTTGGTTACGACGAAATGAAGATCTGCCGTGGATGAAAGTTATCCTAGAGTGGGCTTGGTGCAGATAGAAGCACCAATTCCACTCTAGCTATTGTTTTTGCGAGCATCTGTTTAGTTAAACAAAGCTGTTCGGTCCGAACATGCTCTAAATAGAAAGCGTTTCGAAAACCACAATCCGCCTCATGCCAAGGAGAAGCTTTCATCCACGGCGGGTCGTCATTTCGGTATGAAACTAATACCAACCGCCGAAAGTCCTGACCGCTAACAGGGGTATCGTCATTGCGAGCCGCGCTTGCGGCATGGCAATCCAGGACTGCATGCACAGGTCTTGCCGCTCTGGATTGCCGCGCCGAAGCCGGCTCGCAATGACAGGGGCTAGTTGGGATCGGCAGGTCAGAACTTTTGGCCGTTGGTATAATGCAGTGGACGAGTCGTAATTTCGAAACGTTTTCTGTTTAGGGTTCGCGCCCTGAGTACAGCCGCCAAGGATGGTCAGTCACCCTTTAAACCGAGGCACTCCCGTCGTTCCGGGGCGGGAGCGGGCGTCACTCATCCAGCAACTCTCGTACCTGCGCCGGCGACAGCGTCCGCGCCCCGGCGCCGCGCAGCAGCAGGAACAGCTTGGCGGCCTCCTCCAGCTCCTCTGCCGCGTGAACCGCGTCGCGCAGGCTGCGGCTGCTCACGACGGGGCCGTGGTTGGCCAGCAGGACGGCGCGGGCGGTGCGGGCTTCCTGGGCGATGGCGGGCTCCATCGCCGGGTCGCCGGGGCGGTAGTAGGGGATGACCGGCAGGCGTTGGCCGATCCGCATGATGAAGTAGGGTGTCAACGGGGGAATTGGGGATTCCTGGTTCACGTCGGGCAGGCAGGCCACTGCCGTCGCCATGGTGGAGTGCAGGTGGACGACCGCCCCGGCCCGCGGGCGCATCGTGTAGAAGGCGCGGTGCATGAACACCTCCTTGGACGGCTTGTCGCCGGCGATGTGGCGGAAGGTGGCGTCCAGGCGGGACAGGCGCGCCGGGTCCAGCCGGCCGAGCGAGGAGTTGGTCGGGGTGATCAGGTAGCCGTCCGGCAGCCGCACGCTGATGTTGCCGGCCGAGCCGACCGAGAAGCCGCGGGCGAACAGGCTGGCCGATAGCTCGACGAGCTGGGCGCGGATGTCGCCCTCGGATTGGGGGCGGATCATGGGAGGCGCTCGAAGGCTTGCAGGAAGAAGTCCCGACCGCCGAAGTTGCCGGATTTCAGCGCCAGTAGGAGCGGCGGGCCGGCGCCCTCGGCGTAGGTCCAGGGGACGCCGGGCTCGATCTCGGCGCCGATGCGCAGTTGGCGGACGCCCAGGCGGCTGACGACGGCGCCGCTGGTTTCGCCGCCGGCGACCACCAGGCGGCGGACGCCGGCGGCGACCAGAGCCTCGGCGATGCCGGCCAGGGCGTCCTCGACCAGGGCTCCGGCGGCATCGCGGCCTAGCTTGGCCTGCAGGGCGGCGACGCGGTCCGGGGTGCTGGAGGCGGCGATTATGATCGGCGCATGGCCTAGCTTGTCGGCGGCCCAGCCGGTTGCCTGGCGCACCAGGGCGGCGGCGTCGGGCGTTGCCAGCGGGTCCAGCTCCAGCGTCGGCGCTTGGTCGCGGGCGGTGGCGACTTGATACAGCGTGGTGCGGGAGCATGAGCCGGCTAGGACTGCGGCGTGGCCGTCCACTGGCGGCAGTGCGCCGGGGTCGTGTGCGGCCAGGAGGCCGGCACGGCGGAAGTTCTCGGGCAGGCCCATCGCTATGCCGGAGCCGCCGGTCACCAGCGCCTGGCCGTCCAGGGCTTCGCCGATGGCTAGCAGGTGGGCGTCGGTGGTGGCGTCCACGATGGCGTAGCGGCGGCCCTGTTCCTTGAGCGCCGCCAGGGCGGAGCGGATGACGGCGGCTCCGCGCTCGACTGTCGCGAAGGGGGCTAGGCCCACGGTGCCCTCGGTTTGCCGGGACAGCACGCGGACCAGGTTGGGGTCGCGCATCGGGGTCAGCGGGTGGTCCTGCATGCCGCTTTCGGACAGCAGTTGGTAGCCGACGAATAGGTGGCCCTGGTAAATCGTACGCCCGTTGGCGGGGAAGGCCGGGCAGGCGATGGCGAAGCCGCAGCCTAGCGCCGATACCAGCGCGTCCGCTACCGGGCCGATGTTGCCCTCGTCGGTGCTGTCGAAGGTCGAGCAGTACTTGAAGAAGAACTGCCGGCAGCCGGCGGCGGTCAGCCAGGCTAGGGCGGCCAGGCTGTCGGTCACGGCCTCATGTGCCGGGGCGGTGCGGGATTTGAGCGCGACGACGATGGCGTCGGCGTCCGGGACCGGGGTGCCCGGCGATGGGACGCCGATGAGCTGCACCGTGCCCATCCCGTTGCGGACCAGGGTGTTGG
>CAXTOB010000230.1:0-9590 GCA_964245505.1 uncultured Acetobacteraceae bacterium | reverse complement strand
GCGCAGCACGCTGCGATCAGCGCCGCGACGGCCAGCGTGGAGCGGCGGGTGGTCTCATGCGCAGCAAACAACCCCTGGATCATTTTTGCTTCCCCTCGAATTCTCTGGGAGGAGCAGGGTCATGGTGTCTTGCGTGGTGCAATGCGCGTCCGGCCCTGACGTGCGGAGGGGAGCAACTTTCCTTCGCTTGCCGGTGCGGAATGGTCAGTTTCAAACAATGCTGTGCATTGTGCTGGCCAAGGCCCGCTCTCGGCGTTGCCGCCCAGGCGAGGTGCTGTGGTCACGACAGCCAGTGGCGTGTGCGCCGGTGAGGCACAGCTTGTATCTAGGTCAGCCTAATCCCGACCGCCCCGGCGATCACCAGCCTGGCCCGCTGCCGGATATTCCAGCACCCAACCGGGCGCCGGATGCAGTAAGGTTTTACGGCTATGGAGATGGAGCGTTGGGTTTTAGGAAGGGCGGGGCTCTGCCCCGGAACCCCGCCAGAGGACGGTCGTCCTCTGGACACCTGATTCAGGGGTTAAGGGGACAACCGTCGCAGTGTGGGTGCATGGCAGTGCCTGGCGAGGCGACCGGGTCAGCATCTTCGCAGCGTTTTAGGATTGTGCGAAGTCGATGACGACGCGGGCGGCCACCTTGCCGTGCTCCAGACGGTCGAAGATGTTGTTGATGGCGCTCAAGGGCTGCAGCTCGATGTCGGCCTTGACCTTTTTGTCCGCGGCAAAGGCGAGGGTTTCCGCCATGTCCTCGCGGTTGCCGACGAACGAGCCGCGGATGGTGATGCAGTTGGCGACCACGTCGAACAGCGGCAGCGGGAAGTCGCCCGGCGGCAACCCGACCAGGACGCAGGTGCCGCGCTTGCGTGTCATCTCGACGCCCTGCTTGAACGCGCCGAGCGAGGGCGCGGTGATGAGGACGCCATGTGCGCCGCCGCTGGTGTCCTTCTTGACGGCCTCCGCCGCACCTTCGTGCATCGCATTGACGGTCAGGTCGGCGCCCAGTCCCTTGGCCTGCGCGAGCTTGCCGTCGTCGATGTCCACGGCGCAGACCTGGAGGCCCATGACCTTGGCGTATTGGATGGCGAGGTGGCCGAGGCCGCCGGCGCCGGAGATGACCACCCATTCGCCGGGCCGTGCCTCGGTCATCTTGAGGCCCTTGTAGGTCGTGATCCCCGCGCAGATCAGCGGCGCCGCTTCCTGGGGTGACAGGCCGTCCGGGATATGCGCGACGTAGTTGGGGTCGGCGAGGATATACTCGGCGAACCCGCCGTTCTTGGTGTAGCCGCCGAACTCGGCCTTGCCGCAGACCGTTTCCCAGGCCGTCAGGCAATACTCGCAATGGCCGCAGGCCGAGTACAGCCATGGCACGCCGACACGGTCGCCTTCCTTGACGATCGTCACGCCTGCGCCCACGGCGGTGACGCGGCCGATGCCCTCATGCCCCGGCGTGAATGGCGGGGTGGGCTTCAATGGCCAGTCGCCATGCGCGGCATGGAGGTCGGTGTGTCAGACACCGCAGGCTTCGGTCTTGACGACGATCTGGCCTGCGCCCGGCGTTGGGATGTCGTAATCCCGGAACACCAGGGGTTTGCCGAACTCGCTGACGACGGCGGCGTGCATCTTGTGGGCCATGGCTCGATCTTTCGTTGGTGGAGTGGGGTGGGGTGGGGGCAGTCAGGCTGCGGCTGCGGTGCCGAGGCCGCGCACCGCCTCGATCATCTTGACGAGGACCGCCTGCGCGTCGCCGTAAACCATGTCGCAGTTCTCGCCGTAGAACAGCTCGTTGACGATGCCGGCGTAACCTTTGCCTTCGCCGCGTTTGACGACGTAAACCTTCTTCGCCTTGTCGGCGTTCAGGATCGGCATGCCGTAGATCGGCGAGGACTTGTCGGTGCGAGCGGCCGGGTTCACCACGTCGTTGGCGCCGATCACCAGCGCCACGTCGGCATTGGCGAACTCGTCGTTGATGTCTTCGAGCTGGAAGATGAGATCGTAGGGGACGCCGGCCTCGGCCAGCAGCACGTCCATCTGCCCCGGCATGCGTCCAGCGACCGGATGGATCGCGAACTTCACGATGACGCCGGCCGCCTGGAGCAGCTTGACGAACTCGTAGAGCTTCTGCTGGCCCTGGGCGACGGCGAGGCCGTAGCCGGGGATGATGATGACCTCGTGGGCATAGCGCATGAAGATCCCGGCGTCGCCGGCCTCGACCGGCTTCAGGCTGCCGGTGATTGCGCCCCGCTTGTGCTTGGGCGCGTCGCCGAAGTTGGTGAACAGCACGTTGGCCACGGACCGGTTCATCGCCTGGGCCATGAGCAGCGTGAGCAGCATGCCGGCGGCGCCGACCACCATGCCGGCGATCATCAGCGCCGGGTTCTGCAAGACGAAGCCTTCAAGGCCGACGGCCAGGCCGGTGAATGCGTTGTAGATCGAGATCACGACCGGCATGTCGGCGCCGCCGATCGGCAGCGTCCTCAGCACGCCGAAGATCAGCGCGAGGCCGAAGAAGAGGTAGATCAGCTCGCGCATGGCGATGAACGGCGTGCCGCCTGTGGCCGCGGTGAAGACGATGTAGCCGCCGACGCCGAGCGTGAGCACCAGGAACGCGGCGTTGAGGACCTGCTGCCCCTTTATCCGGAACGGATGGTTGAGCACGCCGTCGAGCTTGGCCCACGCGATCAGCGACCCCGATAGCGACACGGCGCCGATCAGTGCGCCGAGCAGCGTCACGACGAGCTGGGTGCTGCCCTGGGTCTTGCCGCCGAACAGCTCCACCGCGGCGATTGCGCCGGCTGCACCGCCGCCCATGCCGTTGTAGAGGGCCACCATCTGCGGCATTGCCGTCATGGCGACTTTCTTGCCGCTCCACCAGGCGCAGCCGCCACCCAGCAGGAGGGCGATGAGCGCCAGGCCGATGTTGACCGGCAGGTGCGGTGCGGCGGCGGCGCTGACGCTGAAGACATACAGGAAGCTGGCGAGGATCGCGGCCACCATGCCGATCCCGGCCACGAAGATCCCCGACGGCGCCGTGGCGGGGGAGGACATCCGCTGCAGCCCGAACATGAAGAGGAATGCGGCTGCGAGATCGGCGACGCCGATGACGAGTTGCGGGATGGTGGTGAGCATGGCGCGACCTCAACCCTTCTTTGCGTGGCTGGCTTTTTTCGCGTGATGGGCTTTGGCGTGCGCGTGGGCGAAGCGCGGGTGTGCCCCGCTGGTTTGGAACATGGCCAGCATGCGCTGGGTCACCGCGAAGCCGCCGGCAGCGTTGCCCGCGCCGAGCAGGACGGCGAAGAAGCCGACCGCCTGTTCCAGCACCGTGCTGGCGTTCAGCAGCGCGAAGATGCCGCCGACCACGACGATGCCGTGCACGAAGTTGGAGCCAGACATCAGCGGCGTGTGCAGGATCGCCGGGACATGGCCGATGATGACCCAGCCGGCGAAGGCCGCGAGCATGAAGACGTACAGGGCGACGGAGCCGTTGATCGAGATGGCGAAGTCCATCGGGCTCTCCTCCGGCTCACGCCACTTTCGCGACGGGCCTTGTTGTCGGGGTCTTGTTGGCGGCGCCGGGGTGTGCGGCGGGCTGGTTCTTGAGCTGCCCGTCGTGCGTGAGGACGGTCTTGGCGAGGATCTCGTCATCCCAGTCGATCTTGATGATGTTGTCCTTCATCATCAGCAGGAGCAGGTTGTATAGGTTCTTCGAATAGAGCGTGCTCGCGTCCTCGCCGAGCAGCGACGGCACGTTGAGCGGCGCCATGATCGTTACTTGGCCGATCTCCACAGTCTCGCCGGGGTGGGTGTCCTCGCAATTCCCGCCACCCTCGGCGGATAGGTCCACGATCACGGCGCCTGCCTTCATGCCGGCAACCTGGGCCTTGCTGATGAGCTTGGGTGACGGACGGCCGGGGATGGCGGCCGTCGTGATGATCAGGTCGGCGGCCTGGATGTGCTTGGTCAGCGCGGCGGCGACCTTGGTCTTTTCCTCCGGGGTGAGTTCGCGGGCGTAGCCGCCCTTGCCGGTCGCATCGACGCCGGTCTCGACGAAGGTGGCGCCCAGCGACAGGGCCTGCTCCTGGGTTTCCGGACGGACGTCGTAGCCTTCCGTGACGGCGCCTAGGCGGTGTGCCGTTGCGAGCGCCTCCAGCCCGGCGACGCCCAGGCCCATGACCAGCACCTTGGCCGGCCCGATCGTGCCGGCGGCGGTGGTGATCTTCGGCAGCACGCGGCGGAGCTGGGTGGCACCAAGCTGCACCGCGTAGTAGCCGGCGAGTGCCGACTGGCTTGATAGCGCGTCCATCGACTGTGCCCGGGTGATGCGTGGCAGCATCTCCATGGCGAAGCAGGTGATGTGGCGGTCCAGCATCCGCTGTACCAGCGCCGGCTGATGCGCCGCGTAGATGAAGCAGATCAGGATCGCGCCGGGCTGCATCGCGTCGATCACGTCGGTCGAGGGCGGCTGGACGGCGAGCACCAGGTCCGCGCCGGCGAGCAATGTCTTGCGGTCGGCAACGATCACGACATCCTTGTAGGCTGCGTCGGCCAGCTTTACCGCAGCGCCCGCGCCGGCTTCCATGTGCAGCTTCCCACCGAGCTTGATGAGATGCGGCACGACCGCCGGGACCAGTGCCACGCGACGTTCGTTCGGCAGGGTTTCCTTGAGGGCGGCGACGTTGACGTACATGTGGGTTCCAGTGCTGGCCGAAATCTTTGGGCGAAGACGGGGACCATTCCCGTTGGCAGGAATGGTCCCCTGGTTCTCGTCAGACCGGCGCTTCCGCCACCACGTAGCGAACCAGCTTTTTATTCACGAACTCCTGGATGCCCATGTTGCCGAGTTCGCGGCCGTAGCCCGTGTCCTTGATGCCGCCGAACGGCAGGTCCGCGTCCGACCAGGAGATGTTGTTGATGAACATCATCCCGGTATCGACCCGGCTCGCGACACGCTTGCCGCGGGCGAGGTCCTTGGTGAACACCGAGCCGCCTAGCCCGTAATCGGAGTCGTTCGCCAGGGCGATCGCGGCGTCCTCGTCCTTAACGCGGAAGAACATTGCGACCGGGCCGAAGAACTCGTCGCGGAATGCGGGGTTGCCGGGTTCGACATGGGTTAGGATCGTCGGCTCCATGAACGCGCCGGGGCGGTCGATCCGCTTGCCGCCCAGCTCGATCTTCGCGCCGTGCGCAACGGCTGCATCCACCTGTGCCACAAGCTGCACGACGGCCGATTCGGTGGACAATGGCCCGAGCGTCGTCTTCTCGTCCATCGGGTCGCCGGCCTTGAGTTCGCTCATGACCTGCTTGAAGGCTGCAAGGAACTTGTCGGCTACTGCCTCGACGACGATGAAGCGCTTGGCGGCGCAGCAGGTCTGGCCGCAGTTATACATGCGGCCCCAGAGCGCCCACTTGATGGTATGCTCCATGTCGGCGTCTTCCAGCACGATGAACGCGTCGCTGCCGCCCAACTCCATCGAGGATGGCTTCAGGTTCTTGCCCGCGCCGGCGGCGATCGTGCGCCCCGCTGCGGTGCTGCCGGTCAGCGCCACGCCCTTGACGCGCCGGTCGTCCATGAGGTGGTTGGATTGCGTGTGCGAGATCAGCAGGTTGGTGTAGAGGCCGGCCGGAGCGCCCGCGTCCATCCAGAGCTTCTCGAACGCGATCGCGCATTGCGGGACACATCCGGCATGCTTCACGATGACGGTGTTGCCGGCCATCAGGTGCGGGCCGGCGACGCGGGCGAGCTGGTAGTAGGGGAAATTCCACGGCTCGACGCAGAAGATGACGCCGATTGGGCTGCTTTCCATGTGTCCTTCGCCGTGGCTCGGATGGAGCGGCACGTCGGCGAGGAAGCGTTCGGCATTCTCGGCGTAGTAGGTCAGGATTTGCGAGCTGAACTCGACCTCGCCTTTCGCTTCGCTAATGCGTTTTCCCATTTCGGATGTCATGATATGGGCAAAATGGTCGGTCTGTTCGAGGAGCAGCTTGGCGGCCTTGTTGACGATCACGGCGCGCTGGGCATAGGTCGTCTGCTTCCAGGTGGCAAAGCAGGCAGTCGCCGCAGCGAGCTTTTCTTCGAGCTGCTTGTCGGTGATTTCTTCAAAGGACTGGGTCAGCTTGTTGTCGAATGGATTGATGCTCTGGTAGCCCATGTGACTTTTCCTCTTGCCATGTTTGTTTGATCCGACGAATGACGCCGATTTGGTTTTCGCTGATTCCGCCAGTCTTCAAGGACGCCGGTCTTCAAGGACGCCAAATTTGGAATTGGCCGGGGCGGATGGATGTCCAGGACGACCGTTTCGCAATCGGGACTATCGGCGTCGGGCTCGGGTCGCGTCAGCCTCGGAAACTACTTAGGCGGCTCAGCAGATCCTCGGCAGTTGCTCGCCCGCGAGCCAATCGACGATCCGGCCGCCGCCGAATGATGTCGTCATCTGCACGAAGCACAGATCATCGGCGGTGACTTCACCGATCAGCACCGCGTCGCGTCCGTGCGGGTGTGCGCGCATGGCCGTGACGACGCCGGCGGCCGCTTCTGGCGCCACGATCGCCAACAGCTTGCCCTCGTTTGCGACATAAAGCGGGTCGAGGCCGAGGAGTTCGCAGGCCGCGGCGACTTCGGGGCGGACGGGGATACGCTCCTCGTCGATCAGGAAGCCGACATGGGAGGACTGAGCGATCTCGTTGAGGGCGGCGGCGAGTCCGCCACGGGTGGGGTCGCGCATGACCCGGAGTGCGCCCGCGGCTTCGTGCACGATGTCGGCCACCAGGCCGTGCAGGGCGGCGCTGTCCGAGAGGATGTCGGTCTCGAAACCGAGGTTGCTGCGCTTGGACATGACGGCGACGCCGTGGTCGCCGATCGAGCCGGAAAGGATCACCAGGTCGCCGGGGCGGGCACGGTTCGCGGACAGGACGAGGCCGGGCGGGACCATGCCGATGCCGGTCGTAGTGATGAACACGCCGTCGCCCTTGCCGCGCTCGACCACCTTGGTGTCGCCGGTGACGATCGCCACGCCGGCGTCCCGGGCCGCTTGGGCCATGCTCCGGGCGATCCGGTGGAGGTCGCCAAGTGGGAAGCCCTCCTCGATGATATAGCCGGCGGCCAGGTGCAAAGGCTGTGCGCCGGCCATGGCGAGGTCGTTGATCGTGCCATGGACCGCGAGCGATCCGATGTCGCCGCCGGGGAAGAATAGCGGCGAGATCACGTAGCCGTCCGTTGACATCACCATCCCGCCGGCCGGCACGTCGAACGCGGCCTGGTCGTCGCCCCGGTTCAGCAGCGGGTTGTCGAATGCCGTACGGAAGATCTCTTCGATCAGTTGCGCCGATGCGCGGCCTCCGGCGCCATGCGAGAGATCGACCAGGCCGGTCCGCAGATCGAGCCGGCGGGGGCGGAGGCGCTTCGTGCTCATGCCGATGACCCTTCGCACTGATTTTTGTATTGGGGAGCCGTCACTGCGAGTTGCTTGCGGCGGGTCAATCGAGGGCCGCAAGCATTGCCCTTGCCGCTCTGGATTGCCGCGTCGCTGCGCTCCTCGCAATGACGGGAACGGTCAGAGCGAAGGGCGTTTGGTGTCATCGGGCGTTCACTGGGCGGCCAAGCTCGGGGCGTCCAAGCTTGGGGCGGCCAAGCTTGCGGCTGCCTTGGCGCGGTCGCGGAAGCGGCCGTAGGTCCAGTGGGCGGCGCAGGCGCCCTCCGGCGACACCATGCAGGACCCCATCGGGGTCTCCGGCGAGCATAGCGTTCCGAACAGCTTGCAGTCGGCCGGCTTCGTTAGGCCGCGCAGCACGTCGCCGCACTCGCAGGCCGGGTTGTCGGGAGCCGAGACGGTCCTGACCGCAAACCGCTGCTCGGCATCGAGGTCAGCGTACTCGCTTCGTAGGCGCAGCGCGCTCAGCGGAAGCTCGCCCAATCCGCGCCACTCGAATGAAGGGCGCAGCTCGAACACATCGGCCATTTCGCGTTGCGCGATCCGGTTGCCCGCCGTGGTCACCAGGCGGGAATACTGGTTCTCGACGTCATGGCGCCCCGTGTTGACCTGGCGGACCAGCATGAGGATCGCCTGCACGACGTCGAGCGGCTCGAAGCCTGCGACGACGACTGGCTTGGCGAACTCGGCGGCGAGGCCGGCATACGGCGTCGTGCCCACGACCGCGCTGACATGCGAGGGGCCGACGAAGCCGTCTACCCGTATGGCATGCGAGTCGGGCGAGTCGAGGATCGCGCGGATCGCTGGCGGCGTGAGGACGTGATTGCAGAACACGCTGAAGTTCGTCAGCTCCTTCTTGCGGGCGAGCTTGATGGCGAGTGCCGTGGGCGGGGTGGTCGTCTCGAAGCCGATGGCGAAGAAGACGACCTGCCGGGCGGGTTCCGTTTCCGCGATGCGGATGACGTCCAGCGTTGAGTATACCATGCGGATGTCGGCGCCGGCGGCCTTGGCCTTCAGCAGGGTGGCGCCCCGAGAGGCCGGCACCCGCATCAGGTCGGCGTAGGTGCAAAGCGTTACGCCGGGCTGCATGGCGAGCGCGATGGCGTGGTCGATACGCCCGGCTGGAAGCACGCAGACGGGACAACCTGGCCCGTGCACCATTTGGACGTTTTCCGGCAGCAGGTCCTCGATGCCGTAGCGAGAGATCGCGTGGGTGTGGCCGCCGCAGAACTCCATGAACTGGTAGCGCCGGCCGGGCGCGGCCTCGCGGGCGATGGTGGCGGCCATGGCTCGGGCAAGACGGCCGTCGCGATACTCGTCGATGTGCTTCATGGGTGGCCGTCCGCCATTTCCAGCAGGGCGGGGACGGCGGCCTCCCGCATCAGGGCGAGCGTCTGCTCCGCTTCGTCCGGGTCCAGCCTGGCGAGGGCGTAGCCGACGTGGATCAGCAGGTAGTCGCCCACCTGGACGTCCTCCAGCAGGGCAATCGATACGCACTTGGACACGCCGCTCAGGGTGACGCGGGCCATGTCGTCGGCCAGGAGCGCTTCGACGCGGATGGGAATGGCTAGGCACATGGCGTCAGCTCCCTTGGGGCGTGGACGGGTTGGACGATGCCATCAGATGCGCCCGTGCGATCGCCGCCTGCCCCAGGCAGAGACCGCCATCGTTGGCCGGCACGGCGCGGGGCAGCCACGGTTCGAGACCCGCATTCCGTAGAGCGGCGACGAGCCCTTCCGCCAGCACACGGTTCGACAGGCAGCCGCCGCCGAGCACGATGCCGGTTCGGCCCGTTTGCACGGCGCAGGCGCCGATCCAGTCGGCAAGGCCTGTGATCAGCGTGCCGTGGAACAACTCCGCTCCGTCGCGTGCCGGCAGGCCGGGCTCCGCGAGCACGCTGAGAAGGGGGGTGAAGTCGAGCACGTGGCCGGCGATGCGATATAGGCCCGGCAGGCGCTGGAACGTGCGCACCAGGGCTTCAAGTTCCATGGCGGCCTGGCCTTCGTAGCTTTGGTGCAGGCATACCCCCAGCAGGGCGGCGGCGGCGTCGAACAGGCGTCCCATGCTGCTCGTTCTGGGGCATGACGGGTTCGCGGCCAGGAAGGCAGCGAGGCGGCCGGCCTCCGCGATGCCTGCGAAGCGCCCGGCCGCCTCCGCGCTCCGGCCC
>CAXTOB010000229.1:0-9615 GCA_964245505.1 uncultured Acetobacteraceae bacterium | reverse complement strand
GCCCGAGCCTGCGCCGGCTCCCGCTCCCGCCCCGATGACGCCCGCCAGCATGGCGGGCACCTATACCGGCACGGTCGAGGCGGGCGCCGACAATGGGGCGCGCTGCCGCAAGATGGGATCGTCGGCCACTGCCCGCGTGCGCGGCAATGCCTTCACGGTAGGCGGGATGCGCGGCATGGTTGCGCCGGATGGCACGATCAGCAGCGCCGCCGCACGTCGCGGCAGCATGAGCGGCACGCTGACCAACGGCACGCTGGACGCGACAGAGACCATGGGCAACTGCACCTATCACTACGTGCTGAACAAGGCGTAAGCCTCCCGCTCAGCTCGTCCTGAATGGCCCCGGTCCCGTGCCCTGCACGGGGGCGGGGCCTTTCTTTTGCGCGGTTGCCATGGTGCATGGTTGCGCAATTTACGATGATGCAGGGTGGATGGCCGATCTCCGCGATTCTTCTCAGCCTGCCTGCACCGTGCGGAGGGCGCTTGGCCTGTCCCCACATCCCGAGGGCGGACACTACCGCGAGCTTTGGCGCGACCAGCCGGCATCGGGAGGCCGGGGCGTCGGTACAAGCATCCTGTTCCTGCTGGCAGCCGGGGAATGGTCGCATTGGCACCGGGTTGATGCGGCCGAGATCTGGCTGTGGCACGCGGGTGCTCCTCTGCATCTGGGCATTGCCGGCGACGCCGGGCGGCGGGAAGTGCGGCTTGGCCCGGACCTGGCAAGTGGCGAGGCGTTGCAGGCTGTCGTTCCGGCTACGGCTTGGCAGGAAGCGGTAAGTTTGGGTGCTTGGAGTCTGGTCAGTTGCGTCGTGGCCCCAGCGTTCGAGTTTGCCGGGTTCGAAATGGCGCCTTCGGGCTGGTCGCCTCCGGCCGGTTGACACAGTAACTAGCTGTTGCCCGAACGGCTCGGCACCCTGCTGCCGTTGTCGGCCGTGGCGTTCACCGTGCTGTGGTGAACCGGCGGCGTTGAGTTGTGGGGTGCCGCCAAACGGCCCGCGGCGGATGTCTGCAGATGCCCAAGCGGTGACGGCGCTCAATCCCGATGGTCGGTTGCCTTCGTGCCGCGCGTCCTCAGGGCGCCGGGCTAACCCTCCGCAATCAGCTCCTTGATCCGGCTTGCCAGCGCCTCCATCGCAAACGGCTTGGTCAGGACGTGCATGCCCGGCTCCAGGTGGCCGTGGTTCAGGAGGGCGGTTTCGGCGTAGCCGGTGATGAACAACACGTTCAGGCCCGGGCGCAGCGCCCGCGCCGCATCGGCCACCTGCCGGCCATTCAGCCCGGGCAGGCCGACGTCGGTCACCAGCAGGTCCACCCGCTTGCGCGACCGAAGCACCTGCAGTGCGGCGGGTCCATCCGCGGCCTCAAGTGCGGTGTAGCCGAGGTCCTGCAGCACCTCGACCACCAGCATCCGGACGGTCGGCTCGTCATCCACCACCAGCACGGTCTCGCCCCGCCCGGCGCGGGGTGCTGCGGCTAGGCTGGCGGGCTCTTCCGCGGCGTCTGCTTCGCCGAGATGGCGGGGAAGGTAGAGGCACACCGTCGTGCCCTGGCCCGGCGCCGAGTGGATGCGCGCCTGCCCGCCAGACTGCTGCACGAAGCCGTAGATCATGGACAGGCCCAGCCCGGTGCCCATGCCGATCGGCTTGGTGGTGAAGAACGGGTCGAAGGCGCGGCGCATCACTTCGGGCGTCATCCCGGTTCCGGTGTCCGCGACGGCGAGCGTGACATACTGGCCCGGCGGCAGCTCCTGGCCGCTCCCCGCCCCGAGCAGGGCATTGCCGGTGGAGATGGTCAGGCGCCCGCCTCCCGGCATCGCATCGCGGGCATTGATGCAGAGGTTGAGCAGCGCGTTCTCAAGCTGGTTGGGGTCCACGAGCGTGGTCCACAGGGCTGGGGCGGCGGCCACGTCCACCTCGACTGCCGGGCCAGCGGTGCGGCGCACCAGTTCGTCCATGCCAGCGACCAGCCGGTTCAGATCGGTGGGCCGGGGATCCAACGTTTGCCGGCGGGTGAAGGCGAGCAGGCGATGGGTCAGCGCCGCCGCACGCTTGGCCGCGCCTTGGGCCGCGGTGACGTAGCGGTCCAGGTCGCCGGTCCGGCCCTGCGCCAGACGGGTCTGCATCAGCTCAAGGCTGCCGGTGATGCCGGCCAGCAGGTTGTTGAAATCGTGCGCCAGCCCGCCGGTCAACTGGCCCACCGCTTCCATCTTTTGCGACTGGCGGAGCTGCTCCTCGGTTTGCAGCAGGGCGTCCGCCTGCGCCTTCGCAGCCGTGACGTCGCGGCCATAGGCGTAAACCAGGTCGCCCTCGACCGAGGTGTGCCAGGAGATCCAGCGCAGCGTGCCGTCCTTGTGCGTGTAGCGGTTCTCGAAGCCGGTTAGGTCTTTTGACGCCGCGGCAGCATCGAGGCCGCTTTGGGTCATGGCGGCATCCTCCAGATAGACGAAGTCGAGGACGCTGCGCCCGACGACCTCCCCTGGATTGTGGCCGAGGATCGTGGTCCAGGCTGGATTGACGGCGCGGAAGATGCCGTCGGCGCCGATGATCACCAGCAGGTCACGAGAGTTGCGCCACACCCGGTCGCGCTCGCGCGTGCGTTCGGCCAGTGCTGCGGCCTGCTCCTTGATCGGCGTGATGTCGCGGGCGCTGCAGAAGAACCGCCCGGCCTCCGGCACCGCCACCCACGACAGCCAGCGGTAGCCGCCGTCCTTGCCGCGGTAACGGTTCTCGAAGTGCAGCATGGGCTCGCCGCGCTTCACCTGCTCGAAGGCGGCCTGGCTCCGCTCCCGGTCATCGGGATGGACGAAGGCGGGATAGGGGACGCGGCTAAGCTCCTCTGCCGACCAACCCAGCACCGTCTGCCAGGCCGGATTCGTGCTCTCGAACTGGCCCCGCGCATTGAATACGGCCAACAGGTCCGGGCTGACCTGCCAGGTGCGGCCACGGTCCCGGGAGCGTTCGACGACCCGGCGTTCCAGGTTGGCGTTCAGCTCGCGCAGCCGGGCCTCGCTATCGCGCAGCGCCTCGGACGCATGGTGGGCCTCGGTAACGTCATGGCCCTCGATGAACAAGCCACTCACCACGCCGGCGTCGTCCAAAACGGGTTCGTAGATGAAGTCGAGGAAACGTTCTTCCGTTGCCCCGCCGGACGCGCTTTGAAAGTGGATCGGGGTATCGCGGGCGACAAAGCGCTCACCCGTGCAGTAAACACGGGCCATCTGCTCGAAAAAGCCCTGCCCCTCGATGTCCGGGAACACGTCCTGCACCGTACGCCCGATGTAGTTCCGCTCACCGAACAGCCGGACAAAGGCATCGTTGACGAACTCGTAGGTGAGCGCCTGGTCGCGCAGGATGGCGATAAAGCCGGGCGCCCGCTGGAACAAGCGGCACTGACGCTCGGTTTCGGCCAGGCGGCTGCGCTCAGCCAACACCTTTGCGGTGGTCTCCGTGCAGGAGCAGAACAGGCCCGCAACCTCGCCGCTCTCGTCGTGCACAGGGGTGTAGCTGAAGCCGAAATGTGCCTCCTCCGGGTGCCCGTGGCGGTCCAGGAACAGGGTGATGTCGTCCATGTGGACGGGCTGACCGGCGAATACCTGGTCGAAAAGGGCGCCAATCTCGCTGCGCACCTCCGGCCATACTTCGAAGAAGGGTCGTCCGAGCGCGTCCGGGTGCTTCCGGCCCAATAGGGGAATGTAGGCGTCGTTGTAAAGCAGGGTGCGCTGGGGTCCCCAAGCGATGAACATGGGCTGCACGGCGGCCAGCATGACACCAACCAGGGTTTTGAGGGACGCATGCCAGCCCCACGCTGGGCCGAGCGTTGCGGACCAATCATGGGCGCGCAAGCGGGCGCCCATGTCGCCACCGGCGCCGAGAAAGGGCAGCCGGGCCTGCTGATCCATCTAGGTCCGTCCTGGACGGCAGGGGAAGGCAGTCGCCGTCTTGCACGGACAGTATATTTCGCAGGGCGTCCGTTCGGAGGGCATGTGCGCTTTTACACTTGTCCAGAGCGGATGTCACAACGGACACCTGGGCGAAGTTGGTTTTGGCGGGATTAGGGCGGGGGGGACGGCGGTGCTTGCTGCCTCCCTCGCCCCGAGGGAGAGAGGGAAGAAAGACTCTGCCTGGATGCTGCGCAGGTATCCAGTATCGGTGCGGGATATCCGGACTTTCCGGATTGAACAATGGTCGGACTTCACCCGGTTCGTGAAATCCAGATCAAGGGTCAGGCACCCTCGGCCAGGAAACGCAGTACGTCGCCAGTGAACCCCGCCGGGTCCTGCAGGAATGCGAAGTGGCTGACGCTGGGCTGGATCAGCAGCCCGGAGCCGGGGATGCGGGCGGCGATCAGCTTGGTGTGGGCACGCTTGATCGCCTCGTCGTGGTCGCCGTCGGCCACCAGGACCGGGACGCCGATCCGCCCGAGCTGGGCTGCGGTCCAGTTCGGCTGCGTCGCCCACATCCGGCTGATCGCCTTGACGAAGGCGGCGTAGTCGCCCGGCGTGGGCGAGAGCCGCGCATACTCCTGGCCGGCGCGCTCGATGTAAGCGGCAAAGGTTGGATTCTTCCCGACATGGGGCATCACGCCGCCCGGGTCGGTGTTGGCGGCAAAGGCGAAGACCCGGCTGACGCGGCCTGGATGGCGCAGCGCAAGGTCGAGGCCGAGGATTGCGCCATCGCTCCAGCCGACCACCGCCGCCTTGCCGATCTGGAGGTGGTCGAGCAGCGCCACCACGTCGTCGGCCATCAGGTCGTAGCCGTAAGGCCGTCCGTCGCGCGTGCTGCGGCCGTGGCCGCGGCTGTCCATCACGATGACCTGGTTGCGCCGGGCCAGTTCCGGCACTTGCAGGCCCCAGTAGTCCGCGTTGGCCAGCCCACCATGCAGCATGACCACCGGCTGGCCGTCTCCGAACACCGCATGCCAGACCTTGATGCCGTTGACCGGGACCAGGCCGCTCTGGGCCGTTGCGGGCAGCGTTGGCGTGGGAGGCAGCGTCAGCCATCGCGGCGTGGACGCCGCACGGACCGGGTTAGCCTGGGCCAGCAGAGCAGCGGCGAGCAAAGAGCGCCGGGCGATCACCAGCCTAAGCAAACCTTCGGAGGTTTGCGCACAAACACAAAACTGGGCAGGTTTTGCGGCCTGGCACGGTTGCAGACCATCCGTGTGACAAGCCGTGTAGGTCTGCTTAGTTAAGGCATCGCTCCCGGCCCGATTGCGTCAGCGTCGCAGGCGGAGGGCAGGACGGAAGTCGCCGGCTGCGACCCCGCCGAATACGCCAGCAACTGGCTGCGGAGCTTGCGGTAGCCCGCGTCGGCTTCCTGTGCATGGCAGGTGGCGCTCATGCCCTCGAGCTGGACCGGCAGGCCGCCGCGCTGCTCGATCATATCCTCGATGGCTTGGCGGGACTTGGCCGACTGTGCCCGGATGCGCCCGCTGTAGCGGGTGCGGGCTGCGGGGGTGAAGGGGCAGGCGGCGAAGCGCTCCTGCAGGGCACGACGGTAAATCCGTCCAGCCAGGCCGTCACCGCAGGCGTCGAAGGTATAGAACGAGTCGGCGTAACTGCGCTCGAACGCGTCCGTGTGGTCCAGCGGTGTTTCGGCTAGGGCGGGCGTGCATAGGACCAGGGCCAGCACGGCGGCGCGGATCAACGCTTTGCCTCCAGGAAAGCGGCAAGTGCTGCGATGTCGTCGTCGCCCAGTTGGGACGCAGCCTCCGTCATGGCGGCGACGCCGGTGCTGGGACGGGCATTGGAGCGGTAATCGGACAGCGCCTTGACGAGATACTCCCGGTGCTGCCCGGCGATGGCGGGCGCCGCTTGCTTGCCGAGGAAATCGTCGTTGTGGCAGGCGGCACAGCGGTGCTCGGCTGCCAGCGCCTCCCCGGTCTTGCGAAGCGCCGGGTCGGCCTCGGCCTCCTGGGCCTGCCCCCGCGGCAGCGAGGCGAAGTAGGCGCCGAGGTTGCGCACGTCCTCGTCCGACAGGCCCGCCGCCATCGGCCCCATGATCTCATTGGCCCGGCGTCCCGAGCGGAAGAACACGAGTTGCCATTGCAGGAACTGGTCCCGCTGCCCGGCGAGCGAAGGAATGGCCGGGTTGTCCGACACGCCTTGCGCGCCGTGGCAGGCGGCGCACGGTTCGGCCCTGGCCTGGCCGGCAGCAAGGTCGGCGGCAGCATGGGCCGGGAGGGCAAACAGGAGAAAAGCCGCCACTGCGGCCCGGAATGCAGTCATCGGTGTATCCATGGTCATGTGAGTTGCCGCCTGCCTTGACCTTTACAATGCTGCACCACCATTGCGAACCGCCGTTGCGGCAAGGCAATCGAGGGCTGTTCCGGCCGCCCTGGCCTGCCGCGTCGTTGCGTTTCTTGCGATGACACAGCGGGTACAGAAAGGCAGACAGGCATCAGGGCCTGCCCCGGCGCATGCCGGGGCAGGCTGTTACACTACTTGGCGTAGCTGATGCGGTAGATCGCCCCAGCCCAGTCGTCGGCCACGAGCAGCGAGCCGTCCTTCGCCTGCAGGATGTCGGTGGGACGCCCGGAGTAGTCCTGGTCCCCGGTCAGCCAGCCCTCGGCGAAGACCTCGTCGTGGGCATTCTTGCCATCGGGGTCCACCACGACGCGGTTGATGCGCGCGCCCTGATACTTGTGGCGGTTCCAGGACCCGTGCTCGGCGATGAAGATGTTGTTCTGATACTCGGCCGGGAACTGCGAGCCGGTGTAGAACTTCATCCCCAGCGGGGCGACGTGGGCACCCAGCTTGACGACCGGCGGGGTGAACTCGCTGCACTTATGGCCGCGGGCGAACTTCGGATCAGGCAGGTCGCCCTCATGGCAGTAGGGGTAGCCGAAGTGCTCGCCGATCTTGGTGATGTGGTTCAGCTTGTCGCTGGGCAGGTCGTCGCTCATCCAGTCGCGCGCGTTCTCGGTGAACCAGTAGTCGCCGGTGCGCGGATCGACGTCGCCGCCGACGCTGTTGCGCACGCCCAGGGCCATGATCTCGGCCAGGCCGGTCTTGGGGTCCACGCGGCGGATCTGCGACACGCTGGTGGGCGGGATGCCGACGTTGAACGGGGGGCCGAAGGGCAGGTACATGGACCCGTCCTTGTCAGCGACGATATACTTCCAGCCATGCGCGACGAAGGACGGCATGTCGTCATACACGACGACCGGCGCCGGCATGTGGTCGAGGTTCGCCTCGGCGTTGTCGTAGCGCATCAGCTTGTCGATCGCGACGACATAGAGCGCCCCGTCCCGGAAGGCGATGCCGGTGGGCATGTTGAGGCCCTTGAGGATGGTATGGACCTCACGCTTGCCGTCCTTGTCCGTCACGGCATACACGTTGGTGGCGTTGTAGGAGCCGACGAACAGCGTGCCGTTGTCGCCCCATGCCATCTGCCGCGCTTCCGGCAGGCCGGAGGCATAGACCTCGATCTTGAACCCGGCGGGCAGGCGGATGCGCTTCAGGTTGTCCTGCAGTTCGGACATGGAGGCAGGGGTGGCGGGGCCGGACGGCGGGGCCAGGCCGCGCATGGCAGGCGTTTCATCGCCGAGGAACCAGTCCGGCGGCGGGTGCGCCCAGAAGCTAGGCTTGCTGCTGTCATAGCTCTTCACGGCTTGGGCAGTTGCGGGGCCTGCTGCGGCAGCGCAGGCAGCCACAACCGTCGCAATAAGCAACGATTTTGCGTTCACGAACTTCTCCATCCCTTGCGCGGAGCGTCATGGCCCCGTCGCGGCCGATTAAGCATGAGCTTCCGGCCTCGTGGCAAGGCCCGAGTTTACTATCAAAAGTTGTTTGCGCAGCTAATGGCACTATTTCTGTCGCAGGGCTGCCGTGCGGAGCTATCCCAGCCGGCTGATGCGGACTATCAAGCCGGCACCACGACCGGCGCGCCCTTGTCCCCAACAAAGACGGCAAGGAACTTAGCCGGCTTCGTTGTACTCGCGTTACGGCCGACGAGGTGGATGTCGTCTGGCCCCTCGTAGAAGGTCTGGCCGGGGCGCAGGATGACCGGCTCGGCGCCCTTGACCTGCATGACCACTGCCCCCTTGAGGACGTAGATGAAGACGTGCGCGTTGTGGCGGTGGATGGGGTCCACCGCTCCGGGCGCATACTCCACCGTCATCATGACACCCTCCTTCCCGGCGATGCCGGTCAAGTCGCGCGACAGGAGCGGCGTTACCTTCGTGGACTCGGCGGCGCTGGCGCTGGTGCTGGCGACTGCCACGATGAACAGCAGGCAATGTTTCAGCCGGGTGATGAATCGCACGGGCATTGTCCGTTTCCAGGCTGGGAAGGCTGCGGATGCTTCAGCCGGGCTAGCATGCGGGCCGCATGTACGGCCACCGTTATAGTTTGGCCGCCTCTGGAAAGAACGTGTAGGACGCGGTGTAATCCACCCTTGTCTCGGCGCCGGCATGGTCCTTGTCACATCCGGCACCCGGTGCGCCGCCGCCTGCGGTCCGGGTGCGGATGATGTAACCTACTCCCGAGAACACGCCGTCGCCGGTATGGGACTTGGCGCGCAGGACCAGCCACGGGATGGCTCCGGCGTCGCCGCTGCCGGAGGCCAGGACCTCGCCGACGACGGTGCTGCCATCAACGGCCTGCCAGGCCGGCCCGGCGAAATGGTGGCCGGCCGGGCGGCCCTGCGGGTCAGTGAGCATTGCGTCCGGCGCTTTCAGGCGCCAAGCGAAGACTGGGCCGTCTGCGGCGCAGGTGTAGATCTGGACACCCTTGCCTTGCAGCTCCAGCGCGCTGCCGGCGTGCGCGGGAGGGATGGCGAGGGCAGCAACCGGCACCATGCCGGCGAGTGCAGGCAGCAGACGCATGAGTGTCTCCGGGCTTGGCGTAAATAGGGGACACCTGGGCCGGCCCGGCGTCAATGCTGGAGGCAGGAGCCTTGAGGGCTACTTTTTGCTGCTGCACTTGAGGGTTGACGTCACGATTGTAGGGTGGGACGCCTTTGGGCTTCTATGCTCGCGTTCCCGTTGGGATGACGATGGTGCCTGCCTTTCCCTCACCCCGGCCCTCTCCCAGAGGGAGAGGGGGAAGGCAGCCGCTGTTGGAGTATGTGAAAGGCGACGCTAAGTATTCATTGCGTCAAAGAAGTCCTGGTTGGTCTTGCTGTACTTCAGCTTGTCCAGCAGGAAGTCCATCGCGTCCGTCATGCCCATCGGACTCAGGATGCGGCGCAGCACCCACATCTTGGATAGCGTGCCGCGCTCCACCAGCAGTTCTTCCTTGCGGGTGCCGGACTTGGTGATGTCGATGGCGGGGAAGGTGCGCTTGTCGGACAGCTTGCGGTCGAGGACGATCTCGCTGTTGCCGGTACCCTTGAACTCCTCGAAGATGACTTCGTCCATGCGGCTGCCGGTGTCGATGAGGGCGGTGGCGATGATGGTGAGGCTGCCGCCTTCCTCGATGTTGCGGGCGGCGCCGAAGAAGCGCTTGGGGCGCTGCAGCGCGTTGGCGTCGACGCCGCCGGTGAGGACCTTGCCGGAGGAGGGGACGACGGTGTTGTAGGCGCGGGCGAGGCGGGTGATGCTGTCGAGCAGGATGACGACGTCGCGCTTGTGCTCGACGAGGCGCTTGGCCTTCTCGAGCACCATCTCCGTGAC
>CAXTOB010000228.1:0-9617 GCA_964245505.1 uncultured Acetobacteraceae bacterium | reverse complement strand
CTCCAGGCCCAGGCGCGGACGAAGCGCCAAACGGCTGGTGAGTCACGAAATCATATCGGCAAGTATCGCAGAACCGCGCCAGCGGACCCGGCCGCAGCTCCCCGCACACCGGGCAAGCCTCCCCCGCGTCGGTCTGCACCGGCGCAGGCGCCCCGTTTTGCGACACCCCATCCTGCGCCGGCGTGGTTGGGGAGGCGGCACGCGGCGTCATGGCCGCGCCGCACTCGGAGCAGAACTCGGCGTCCGTGGACGCCTGGCCGCAATGGGGGCAGCGAAGCTCCATGCCGGTCAGTCCCGCTTCACCCGCACCGTCCTGGTGCTGCCGACGTCCAGGTCCATCACCGCCGCCTTCTCCGCGCCGCGGCGCAGGCGGACGGTGCCGGCGGCCTCATCCACCACGTCCACCACCTGGCGGAGGCGCCGGGTAGTCTCCTCATCGCCCGACTGCTGCGCCAACTGCAGGGCGCGCCCCAGCCGCAGCGTGGCGGCGCCATCGTCGTGACGCGCCAACGCTTCCAGCCCCTCCTGGATCGCCTGCGCCTTTTCCGCCTGCCCGGTGTAATGGGCGACCTGGGCGTCGATGCGCGCCGACAGGTTGGCGTCATCAGTCCACGTACAAGTAACGTTGGCGCCAGGCGTGGCGGCATCCGGAGTAACGATGGACGGCCGGCACACCAGCATCTGCTCCCCAACCGGCAGCGGCACGACGGTGAAGGCGGCGCAGTAATCCTGTGTGCCCTCGCCAAACGCGCCGAGCGGCAGGTCCACCGCGCGCTGATCCACCGGCCGCAGGCTGGAGAGCAGGTCGATCTCGGACGGAAAACCCTGCTTGAACCCCGTCAGCCGGGCGTTCTTGGGCATCCACAGCCGCAACCGCACGTCGGCCACGCCCAGGGCCATCGCCGCGGCCATCGTGGCGCGGAAATCCTCGGCCAGTCCCGCGGGGTTCGCGACCATCTGCGCCGTGCCCAGCAGCTTGTCGGCGACGCGCCGCAGCTCCTTCGGCGACCAGTCGGTGCCGACGCCCCGGCAATGCGCCTGGAACAGCCCGGCGCAGGACACCAGCTCCTGGCCCAGCGACTGCTCGTCCTCCGGCCCGTTCTGCCCGTCGGTCAGCAGGATGGCCTGGCACACCGCGCCGGGCCGCTGTGCGAACACGCCGCGCGCAGCCGCCAGCGCCCGGGACATGCAGGTGCCGCCGCCGGCCTCCAGCCGCTGCACCTCACCATGCGCGAACCGCTTGCCGGCCGCGTCGGCGCGGGTCAGCGGCACTATCATCCGGCCCACGGTGTCGAAGGCGACGACGAAGAACTCCGTGCTTTCGTCCATCGCGTCGATCGCCACCCGAAGCGCGTGCTTCAACGCCTGCATCTTGTCCCCGGCCATCGAGCCGGAACGGTCTCCCAGCAGCCCGATCACCCGGCGCGGCGCCGGCTGACCCCAAGGACCCGCATCCGCCCCGCCCGTCGCCGACAGGCTGAACACCACATCCACCCGTGTGCCGCCGGCTGGCAGGTTGGCGTTCAGGAAGCTTTCAATTTTGAACTGCATGGATGTTCCCGGCGCCTAGAGCAGATCGCAGTTGGGTTCGGATGGGACGCGGCCAAACCTGAAACGGTCAGGCCTGAAACGGTTACGCCTGAAAAGTCCGGACCTAGAAGGGCCAAACCTGAAACGTCCGGACCCGGAACCGCAAGCGTTTGGCCGCAAGCAAAGACGGCAAATCAACCTGCGCCCAGCCTGGACGAAGGCGGTTTTACGGCTGCAGCGCACGGTCGGCATGGTCGCGCAGGCTCTCCAGCAGCTTGGCGCGGACGTCGCCGATCTGCCGGACGGCCTCGTCGCGCTTGCCACGGTTGGCCCGGTCCATCTCCAGCCCGCGGTTGATGATGCCGATCATCCGGTCGGACACCTGGGCCAGGCTGGCAACGTCGTCGGCCATGTCGCCCTGGCTCGCCTTGGCCTTGGTATAGGCGCTGTCCAGGGCATCTATGCCGATCTCCTGCAACTCGCGGGTGATCTTGCGCCGGGCCGCGGTGGCGTCCGACGCCCGGCCAATCCGCTCCAGCGCCGCAACCCGGACCAGGGCGCTCTTAAAATCCGGCAGGTCGAACAGCACGGTATCCAGCGTGTTCTGTATCTCGATCCGCCCCGCCTGCTGCGCCGTGCGTATCTGCGGAATCGCCAGGATGCCGCGGGTAAAGGCGACCTGCATCCGCACCAGCCGGGTCTCGAAGGCGTTGATCTGCTCAGCCATGTCCCGCAGCTTCGCCATCTGGACGGCGTCGCGGCTGTTCCGCACCTGCTCACGCAGCGCCGCATGCTCCGCCCGCATCCGCAGCGCCGCCTGCTGGCCCCCCGCGATATAAACCTCGATCTCGCGCAGGTTGTCCTCGGTCGCGTCCACCAGGCGGTCCAGCCCGGCGTTGGTCGCCTTCAGCTTGCCGAGATGCACCTCCGCCTTGCGCTCGATCTCGGTCAGGTGGGTCAGCACGCCCTGGCGCATCGCACGGAAGCGTTGCAAGGCGGAAAAATACCGTCCCACCACCGGCACGCGGCTAAGCACCGCCCCGGCGCCCTCGGCCTCACGCTTCATGCCCGGCAGGTCCAGGCGCTTGAGGCTGGTCGCCAGCTCCACCACCAGGTCGCCGGCCACGCCGATCTCGTTGCTACCCGTACCAGCGAGCAACTGATCCAGGAAGCCGCTCAGCTTGCGCTGCGGTGCCGCGCCGAAGACGGCCAGGGAGGTGCTGTCGGTGGCGCTGACGTCGGCGGCAACCTCCATCGCGCGCTTGCGCCGGGCTTCGCCGAGGCTGTCGAGCGCGACCTGGTCGTCCGCCGCGATCACTACGGGCAGCTCAGCCAGTGCTGCCTCGCCGGGGACGGTCGAACTCATGACGGCATGTCCTTTCAGCGTGGGGGGGAGGCTATGAACCAAGCCTCGGTTTGGCAAGGCCGGCCGGCGGACCCCGCTGGCGTTGCGGCGTCCCGAGATAATGGAATGGGATGTGGCGGTCCCGCTCCCGGATGGGCGTCTGGTCTGAGTCTCACACCGAAATGACGCCCCGCCGTAGATGCAAGATGTCCCATGCCGGGAAACGGATCGCGAGTGTCGGAATGCTTTCAGATTAGCGGATTTGACTCGCGTGCTGGAGTGGGCCGGGAAGATTGCCGGGGATGATGGACGACGACCATGACCCCCAGCGGGCGGCTTGGACATGGGGAAATGAGTTTTGAATTGGCAACGTTTGTTGCCGCCCCTCGCGCAGCCGCTCACCCCGTGCTTGGGCGTGACGATGCGACGGGCCCAACCGGCATGAGAGTGGCGGCAGCCGCCGTCAGGGCCTGGGCGTGCCGCTCAAACCCGGCTTGAACAGCAGATCGAGGTAGGTCTCGAACATGGACGCTATGTCGAGCGTCTCGGGGCCAGCGAACAGGCTGTTCCACAACGTCGTCACGACCACCGGCGCGACCATCAGCAACGGCTGTCCCGACAGCAGGCCGCCGTGCAACTCGCCCCGGCGCTCGGCGCGGCGCGCATGAAGCCGGATCATCCGCAGCACCGGCTCGATCATCACCTGCCGATACGTGTTGGCCACCTCCGGCAGCCGGGACCCTTCGGACGCAACAAGAAGGATCACCTGCGACAACCCGCTGCCCTGAAACGCGGTCAAAAGCGGTGGGACGACACGCCGCAGGAAAGCATGTGTCGTCTCGTGCGGCAACGGCCGCGGAATGGGCCGCCCGGCGCGCGTCTGCCGGGCGATCTGCCTGAGCACGGCCGCGAACAGTTCGGTCTTGTCGGTGAAATGCAGGTAGATCGTGCCCTTGCCAAGGCCGGCCCGCGCGGCGACGTCGCTCATCCTCGTTGCGCCATAACCGCGCTCCAGAAAGATCGCGAGCCCCGCTTCCACCAGAGCCTGCTGCGTCGCAGCCGTCTTGGCCGGGCTGGGCCCGCGATGGCGCCGGTGGGCCTGCGCTGGCGGCGTGTCGGTCATCCCACCAACTCAACGCACCCGTGAACACGACCGGCCGATTGCCGGGTTGACGCCTGCCTCGCCACCCTTAATGTGACCCACAAGTCAGTTTTAGGGCACGCTCATAATGACCGATGATGCTTCGCTCCCCCAAGATTGCCAAGTCCTCGTCGTCGGCGCCGGGCCGACCGGCCTCATGGCCGCCAACCTGCTCAAGCGCAGCGGCGTCGCAGTCCGCATCCTCGACGAACGGGCCGAAGCTTCCCGTGAGTCCCGTGCCTTCGCGGTGCAGGCCCGCACCATGGAGCTGTTCCAGCAGATGGGCCTCGCCGACCGGGTCCTCGACCGCGGCGTGGTCAACCCGGGCATCGACTTCTACGTCCGCGGCAGCCGCGTCGGCGGGCTCGATTTCGACCGCGCCGCCTCGCCCGACACGCCCTACGAGTTCATGACCCTCCACCCGCAATCGAACACCGAATCCGTGCTGATCGACGATCTCACCCGGCTCGGCGTCGCTGTCGAGCGGCAGACCACCGTAACCGCGTTGAGCCAGGATGCGGATGGGGTCACGACCCGCACCACGGGACCGGATGGGCGCGAAGCGGCCATCCGCAGCCTTTATGCGATCGGCGCCGATGGCGCGCACAGCGCGGTCCGCAAGGCGCTCGGCCTATCGTTCGAAGGCGCCAAGTATCCGCAAACGTTCATGCTGGCCGACTGCCGCGTGGACTGGCCGCTCGACCATGCCCACTTCCGCATCTTCATCAATGGCCCGACCATCGCGCTGTTCCTGCCGCTCGACGGCGCCCGCCGGTCGCGCGTCATGGTCACGGATCATTCGAACAAGGCCGACCAGGGCGGCCCCGAAGCATCGCAGCTCGACCTCGCGGAGCTGGAGCCGCTGTATCGCGAAACGACAGGCATGGACGTTCGCCTCAGCGACCCGGCATGGACCACCCGCTACCGGGTCTCGCACCGCGGCGTGCCGCATTACGGCGCGGGCCGCGTGTTCGTCGCCGGCGACGCCGCCCACATCCATTCCCCCGCCGGCGGCCAGGGCATGAACACCGGGCTGCAGGACTCCGCCAACCTGGCCTGGAAACTTGCCGCCACCCTCGCCGGCGCGTCCGTGGACCTGCTCGAAACCTACGACAGCGAGCGCCGCCCCGTGGGCCAGCAGGTGGTGGAGACCTCCGACAAGATGTTCTCGGCCGCTGCCGGACAGACCGGTTGGGAGGCTGGCCTGCGCGACTGGCTCGCCGGCCCCGTCACGGCCGCCATCTCCCGCGTCGATGCGGTCCAGCACCGCGCCTTCCGCAAGCTCGCTCAGCTCGAAATCGCTTACGGACCCAGTCCCTTCCTCGGGGACGCCGCGCCGGGCCTCGGCAAAGCCGGTCCGGCAGCCGGCCATCGCGCCCCGAACGCCGCCATCGCCCGCCACGTTGACGTGTTCGACCTGCTGTCCGGCTATGGCTTCACCGTGCTGGGCCTGTCCCGCCGTCCGCTCGAGCGCGATGAGGCGCATCGCCTCGCCGACGCGCTCGACACCCTCGTGGGCGACCGGGTGGCGGTGCATCTCGTGACCCGCCTTGCAGCCGGCCGCGACCCGCGCGTCGTTGCCGCCAGCAGCGCCGAAGTGTTCGATGCCTACGGCCTCAGGGAACGCGACGCCCAGGCAATATATCTGATCCGCCCCGATGGCTACGTGGCGTGGCGCGCCGACGGCCTCGACCCTGCGGCGTGCGGCCGCTTCCTTGAGCGTTTCGCATTGCGGAGCCCGAACCATGGCTGAACGCCCCATCTGATCCACCCTCGACGCCGGCCGCCAGACCGTGGCCGCCTCTGCCGACTCCTTTGAGCGTCCTTCGCCGGACGGAGCACTCCTTCACGGTGGATGCGCCGGGCACCGCCGCCAGGCCGCGACAACATCGCCACGCGGCCTGATACCGGCTGGCGCCCGCCGGAGACGCCAGCGGAGCGGCGCGCCGCCCTGTTCCACGACATCGGGATGCGTCCGGTCCAACCCGCTTATCCCCGGCGGCCAGAGCAGGAGTTGACGAACTCTGTCAGCAAAGCCGTGACGTCCGCCGGCCGCTCGAGGCTTGGCAAGTGGGCGGCGCCGGTCATCACATCGAGCGACCGGTTCAACACGGTCGTTGCGAGGTGACGAGACCGTTCCTGAATGTGAGGAAAATCGAGATCACCCTGGATCACAAGCAATGGTGCCGACAGCTCGCCCAGGCGGTGGAAGGCGGGCGCACGGTCAAGGTTTAGGCCGGCCGGCAGCGATTGGAGCGCAATATCGTTTCTCCCGCTCTTATCCCTGAGGCAGACCGCCCGACGTCGCTCAGCACAACAGCCCGGCCTCGCGGAAGCTGGTCGTACGTCCGTTGCCAACAATGATATGGTCGCGCAAGCCAATCTCCAGGGCCGCCGCAGCCAAGCGTATCTGCTGGGTCATCGCGATGTCCTCCCGCGAAGGCGTCGGATCGCCGCTGGGATGATTATGGACCAAAATCAGCGCTCTTGCGTTGAGTTCCAGCGCCCTGCGTACGACTTCCCGGGGATAGACAGGCGTGTGGTTCACCGTTCCCCGGCCCTGCACCTCGTCGGCCAGCAGCATGTCGTGACTGTCCAGGAACAGCACCCGGAACTGCTCGATCCGCTCATGGGCCAGCGCAATGGCCAGGTATTCGGTAAGCCGCATCCGATTATCCAGCACAGGCTGCGACGCCATTGTCGCTCGGCCGAGCCTGATGGCCGCCTCATGGATCAAGCGGATTGCAGCAACGCTATGCGGACCCAAGCCCTGCACCTGCGAAAGCTCCGATGCAGGCGACGCCAGGACCGCCGCATAGCTGCCAAACCGTGTCAAGGCCCGGATGGCGGTCGCCCGATCCTCACCAGGCAGAACGAAGCCGAGCAGCCGGACCAGACGATCAACATCGGACGATGCTGGCGACGATGTGGCCGGAGATGACCGGACGGTCACCTGCGCCGGCGCCACGCTTGTCGCCAGTGCAGCCAGTGCGTCCAAGCCATCCGCATACGACGGGACCGTCACCGGCGCCGGCGCCACGCTCGACGTCAGCGCAGCCAGTGCGGCCAGTGCGTCCAAGCCATCCGCATACCTCGCCGCCGGCATCTCCGCAAAACCGGGCTGGCCCGCAAAGCCGGGCTGAGCTTGAGGCTTTGGCGGCATGTCACGGCGGGGAACCTGCGTGAGTGCATGTCTGGCCCCCGCCAGCAAGCGCTCCCGCAGCGCCGACCAGATCTCCCCTTCAGGTTCCCGCGTGCTTCCTGCCGCGAAAAGCCGCACCACGATCGGCGCTGGCGCGTCCCGGACCCGCACGCGCAGCCGCTGGATCCCAGCCTCCCCGGCCAACCGGTCGGTCACGGCCGTCATCGCGGCATCCGGGACGACTCCCATCGGCAGGCTGGCCACGTCCAGATCAAGCACCGCATCGAAGTGACAGCTTGGGCGATCGGGTTCGGCCCGGGTCCGCCAGCGCCGAAACAGCCCGAACACCCTAAAGGCCCCCGGTGAAGCTGCACCAGCGCCGGTCCCTCCCGATGACGACAAGATCGTAGAGCGTGATCGAGAGCGCTTCAGCACGCTCCTGAACCGTCTGGAACAGCGCGCAATCGGATGCCGTGACCTCGGGAGGGTCGGCACTTCCCCGCACCAGGATGATCGCCGTGGCATGCCGCCCCAACGCTTCCCGCAAGACCTGCCCGGCGATCGAGGGCGCATCCGCCGCGTCGCACGCCCGTTCCGCAAGAACCTGGTTCCGGGTTCCAAGCAGCACCATCGACCAGCCCTGCCTCCAGGGCCGGGCGCCATCGGCAAGGTAGCGGGCCAGCGCAAGGTGATCGCCCAGCATCACGGGGTCTCGATGCTCGGCCTTGGTCAACTGCTCCGCGGCATCGGCGATCATCTGGAACGCCTCGGCCGCCCGCGGCGGAACCCCGGCTTCAAACAGCGGCTTGGCGCCCGCCATAAGGGCTTTGGCGAACCCGCCGAACCGCATGATCAGCCCTTTGGCCAACGGCTTGGTATCACGACGCGGAATCCCGAGAAAAAGCAGCATCTCAAGAATCTCGTAGTCGGCCAGCGCAACCGGGTCCGTGAGCAGGCGTCCGCGCATGCGTCCTCGATGCCCATGGGGGCCTGTTCCCTGGATTATGTCTGTTTGTCGTCCCTGCATTGCCGCCCTGCATTAAGCTATGCAAACCTAAGCAAGTTACGACGGCGGCGCTAGCAAAAACCGGGCCTGGAAATCGGGCTTTTATTGAAGGAGTATTCAGATTATTCCAAATACTTAAGCGCACGACTTGCAATTGGCGTAGCATTTAGGTTTATCCGCACAACGTTTATACGGCACCACCAGGCCGAATTTCTCACCGCCCTGATTTTCCACTTACGTGCGTCCCCTTTATGAGCCGGCGGGGCCGTTCAGCTCCATGGAACAACGAGCTATCTGAGCAGCTTCGTGATGCTTGCACGACCAGCGCGGCAGCGATCCTAGCTAATCGTGTCGGTCTGGTTGCCTTGAGGACTTTGCCGGCACAAAACAGGATCACAACGGAAGGCTTCGCCACCAACCTGCGTACTATGACACGCCCTTCGCTCTGACCGTTGCCGTCATTGCGAGGCGCACAGCGGCGCCGCAATCCCCGGCGGCAACGACCGCGCTGGCGGCCCTGGGTTGCCGCGCTGCTGCACGCCTCGCAATGACGGCCCGGCAACGTAAACGACGGCCCGGCAACGTATAGGTCAGTGCAAAGGGCCGTTGGCGACACTGCAAGTCACCTTCCCGCCTAGCAGCATCAAGGGCTAGCCACATCTCGTTCGCCGGCTGCAAGCCCATGCGCTCACGCAACGGGCGCTGAACCCCCACCAGATCAACAGCCCGGCACCCAGGCCGTGCGCCACGCCGGCACCTCCGGCACGCCGAACTTACGCCGTCCCGGCTGCGTTGCCCGACGCACCGCCACGGAAGGCCCGCCATGACCACCGAACTCACCCTGCTCGCCTGGTCCATCGTACTGGGTCTGGTCCACGCCCTCGCCACCGGACAAATCGCCGTCCAGCAACACGGCCTGGCCTACAACATGGGACCGCGGGACGAGGAAAAGAAGCCGACCGGCGTAGGCGGCCGGGTCACCCGCGCCTTCAGTAACTACATGCAAACCTTCCCGTTCTTCGCCGCCGCCGTCCTGGCGGCGCACGTGGCGGGCCGGCACTCGTGGGGCACGGTGCTGGGCGCACACCTGTATTTCTGGGCACGGCTGATCTACGTGCCGCTGTATGCCGCGGGGATCCCGGTGGTGCGCACGCTGGCGTTCGGAGTCGCGGTCCTCGGCATCGCGCTGATCCTGCTGGCGCTCACGTAGGGCGCCCGTCCGTCCGCAGCAGCACCAGCCCGGCGCCGACGATCACCGCCGCCCCCAGCAGGGTCAACCGGTCCGGCACATCGCCAAACACCAGCCAGCCGAACACCACACCCCACACGATCAACGTATATTGGAACGGCACCACCGCCGACGCCGGCGCCAAACGCAGAGAGCGGTTGACGCATAAATTCCCCGCCAGCGACCCGGCGCCCGCCGCGCCGAACAACGGTCGGGCGGACACCA
>CAXTOB010000227.1:9381-9634 GCA_964245505.1 uncultured Acetobacteraceae bacterium | reverse complement strand
CGATTCATTCTGATGGAGCGTGGCCTTTTTTGCGCGGGGACAGTGCTTGCCGTTTCCCTCACCCTAACCCTCTCCGGGAGGGAGAGGGAACAGGGCGGGCAACTCTGGCACGGGGTGGCAGTTTGTGCGGCATCATTCCAGGTTTGTATGCCGGGCGCGCATAGCGTCGGCGGGGATGCCGAGCTTGTCGCGCAGGCGGAGGACGATCACCTCGAACAGCAGGTAAAGCGCGCCCTCGAACAGCGATCCCATC
>CAXTOB010000227.1:0-9361 GCA_964245505.1 uncultured Acetobacteraceae bacterium | reverse complement strand
GTCCTGCGCCGTTACCACCAGCGTGCGCGCTCCGGCCTCCGCCGCGACGCCCATCAACGCCAGCGCCGTCGAGAAGGAACCGGGACCGGCGGACACCAGCAGCAGGTCGCCTGGACCAACCGGCGGCGTCGTCATGTCGCCGACCATCGCCGCGTGCAGACCTAGGTGATACAGCCGCATCACCAGGCCGCGTACCTGCAGGCCCTCGCGCCCGAGGCCGTAGCAGACGATGCGGCTGGCACTGGCCAGGGCGTCCACGGCCATTTCCACTTCGGCCTCGTCGAGCCGGGCGAATACCTCGCCCAGTTCGGTGAGCGCCTGCTGATACAGGCCAGGCATTAATGCCGCAGCGGCTTTTTGCCGTGGCAGCAGCCTTCCTTAAGCAGGATTGCCTCCATACGACGGGGGAGCTTGGTGCCCAGGTCGCGGCGGCAGGTGGCCGGTGCTGGAACGGTGCGGGACTCGTCATCTGGGATGCCGGCCAGCACGAGCCGGCCGCTGGGTGACGCGGCTCGTGCGGCATCGCGGCAGCCGTTGGGCGTGCTGGAGTCACTGACTATCAGCGGTGGGCCGCTGCTGCCGGTCCGGGCGGCGGCCTGGCCCACGTCGGACCCGGCACCGATGATGCCGTCCCGGGGAAGGGGCAGTTCGCTGCCCAACGGCCGGAAGTGCCGACAAGGCATTATCTTACCAAGCCTTCCCTCCTGCGGATTGAATAGGGCGACCCGGGCGTCGTGCGGGCCATGCAGGAACGGGGCAGTGGACATGGCGGCATGCTGCATACGTCATTTGCGGCCGGCAAGTGTTCATCTTGCGGCTCTTGGTCAGGGGCAGTTGGGGCGACCGTTTGCGGTGCCCATTCATGCGAGGAGCCGGCCGCACGTCGGCGCTGGTTGCCTCCCCGCGCCGCCTGGATGATGGTGGTGGCGGCGCGGAACGTTGCGCTGGCTTGGGGAGGATGGCTTTGGACCCGATACCGCTCAACCGCGCAGCACTTGGCCGCCTGCCGTCGTCCGTGCAGGGGCCGCGCTTTGACCCGGCGGCGGTCATGCCGGGGATCGTCCATCTCGGGCTCGGAGGCTTCGCCCGGGCGCATCTGGCGCGCTACACCCACAATTTGATGGACCGGCGGCCGGACATGGTGGGGTTCGGCATCATCGGCGCCGGGCTGCTGCCGGGGGACCGGCGGATGCAGGAATGCCTGGCGCCGCAGGACAGCCTTTATACTCTGGTGGAGCGTAGCGGCTCGGAGGAGGCGGTTACCGTCATCGGCAGCCTGGCCGGAGTGGCCTTCGCCGGAGAGGGGAGCGCGGCGCTGCTGGATGCTATGGACCGGCCGGGCATACGCATCGTCAGCCTGACGGTCACGGAAAATGGCTACTGCCTGAACCGGGCCACCAAGCGGCTGGACCCGGAGCATCCGCTGATCCGGCGCGACCTGGCGGATCCGGCGCAGCCTGCGAGCGCCATCGGCATGGTTGTCGAGGCTGCAAGGCGGCGCCGCGATGCCGGGGCGCAGCCGTTCACGGCGATGACCTGCGACAACATCCAGCATAACGGCGACGTGCTGCGCGAGGCCGTGCTGGCCCTCGCCCGGCTGCGCGACCCGGGGCTGGCGGAGTGGATCGAGGCCAACATCCCGTTCCCGAATACAATGGTGGACCGTATCACGCCGGTGACGGCGGAGGCGGATGTGGAAGGCTTGGCCGTCCAGCACGGCATCCAGGATCGCTGGCCGGTGTTCTCCGAGACGTTCACGCAGTGGGTGATCGAGGACCGGTTCGCTGCCGGCCGGCCGGCGTGGGAGGAGGTAGGGGCGCAGTTCGTGCCGGATGTGGCTCCGTATGAGTTCATGAAGCTGCGGTTGCTGAACGGCAGCCATCTGGCGGTGGCCGGGCTCGGGCGGCTGATGGGGTATGTCACCATGGACGAGGCAATGGCCGACCCGGTGATGACCCGATATATGGCGGCGCTGATGGACCGGGAAACCGGGCCGACGCTGCCGGAGGTGCCGGGCGTGGACATCGCGGAGTATAAGGCGACGCTGATCCGGCGCTTTGCCAACACGGCGATCAAGGACACGGTCGAGCGCATCAACACCGATGCGCCGATGAACGTCCTGCTAGACCCGATTCGCGACCGGCTGCGCGCGGGGGCGCCATTGGACCTGCTGGCGTTGGCGTTGGCTGCCTGGCTGCGCCGGGTGCGCGGCGAGGACGAGGCCGGGCAGCCGATCGACGTGCGGCATCCGATGGCGGCGCTGTTGCGGGAGCGGGCAGTCGCGGGCGGGCCTGACCCGGCACCGCTGCTGGGGATCACCGAGCTGTTTGGGGAGGCAGGCACCGATCCTCGGCTGCTGCAGCCAGTCGGGCGCTGGCTGAGCATGCTGTATGGCAGCGGCAGCCGCGCGACGCTGGCCGAGGCAGCGGCGGCGCTCGGGTTTTAGGCGCTGGCGTCCGGCAGCCAGACTCAGCGCAGCGCGCCATCGAGGTGTTGCGCGGCTCCGCTGGACCAGCGAATAATTTGGTTCAGAAGGCCGGCAGCGACTTGAGACGCCGCTTGAAGGCTGGCGACGCCGCGTTGCCGTGGTATAGCCCATTGCGGAATCAGACAGACCGCCGCGGTATTGTCAGACTGCAACGGGGATAAAAAATGATACCTATTATGCGCGCCATCAACCGGGTGCCGGGCGGCCTCATGGTCGTGCCGTTGTTCATTGGCATGCTCATCAACACCTTCGCGCCCACCTTGCTCAAGATCGGCGGGTTCACCGAGGGGCTGAGCAACGCCGGGTATAACACCGTGCTCGGCATGTATCTGTTCACGGTCGGCACGAAGATGACGCTGAATGCCGCGCCGCGCATGCTCAAGCGCGGGTTCGGCATCATGGGCGCCAAGATCGGTATTGCCATGGTGATCGCGTTCACGGTGGCGAAGCTGTTTGAGGGCAACCTGTTCGGCTTCAGCACGCTCGCGCTGATGGTGGCGTTCAGCGACACCAACGGCGGCATGTTCATGGCGCTGACCAGCGTGTTGGGGGACAAGGAGGACGCCGGCACCTACGTGCCGCAAAGCATCGAGACGGGTCCGTTCCTGACGATGCTGTTCCTGGTGGGTGCCGGGCTGGCGAGCATTCCCTGGATGGCGATGGTGTCCGTCGTGGCGCCGATCTTTGTCGGGGCGGTGCTGGGGAACCTAGACCGCGACCTGCGCGACTTTTTTGGGAAGCATGAGCCGATCATCGTGCCGTTCATGGCCTTCACGCTGGGGCAGGGCATCAATTTGAACAACGTGGTGAATGCCGGGTTGGGCGGCATGGTGCTGGGCGTGCTGGTCTGCGTTATCACGGGAACGCTTTGCATCCTGACCGACCTGGCTCTGGGTGGGTCCGGCATCGCGGGCGCTGCGGCCAGCAGCACCGCGGGCAATGCGGCGGCGGTGCCGAAGGCGGTCGCGACGGCTGATCCGACTTATGCCGCGATCGCCCCGGAGGCCACCGTACAGGTTGCGGCATCGGTGATCGTCACTGCTATCCTTACGCCGCTGCTCACGTCGTGGATGCATCGGCGGGTGCAGCGGCAACGCGGTGTAGTGCCGGCTGGTGATACGACGACGTCGGCTGTTGCAGCCGTGCCGTAACGCAGCTTGCGTGAGGTCTGGGCGGAAGCGGCTGGACCTGACGTGCAGAGGGTTGCTCGCAAGTGGCCGGGTTGGAGCAGGGTGCGTCGAGACTTCGACGTAGCCTGCTTCAACGGCAAACCCAGAAGGCCTGGCGTTTACGAGGCAGGGTCGCCAGTCGGAGTTCATGGCTCGGCGGCACTGAAAACGGATGCGAGCCTCCGTCGCTAGGGAGGTCACATCGTGTTGAGCCCGGGCGGATCTTGGCCGCGTGGGCTGCAGCCGGATCGCCCGTATGCCGGATTATGACGCACCGAAACCTGTATGATGCGGTGCTGCCGCGTTTTCGCGACGGCATGATCCTTTTTGCGATCCGCGGCAGCGTGACCGGTGCTTTCCGAACGACGGCAACGATGGCGTGGTTGGCCCGTTGCGCTTGACGGCGGCGTCCCTGGGAGCCTGTGCCTTTTTGCGAACTCTATTTTCGGCCGGCCTGGCCAGGAGCGTTGGATGATGCTGTCATGGAACTAGCACCGGCTTCGGAGAAGGTGATCTCCACCCCTACTGGCTACGCCCGGCCGGTGTCGGTCCGTCGGCCGAGCCGGTTTGGGCGTGTGGCGCTGGCGGTTGTCGTCCTCGCTGCCGCGGGAACTGGTGTGGCATATTGGCGGCATTGGTGGCCGTTCACGCCGCCGCCGCAGGTAGCCGCCGCGCCGCCGCCAGTGCCGGTGGAGACAGCCAAGGTTGTGCAGCAGCCGGTTCCGATTTGGGTCACCGGATTGGGCGCGGTCCAGGCCTATAACACCGTTACCATCCGCGCCCGGGTGGATGGCCAGTTGGTGCGCGTAGCTTATCGGGAAGGCCAGGACGTGAAGCAGGGTGACCTGCTGGCCGAGATTGATCCGCATCCGTTCGAGGCGCAGTTGGCGCAGGCCCGCGCGAAGTTTGCCCAAGATCAGGCGCAGGTTGTGAACTCGCGCCTGCAGCAAGGACGCTATGCCGACCTGGTAGGCAAGCAGGACGTGGCAAAGTCCACCCTGGATACGCAGGTCGCCACTACGGACTCCGCCGTTGCGCAAGTGCAGGCGGATCAGGCGGCCATAGCCTATGCTGCGGTTCAATTGGCATATACCAAGATCACTGCGCCGATCAGCGGGCGCACGGGGATCCGGCTCGTGGACGAGGGAAATATCGTTCATGCCAGTGACAGCGGCGGCCTGGTGGTCATCACCCAGTTGCAGCCGATTTCCGTGCTGTTCAGCTTGCCGCAGGACAGTCTGGCCCGGGTGCAGGCGGCCATCGCCGCATCGCCGACGCCGTTGCAGGTGCAGGCGTTCGGACGGGACCTCAGCAAGCCGGTGGCGACTGGCAAGCTGGAACTGGTGAACAACCAGGTGAACCAGTCAACCGGCACCGTGGACGTCAAGGCGACTTTTCCTAACGATGACCATGCACTGTGGCCCGGCCAGTTCGTTACTGCGCGGCTGACGCTCAATACCCGGCAGGATGGCCTGACCGCACCGTCCGCCGCGGTTCAGCGGGGGCCGGACGGCACCTACGTTTACGTCGTGGGCGCGGATGGGACGGCTTTCATGAGGCCGGTCGAACTCGCCATGATGCGGGACGGCATGGCGCTGTTCGACAAGGGCGTAGCGCCGGGCGACAGCCTGATTACCCAGGGGCAGTTCAAGGTGAAGCCTGGCGTCAAGGTTGCGGAGGCTAGGCCGGAAGATGCCAAGGCCGCTGTGGGCACGGGACCGACGAAGTGAACCCCTCGGCAGGGTTTATCCGGCGGCCAATTGCGACGGCGCTGCTGGCACTGTCACTGCTGCTGCTGGGCCTTGTGGCTTATCCGCTTCTGCCGGTCGCGCCGCTGCCGCAGGTGGACTTTCCGACGATCCAGATCAGCGCCACGTATCCGGGCGCCAGCCCGGAGACGATGGCCAGCAACGTTGCTACACCCCTGGAACGGCAGTTTTCGTTGATCCCTGGGCTGGACCAGATGACCAGCGTCAGCGCGCTTGGCAGTACGCAGGTTACCCTGCAGTTCAATCTGTCGCGCAACATAGATGCTGCGGCGACGGACGTGCAGGCCGCGATCAATGCCGCTAGCGGCCAGCTTCCGACCAACCTGCCAAGCCCGCCGACCTATCGTAAGGTCAATCCGGCTGACGCGCCGATCCTTGTGATGGCGCTGACCTCTAAGGCGCTGCCGCTTACTCAGGTCAATGACTACGCCGACAATATCCTGGCGCAGCAGTTGTCGCAGATTGACGGCGTGGGCCTGGTGCAGATCTCCGGCACGCAGAAGCCTGCCGTGCGAATCCAGCTCGACCCCGCGCGGCTGGCGAGCCTTGGGTTGGGGTTTGAGGACGTGCGCGCCCAGGTGGCCGTTGCGACCTCCAACTCTCCGAAGGGGAACTTCGACGGTAAGAGCCAGAGCTTCACCGTCTATGACAACGATCAGTTGACGAATGCCAATCCCTGGAACGACGTGATCGTCGCGTATCGAGGCGGGTCGCCGATCCGTGTGCGGGACCTGGGCACTGCGGTGGATGGGCCGGAGAACACGAAGCTGGCTGCCTGGGCCTACACGCTGGATAACAAGGAGGACGGCCCGGCGCCGCGCGCCATCGTTCTTGCAGTGTCCAAGCTGCCCGGCGCCAACGTGATTGAGACGGTGAACCGGGTTAAAGCTGCGCTGCCCCGGCTGCAGGGTGCGATCCCGCCGACGGTGGATGTGACCATCCTAACCGACCGGACTCAAACCATACGTGCTTCGGTTGCGGACGTGCAGTTCACGCTGATGCTGACCATTGCGCTGGTGGTGATGGTCATCTTTGTGTTCCTGCGCAACGTGGCGGCGACGGTGATCCCGAGCCTGACGGTGCCGCTCGCGTTGATGGGGGCGGCGGCGGTGATGTATATTGCCGGGTTCAGCCTGGATAACCTCAGCCTGATGGCTTTGACGGTTGCGGTCGGGTTCGTCGTGGATGACGCAATCGTCGTGCTGGAAAATATCTACCGCTATATCGAAGAGGGCATGAAGCCGATGGACGCCGCACTGAAGGGTGCGGGTGAGATCGGCTTTACTGTCATCGCCATCTCGGTATCGCTGATAGCTGTGTTCATCCCGCTGTTGCTGATGGGCGGGATCGTCGGGCGGCTGCTGCGAGAATTCGCGCTGACGGTCAGCATTACGATCTTCCTGTCGGTGATGATCTCGCTGACGCTCACGCCGATGCTGTGCTCTCGCTTCCTCCGTCATGTGCCGGAAGATCAGCATGGGCGGATGTATCGTATTGCCGAGAGTGGGTTCAATTTGATGTTGAACGGCTATGCGGCGGGCCTGCGGGTCGCGTTGCGGTTCAAATTCATCACGTTGATGGTGTTCTTTGCGACGGTAGCCCTGACCGCGTTCCTGTTCATCACGATACCTAAGGGCTTCTTTCCGCAGCAGGATACCGGCTTCCTATTTGGGCAGGCGGTTGGGCCGGAAGACTCGTCGTTTGCTCAGATGTCAGGACGCATGACGGCGCTTGGGGACTTGATCCGCCATGATCCCGATGTCGAATCTCTCGCTTTCAATATCGGGTCCACGTCATTCAACCAGGGAAACTTCTACATCAACCTCAAGCCGCAGGATCAGGGCCGCACGGCGACGGCGGACGAGATTATTGCGCGGTTGCGGCCCAAGGCGGCTCAGGTACCAGGCGTGACGCTGTTCCTGCAGTCTTTGCAGGATATCCGGGTGGGTGGGCGCCTGTCGCGCACGCAGTATCAATATACACTGACCAGCCCGGAGATTAACGATCTTAATACCTGGGCGCCGCGGGTGCTGGACAAGATGCGGGCTATCCCGCTGCTTACGGACGTAACCTCCGATCAGCAGAGCAATGCGGCGGCGGCGACGCTGACGATCGACCGGGATCAGGCGTCCCGGTTCGGCATACAGCCGACGCTGATCGATGCGACGCTGTATGACGCTATCGGCCAGCGGCAGGTTGCGCAATACTTCACTCAGCTCAACAGCTACCACGTCATTGTGGAAGCGTTGCCGGAGCTGCAGACGGACCCGTCGCTGCTGGACCATATTTACCTACCGTCGCCGGTTACTGGCGGGCAGGTTCCGTTGTCTTTGCTGGTTAAGCAGGACACGTCTCATACGAACGCCCTGAACATCAGCCACCAAAGCCAATTTCCGGCCATTACGCTGTCGTTCAACTTGGCGCCGGGCGCATCGTTGGGCCAAGCGACTCAGGCCATTGAGGCGGCTGAGGCAGGAATGCATCTGCCGCCCACGCTGTCCGGTGCGTTTCAAGGCACGGCTCAGGCGTTCCAAAGCAGTTTGGCTAGCCAACCATATCTGATCGCGGCCGCACTGGTTGCGGTGTATATCGTGCTGGGCGTGCTGTATGAGAGCTTCATTCATCCGCTCACGATCCTGAGCACCTTGCCGTCCGCTGGAGTGGGGGCGCTGCTGATCCTGATGGCCTTCGGCTACGACCTCAGCGTGATCGCGATCATCGGCATCCTTTTGCTGATCGGCATCGTAAAGAAGAACGGCATCATGATGGTGGACGTGGCACTGCATCTGGAGCGCGACGGCGGCAAGGAGCCAGAGGAGGCGATCTATGAAGCGTGCAAGCTGCGCTTCCGCCCGATCCTGATGACGACGATGTGTGCGCTGCTGGGCGGGGTGCCGTTGATGCTTGGCACTGGCACCGGGTCGGAGCTGCGGCGGCCGCTGGGCTTCGCGATGGTAGGCGGGCTGATTTTGTCGCAAATTCTGACGCTGTTCACGACACCAGTGGTTTACCTTTACCTGGACCGGGTGAACACCTGGTTGTCTGGAGCCAAGCATGCGCCGGTGCGGGAGCGTGAGGCCGTGCCGGCCGAGTAGGGTTGCTGAAGCTGTGGCTATACAGGCTGCTCTTGTGCCGGGCAGCCTGTGTCCTCGGCGGAAAGCTCGGCCGTTGGTATAGGGTGGTGATCCCGGTCCAACTTAGGCTGCTGCGATCACCCTGACGCGACGGGGCAACGCCGCGGGCGCCGGCCCATTGTCGCAGCACCACGCAATGAGGCAAAATATGAGCACAGACGAGAAGGCCGCAGTGTCCCGGCGGCAAATGGTTGGTGCCGCTGGTGTGGGATTGGCCGCCGTGGCGGCGGCGCCTGCATTCTCGCAGACTACGCCGGCCGTCGCGGCGACTGCGTCAGCGCAGCCGCTGCAGGATCCGGCTACTAAGTATCCGCGGCCGCCGTTCAACAAGCAGCAGCAGCCCTGGCCCGGCCTGGCCAGCAAGATGGACCCGGTTCCAGACCACGGCGAAACCAGCTACCGCGGCTCGGGCTGGTTGGCGGGACGGAAGGCTCTCATCACCGGCGGGAATTCTGGCAGGGGGCGTGCAGCGGCCATTGCCTATGCACGCGAGGGTGCGGATGTCGCCATCAACTATCTGCCGGCTGAGGAGCCGGATGCACAAGAGGTGATTGCCCTCATCAGGAGGGAGGGACGGATCGGTCTTGCCATCCCCGGCGACCTGCGGGACGAGGCGTTCTGCGTCAGCCTGGTGGACCAGGCGGTGCGTGGCCTGGGCGGGCTGGACATCCTGGTCAGCAACGCCGGACGGCAGCAGGCGCACGAGTCCATTCTCGACATCTCGACCGAGCAGTTCGACTGGACGATTAGAGGCGGTTTTCAGAATTCCCGAGCGAGCCTGGGTGCAACCAGGAATATGCA
>CAXTOB010000226.1:0-9650 GCA_964245505.1 uncultured Acetobacteraceae bacterium | reverse complement strand
ATGCTGGCCCGGCAGTCGCTCGGTCTGGCCACGGCCGCCGCACCCGCCAGCCCGGCCGCGAGTACGCCCGCCGGGGCCAGCATCAGCAATAGGCGCCGGTCCATCAACGCACCTGTCCCGGCATGCCGGCGTGGCCCTCGGGATCCGGCGCTGCCGATATGGCGGCGCCCGGCGGTGCAGACGCACCCACCGGCGCCACCTGCACCCGCAAATCTAGCGGCGGAGCCGTCCGGAACTGGAGTTGGATGGGAATGACCTGCCCGGCTACCAGAGGCTGCTTCAAATTCATGAGCATGATGTGGTAGCCGCCGGGCGCCAGCGCCACCACCTTGCCCGCAGGCAGCGCCAGGCCGCCCTCCACCTCGCGCATCCGCATCACGTTGCCGTCCATCCTCATCTCGTGGACCTCCGCACGCCCGGCAATGGGGGTGCTGACACCCACCAGCCAATCATCGGCCGGGCTTATCAGGGTCACGTAGGCGCCGCCCACCTTCTGCTGCGGCGCGGTCGCGCGTGCCCAGGCCTGTTCGGCATGGACGGCGGCGGCCTGACCAGGGTCCATCTCACCGACCCTCAGGACGTCGGCGTCCGCGGTTTGGCGTCCGGTCTGGGCGATCACGGCGTGCCACCCGGCGGTGACGGCGACCACGGGAAGCAATGCCATGTCCTGGCCGATAGCGAAGTGCCGCGCGACGGTGCTGCTGTTGCCGTCAACGTCTTCGGCATAGGGCGACGGCTGCCCGGGCGCCGCCGTGAGACTCATACCCTCTACTCGTTCTCGGTCGTTCAGAAGAGGGACAGCAGCAGCGTTCGACAGGGACATAGGGGCCATCAGGGCAGCGAGCACGAGGCTCTGAGGAGCGGAGAGGCGGATCATGGGTCAATTCCTGTTTGGATCGGGTTTGTGCGATTCCGACTCGAACAAGGGCGGCCCGCGGGCAAGAGAAATCGGACCCAGGTCCATCCGGTCAGAACGCGGAAACAGCCGCCCCTCAGGACAGCCGTAAACAGGCGGTCAGACGGGGTGGGCAGGTGGTCCGGTCGGAGGGGGTGCAGCCCGGGCCGGGTGCGGTGGCCCCGTGGTTGCCGGCGGAGACAGCGCCGCATGGCCGGGCAGCCGGACCAGTATAACCCGCGGCACATCGCAGGATGGTGGGAGCACCGCCGGACCAGCCATGAAGCAAGCCGAGCACAGGAGGCAAGCGTGGTCATGGGCCGGCGTCTTGAACGGGTCTTGGCCCCCCGGAACGTCCGGGCCGCCGCCACCGTGACAGATCGCCACGCCCTCCAGTCCGGCAAAGTCAGTAGGCCCAGCCTGGGCGCTCGCGGTGGGAATGGCTGTCCCGAGCAGGCGCGCCACCAGCACCAGCATGGCCAGCATCAAGCGGCACAAGCTGATACGGTCTGCCTTGGCTACGGTCTGGGCAACCATGAAGCAGTCATAGTGTCCTGATCTGTGCTGGCCCGCAACAAGGACGGTGACGGGCAGTCTTCCTGCAGCAACGGCATCGTCGGCCCTACTCCGCCGCCTCCGCCGCAACCGCCGCCGGACGCCGCGCCCGCAGACGCCTGATCCGTCGTGCATCCGCATCCAGGATGCGAAACTCCAGCCCGGAGGAATGGCTGATCACCTCCCCCCGCGCCGGCACCCGGCCAGCCAGCGTAAACACCAGGCCGCCGATGGTGTCCATGTCGGCCTCACGCTCCTCGTCGGACAAGATAGGACCCAGCCGCGCCTCGAAGTCCTCGATCGGCAGGCGGGCATCGAGGTCCAGGGCGCCGTCCGGGCGCTCGATAATCATCGGGCCTTGGACCTCGTCGTGCTCATCGGCGATGTCGCCGACGATTTCCTCCACCAGGTCCTCGATCGTCAGCAGGCCGTCAATTCCGCCGTATTCGTCCACGACAAGGGCCAGGTGCATCCGGGCCTGACGCATCTGCAGCAGCAGGTCCAGCACCGGGATTTGCGGCGCCACCATCAGCGGACGCCGCAGCAGCGCCTCCAGATTGAAGGCGTCTGGGCGCCCAACATAGGAGAACACGTCCTTGATGTGCACCATGCCCAGGATATCGTCGAGCTGCTCGCGATAGACCGGCAGGCGGGAATGGCCCTCACGCCGTATCTGGTCCAGCGCCTGTTCCAGCGTCACGTCCACCGGGATGGCGACGATATCGGCGCGCGGGATCATCACGTCATCAGCCGTCATGCCGCGCAGGCGCAGGACGTTGGCAATCAGCGCACGTTCCTGCCGGTCCAGCTCGGGGGCGGTACCGTCGGTCTGGCTGTCGTCGATGGATTGCTGCACCAGCTCGGCAATGCTGTCCCTGACGTTTCCATCGCGATGACGCCCGCGCAGGCGCTGCCGCACGCGATGCAGGATGCTGCGGCTGCTCGGGACGGTGACGCTCACAGCTTCCGCCAAGGGTTAGGGATGCCGATACCGTGCAGCAGGCGGGCCTCGGCCATTTCCATCCGCCGGGTTTCGCCGGCGCCATGGTGGTCGTGGCCGTCCAGATGCAAGGCGCCATGGACGATCAGGTGCGCCAGGTGGTGCGCGGGACACAGCCCGGCATCCCGGGCCTCGCGCCGCACGACGCCCAGCGCCAGCACGATGTCGCCGCCGTCGAACGTCAGGACGTTGGTGGGCTTGTTGCGCCCGCGATGCCGGGCGTTGAGGCGCTTCACTTCGCGGTCCGACGCCAGCACCACGGCGCCGACGCCGCCCGCAGCTCTTGCGGCGCGGGAGGCGACCGCCTCCGCCCCAGGCACAAAACGCCGCCATCTCGCATCGAGCACGATAACAGGAGGCCCCGCCGAAGCGGGGCCGGGTCTAGGGCTAGGTTCCATTGGTGTCCTGATAGTCCGGCGGCGGATCGCGCCGCGGACGGTGGTTGCTGCGCACGCCGTTCTGCCCGGCTTCGGGCGCTCCGGCGTCGCGCTGAGCCTGTGCACGCTGCTCATACGCGTCCACGATCGCCGCGACCAGCGGATGCCGTACGACATCCCGCACGCCGAAGCGGGTGATGCCGATGTTCGGCAGCCCCTCCAGGGTGTCCAGCGCGTCGCGCAGCCCGCTCCGCTGGCCCGGCGGCAGGTCTATCTGGCTCAGGTCGCCGGTGATGACCATGCGCGTTCCCTCGCCCATGCGGGTCAGGAACATCTTCATCTGCACCGGCGTGGTGTTCTGCGCCTCGTCCAAGATCACGAAGGCATGGGCCAGGGTGCGACCACGCATGAACGCCAGCGGCGCCACCTCAATCTCGCCGGTGCCCATCCGGCGGATCACCTGGTCGCCGGGCATCATGTCGTGCAGCGCGTCGTATAGCGGACGCAGATAAGGGTCCACCTTGTCCTTCAAGTCGCCGGGCAGGAAGCCCAGCCGCTCCCCGGCCTCCACTGCCGGACGCGACAGCACGATGCGGTCCACCCTGCCCGCTTGCAGCATGGCGACCGCTTGCGCCACGGCGAGATAGGTCTTGCCGGTGCCGGCCGGGCCGATGCCGAACACCATCTCATGGCGCTGCAGCATTTCCATATAAGTGGTCTGCCCGGGGCTGCGCGGGCCGACGGCGCCGCGACGGGTCTGTATCGCCGGCAGGTCGGACAGCGGCAGGCGCGGATCGGGATCGGCGTCCATCATGCGGATCGCCGCGTCCACATCGCCGCGGCTAACGCCCTTGCCCTGTTCCAGACGTTTGTAGAGTCCAGTCAGCGCCAACTCGGCTGCCTGGACCCGGCCGGGATCGCCGCTGATAGCGACGCGGTTGCCTCTGCTCGACAATCGGACGCCTAACCCTTGTTCCAGGCGGACCAAGTTGCGGTCATGGTCGCCGAACAACAACGGCAGCAGCGCATTGTCGTTGAATTGCAGGGTGACGGCCTTGGGCGCCGCCGGTGCAGCCTGGGAAGCCGCGAGCATGTTCAAGCGGGTATTAGCTCCTGGGTAAGGGTTCCTGACAAGGATGTAGGCGTTCCATGCACGATCACCACCGGCACGACCTCGCCGATCAGCGTTGCCGGAGCTTGTACATGGACAGCCTGAAGAAAAGGTGACCGGCCCGACAACTGCCCCGGCCGCCGGCCAAGGCCAGTGAACAACACCGCCAGCGTTTGGCCTTCGGCCGCCGTGTTGAATGCCGCCGCCTGCTCGCGCAGCAGTGCCTGCAACGTCTGCAGCCGCGCGTCCTGCACCGCGGCGGGCACCTGGCCCTGCGCTCCGGCCGCCGGCGTTCCCGGCCGGGGCGAGTAGGCAAAGCTGTAGGCCTGCACGAATCCGACCCGCCGGATCAGGTCCAGCGTCGCCTCGAAGTCCGCATCGGTCTCGCCGGGATGGCCGACGATGAAGTCGGACGCCATCGCCAGGTCCGGTCGGGCATCGCGCAGGCGGTCCACCAGGCGCAGGTAGTCGTCGCGGGTGTGCTTGCGGTTCATCGCCTGCAGGATACGGTCGGAGCCGGACTGCACCGGTAGGTGCAGGAACGGCATCAGTTGCGGCACGTCCCGGTGCGCGGAAATCAGGTCGTCCGCCATGTCGCGTGGGTGCGACGTGGTGTAGCGCAGGCGATCCAAGCCCGGGATTTCCGCCAGCGCCCGCACCAGCCGGCCAAAGGTCCATGATCCCGAGCCAGGAGCATCCCCATGCCAGGCATTCACATTCTGGCCGAGCAGGGTGATCTCCCGCGCACCCATCGCCACCAGCCGCCGCGCCTCCGCCAGCACGGACAGGGCTGGCCGGCTGCTTTCGGCCCCGCGGGTGTAGGGCACCACGCAGAAGGAACAGAACTTGTCGCATCCTTCCTGCACCGTCAGGAACGCCGTGACGCCCGGCGGGGTGGTGCTGTCCGGAAGGTGGTCGAACTTCGCCTCTGCCGGGAAGTCGGTGTCTATGACGTGCCCGGCGGCCCGGCTGGCGCGGGCCACCATCTCCGGCAGCCGGTGATAGGTCTGCGGACCCAGCACGATGTCCACGAACGGCGCCCGGGTCAGGATCTCCTTGCCCTCGGCCTGCGCCACGCAGCCGGCGACGGCCAGGATGGTGCCCAGCCCGGCCTCCGCCCGCGCCGTCTTCACGGCGCGCAGACGGCCCAGCTCGGAGAACACCTTCTCCGCCGCGCGGTCGCGGATATGGCAGGTGTTCAGGATCACCATGTCAGCGTCGTCCGGCGTGGCAGTCGGCGCATAGCCCAAGGGCGCCAGCACGTCGGCCATGCGGCCGCTGTCATACACGTTCATCTGGCAGCCCCAGGTGATGACATGCAGACGCTTGGTGTTCGAAGCGGCCGGGCCAGTCGTCGGTGTCACGCAGAAATTCCCCTCGCCCGGACCTGGCCGGATGCTTGGCGCGGAGCAATGGGCATTCGCCCGTCGGGGGTCAAGCGGTGCAGCGGTTTGGAGTCCTTTTAATCCGGTAGCGAGAGTGTGGGGCCGCCAGGACATCCGCTGTCAAGAAAAAGCGCCTGCCCCTGTTCCCTCCGGAAGAGGATTGGGGTGAGGGAAGCCGAACGGACTACCCTTTAGCTGGTTGGAGCGCCGTTCAGCGCCGTCGTGGTTAGACCCTGGGCCGGCTGCCTCTCTCACCCCGGCCCTGCTATGAAAATACCTGCTATGAAAATACCTATTTCATCCATGGTAGCGCATCAGCCGTGATGCAGGGCGTTTCTCCCGCAGACAAAGGGAGAAGCAAGCCGCTCCTTCACGCATAGGCAGGCTGCTCGGTCACGACATCTGGCACGGCCGCAACCACCCGCACCGGGCGGTTCTGCCGCAAGGTCGCGGCGCCCTCGGCGACCACCTGCCACACTGCCTCCGACAGAGCCTTGCGGTCTGGATACCCCGCCGGGTCCATCGGCGCATGCAGCAGCACCGTCGCCCGCAGCCCGCGATGCTGCGCCAGGCGCCAGAAGTGGCTGACCAAATCCATATCGCCATACCAGGCAAACACCGGACGGCTCGCCCGCCCCATCGGCAGCCCGGCCAACTGGTCGTAAACCACCGACACCGGCTGGACCAAGGGACGGGGTGACCCCACCCGGTCCTCCACCACCGAAAAGAACACCGACCGGAACGGCAGCACCCGGGAGCCGTCGGAGCTGGTGCCCTCCGGAAACAAGATCAGGTTGTCGCCGGCGTCCAGGCGCGCCCGCATCAAGTCGCGCTCCTGTCCGATGTTGCTGGCGCGGCGGCTGACGAACACGGTGCGGCCCAGCCGGGCGATAGTGCTGATCAGCGGCCAGGTCCCAACCTCCTGCTTGGCGACGAAGCAGGCCTCCAAGGTGCCGCCCAGCGTCAGGATATCGAGCCAAGACGAGTGGTTGGACGCGAACACCAACGGCCGTCCGTCCAGCCGCCGGGCCGGGGTGCCGATGACGCGGACCTGCAACCCCATCAGGCGGCATAGGCTGGCCCAATACAGGCGGGCCACCACCACCTTCCCGCATCCCGGCAACAGCAGCATCGCCGCTTGCAGCAGCCCGGCCGGCAGAGTCCACAACAGGATGGACACCCCCCGAAGCACGGACCGGACCGGGCGCCGCCCAGAAAAACGCGGCGCCTCAGGCGTGGGCGGTACGGTGATCAAGCCAGGTTGGCGCACGCGCCGGAGCGGAAGCTTCATAACGCAGGAATACCAAACCATGTGTGTCGGAACAACGACGGCGGCGTGACAACCGTAGGACGAACACACGATCCCGTGTAACTTTTATACTCTTCCTGCGGTTATAGGTTGGCATGCGCCGCCGCCCCGCCCTACGCCACGCCGCCGTAATCGCGGCGGCCTTGCTTGCCGCACCCAGCGCCAGGGGGTCGGACCCGCAGCCCTATACGGTTGAGCTGGCGGCTACCGGCAACAGCGGCCTTGACCAGGCGCTACGTGACAGCAGCAACCTGATCAAGTTGCGCGAAACCGCGCCGGCCGGTCCATTCGCGTTGGTGATGCGGGCGCAGGGCGACGCCGGGCAGCTGATGACGGCGCTGAACAGCTACGGCTACTACGCGGCGAAGGTGTCCATACGCATCGCCGGGCACGACGTGGCCGATCCCGCCCTGCCCGCGGCGCTCGAATCGGCGACGGCCTCGGTCCCCGTGGACATTGGCATCCAGCCCGGCCCAATGTTCCACCTGCGCCGGATCACCCTGGACGGCGACGTCCCGCCCGAGGCCCGCGCCGCCCTGCATCTGGACGAAGGCGCACCCGCAATCGCGTCGGACGTGCTGGCCGCCCAGGGCCGGGTGCTGGACGCCCTGCGCAAAAGCGGCCACGCGCTGGCCAAGGTGGACGCCCCCGTCGTCATGCTGGACCCGGCGGCGCAGGTGCTGGACGTATCCTACAAGGTGGACGCGGGTCCGCGGGTGGACCTCGGACCCATTGGGATCGGCGGGCTGGTTCGGGTGAACCCGGCCTTCGTGCGGCGGCGGCTGCTCGTGCATCCAGGCGAACGCTTCGATCCCGATAAGATCGAGGAAGCGCGGCAGGACCTAGCCTCGCTCGGCGTCTTCGCCACGGTGCAGGCACACGCGGCGGACCGGTTGGACGCCGCTGGTACTCTGCCGCTCGATTTCGATGTGACGGAGCGCTCTCGCCATGTCGTCGGCTTCACCGCAGCATACTCCACCGACCTGGGCGCCAGCTTCGGCGTCACCTTCCAGCACCGCAACCTGTTTGGCGAGGCGGAGCAGCTCAACCTGGGCGCCGCAGTGACCGAACTGGGCGGCAGCGACAGCCGCGGCCAGGGCTACAACGTAACGGCGTCCCTGCTGAAGCCGGACGTGTGGGCGCGCAACCAGAACGTCCAATTGAACCTACAGGCGATCAAGGAGGACCTGGACGCCTACAACCGCACGGCGGTACTGGCCGGTGTGACACTCAGCCGCAAATTCACCCAGGGCTGGACCGCGAGCGTCGGCGTGCAGGCGCAGCAGTCCCGTATCCAGCAGGAGGGCACCACCCGCGACTACACCCTGGCGCAACTGCCCATCGGCCTGCGTTATGACAGCACGGGGCCAGAAGGACTGTTCGAGCCGACGCACGGCATCAAGGCCGCCGCGACCGTCACGCCCACGGCGTCCCTGGCCGGGACCGGCGGTGATTTCACCATCCTGCAGGTGCAGGGCTCCACCTACCTCAACCTGGGCGCGCCGGGCCGGAGCATCCTGGCCCTGCGCGGCCTGGTCGGCACGGTCCAGGGAGCCAGCACCTTCGCCCTGCCGCCAGACCAGCGCTTCTACGCCGGCGGCAGCGGCACGGTGCGCGGCTACCGGTATCAGTCGGTCGGCCCGCAGTTCGCAGACAGACGGCCCACGGGCGGCACATCCATCACCGCGGCGACGGTAGAATTCCGCCAGCGCATCGGCGAAAGCTTTGGTGCGGTGGCGTTCCTGGATGCCGGCCAGGTCAGCACCAGCAGCGTCGGATTCGGCAACCTGCGGGCCGGAGCCGGGGTCGGGGTGCGCTACTACACCGCCATCGGGCCGATCCGGCTGGACGTAGCGGTGCCGCTCAACAGCCGGAACGGCGACGATTCGTTCGAGGCTTATATCGGCATAGGACAGGCATTCTGATGCGCAGAGTGAGAAAGATCGCGCTATGGGTGCTGGCGGTGCTCGTTGCGATACCGGTGCTGGCGGTGGCGGCGCTGCTGATCGGCCTGAACATCGGGCCAGGCCGGATAGCGGCGGAGCAGCTTGTCGGACGGCTGACCGGCGGCCAGGTGGTCCTGGTGGGCCTGCACGGGCGCTTCCCGGACCGGCTGCAACTGGCGCACCTCGAGGTCCGGGATACACAGGGCGCCTGGCTGCTGGCGGACAACATGACGCTGGACTGGTCGCCGCTGGCGCTGGTGCACCGGACGGCGTCCGTGGACCTGCTGACGGCGGCACGGGTGCAGGTGCCGCGTCTGCCCGCCGCCGCTCCCAAGCCTGCTACCCCGGCGCCAGAAAGCAAACCGTTCACCCTGCCTGTCCACGTGGTAGCCCGGCATATCAAGGTGGACCGCATCGAAATCGGCGCCCCAGTCGCCGGGACCGCCGCCGTGCTGTCCTTGGAGGGCAGCGCCGACGTGCCGTCGCTGCAGGCCGGCAACGCCGACCTCCGGTTGCAGGATCTGGGCTCCGACGGCGTTTATGCGGCCAAGGCGCGCATTGACCCGGTCAGCATCGGCCTGACGCTCGACATGCAGGAGCCGGACGGTGGACTAGTGGCGCACCTGGCCTCCCTGCCGGCGCTGGGGCCGATCGCGCTGCATGTCGGACTGGACGGGCCGCGCATCGGCGCCGCGACGACGCTGGCGTTGCAGGCGGGACCGTTGCGGGCTGACGCACGGGGCACGCTGAACCTGGATGGTCAGGCGGCGGACCTGGACGTGACCGCCAGCGCCCCGGCCATGCAGCCGCGGCCGGACGTATCCTGGGCCGGGATCGCCTTGCAGGCGCACATCCACGGACCCTTCACCAAGCCCGACGCCAACGGCACCCTACGCCTGGACGGATTAGCAGCCGCCGGCGCCGGGGTGCGCCGGCTGGCGGCTGATGTGGAGGGCAATGCCGGCCGGGTCAGCCTGCATGCGACGGCCGAGGGCGTGCGCCTGCCCGGCAGCGCCCCGGACCTGCTGGCCGCCGCGCCGGTGCTGCTGGACGCGGACGCCCAACTCGACGA
>CAXTOB010000225.1:0-9744 GCA_964245505.1 uncultured Acetobacteraceae bacterium | reverse complement strand
GTCAGGCGCTCCGCCTGCGCCGCCAGCTCCACCGCGTTGCCCTCCAGCGCGCGCTGATAGAATGTTTCAGGTGGGGTCAGCGGCGGGCTGTCGCTCAGCATCACCTCCAGGAACGACAACGGCGCCACGTAGCGGCCGGCCACGACCAGGCACACCGTCAAGGGGGTGGAGATCAGCAGCCCCACCGGCCCCCACAGAAACACCCAGAACGCCGTGGATAGGATGACCGCAATGGGCGACAGTCCGGTGCTATGGCCATACAGCAGCGGCTCGATCACCTGGCCCATCAGCATGTCGGCCAGGATGAACATCCCCAGCACCATCAGCGCCAGCGACCAGCCCGGCGCAGCCGCCAGGGCCAGCAGGAACGGCAGCACCAGCGCGATGACGCTGCCGACATACGGTACGAAGCGCATCAGCGCCGCGACGATGCCCCACAGCACCGGGTTGGGCAGCCCAATGGCCCATAGCCCCGTTCCGATGAACAGGCCGAACGACACGTTCAGCGCCAACTGGAACAGGAAGTAGCGCGACAAGCGCCGTGCCGCGTCATTCATGGCGAGAATGGTGCGGTGCAGGTCCTGCCGCCCGACCAGCCGCACCAGACGGTCCCGCAGATCCTCTCGGTTCAGCAGTACGAACAGCAGGAACACCACGACGACGCCCATCGTCGCTAGCGGCCCGAACACCGGCCCGGCGACGGTCCGCACGATCCCGAACGTGGAGGCGACGCCCGTCCCACCCCCGGCCGCCGGTGCGGCCGGCACGAGCACCTGTGTGGACGGCGCAGCGGCCGATGGCTCGGCGGCAACGGCGCCAGGCGCCGGGGCGGCATAGGGCACGGATGGCGCTTCCGCCTGGCCGCTCAGCAAGGATTGCAGCGACCCGGTCAGCCGCCCGATCACCTCGGCCCCGACCGTGACCGACTTCACCTTCTCCTGGATCGTCGCCTGATAGGCCGGGAATCCCTCTGCTAGCGAGGTCGCCTGACGGCCGACCACCGTGCCGATGCCCAGGATGACGGAGAACGCCAGCGCCACCGCTACCAGCACCGCCGGCACCTTGCCGATGCGGGCGCGCTGCAGCAGCGTCACCAGCGGTGCCAGCACAAAGGCGAGCAGCACCGCAAGCGCCAGCGGCACCAGCAGGTCGCGCCCGAAATAGAGCGCCGCCACCACGATGGCCGCCGCATTCAGCGCCGCCAGCCCCCGGCCAGGCATGATCAGGGACATCCCTGTTGCGGCGGCGGGCGCCGCATCCGAGGCGGACTGGTCAGAGATGGCTGGAGTCATGCGGGGTCTTCCGGGCGATGCTGGAGGGGGGCGATGCTGGGGGACAGAACGGTCCGCCAGGCGTTTAGATGCAATCGCCCGACACAGCGCCTAGATTGCTGTGCGGCGTCCACCGCAGGAGGCAGGCAGGCGTGACGAAGGTGTTGCTGGTCGAGGACCACGAAGAGCTATGGGACTTCCTGTCGCGCCGGTTGCGCCGCCGCGGCTTCGAGGTCGTGCTGGCGCATGACGGCCAGCGCGCGCTGGACCAGGTGCGGGACGAGCAGCCCGACGTGGTGCTGCTGGACATGGATTTGCCGGTGATGGATGGCTGGACAGTTGCGCGCACCTTGCGGGCCGGCGCTGACGAGGACGCCGCCACCGTGCCCATTATTGCTCTTACGGCGCACGCGATGGCCGGGGACCGGGCCAAGGCGCTCGATGCCGGCTGTGACGATTACCATCCCAAGCCCGTGGACTTCCCGCGCCTGCTGATCCAGATCGACGACGCCCTGCTGAAGCGCGAGGAAGCCGAGCTATGAGGAAGGCAGCCGGGGCATCGTGGAGACCTCGCCATGGGCGCTGATTGGGCACATGCCGGGCCGACGATCCTGGCTGCGTTCCTCGCGTCGCTGGTTGAGTTTGTGGAAGCGCTCACCATCGTGCTGGCCGTCGGCGCAGTGCGCGGCTGGCGAGGCGCGCTGGGCGGCACCGGCCTGGCTCTGCTGGCGTTGGCGGCCATTATCGTGGTGCTCGGCCCTGCAATGACGCGCATCCCGCTCGACCTCGTGCGGGTCGGCGTCGGCACGCTGATTTTGCTGTTCGGCATGCGCTGGCTTCGCAAGGCGGTGCTGCGCTCAGCCGGGGTGATCGCCCTGCATGACGAGGACGCCGCCTATGCAAAGGAGACCGCCTCCCTGCGCGGCATCGGCGGCGTCGGTGCGGGCTGGGACCGTGTGGCCGTCCGCACCGCGTTCAACATCACCATGATCGAGGGGATCGAGGTCGTGTTCATCGTCGTCGCAATGGGTGCGGCTGGCGGCGGGCTCCTATTGCCGGCCACCGTGGGCGCGGCCGCGGCTCTGCTGGTGGTGGTGGCACTGGGCCTTGCGCTGCACCGCCCAGTGTCCATGGTCCCCGAGAACACGCTGAAGTTCACCGTCGGCGTGCTGCTGTGCGCCTTTGGCACGTTCTGGGTCGGCGAGGGCATGGGCCTGGCTTGGCCCGGCGAGGACTGGTCCCTGCTGGGCCTCCTGGCCGGGTTCCTGGCCGCCGCCGCCGCAGCGGTCATGTTGTGCCGGCCGCGGACGGCCGCTGCCCCGGCCGTGCAGCGCTAGGCCGCCGCGATGCGCTGGCTGGGGACGGCTTGGTCCGAGTTCATCGGCCTTTTCGTGGACGACGGCAGCTTCGCCATTGCCATTCTGGCCTGGCTGCTCCTGGCCTGGTTGGCGCTGCCCCGCCTGCCCCTGCCACCGGCCTGGCCGCCCATCATCCTGTTCGCCGGCCTGGCCGTGATCCTGGTCGAGAGCGCGGTGCGCCGGTCACGGACCCGCCGGTAGCCGGACGGAGCAGGCTGGGTGCGATGGCCACCCTCGGGAAGAGAGACCGCGGCACCTTCCGCGCAACTGCAGCCGCCAATCGTAAGGCGCTGAGGCTATTCGATGTTGCGAACAACGCCCTGCATACCGGTGGACGCCCAACTGGGCCGATGGCGCAGAGACGACGATGCGTTTCAGCACCACCAGCGATACCGTCAGGACTCCGCCGCTATCCAGCACCAGCGCGGGCACTGCTCCCTTGGGATTGATCCACTCGCTGGCATCGCCGCCAACCGCGGCATGGCAAGTTCGTAGGGCACCGCGGCCCAGATGGGCGCGAGGTGGGATGCGGGCGATCAGGCGCCTTGCCTGGCATACAGCTTCATAGGTCCGGCCCTTTCGCTGGGACAATGCTTCGGACGACGCGGCAGGCAACGGCTTGCGGTCGGTCCGCCGGTCCGGCTGCTCGTATAGCGGCACGCAGACGCTCCGTTTCCGGGTCTGCCGTGAATACGCGGAAGTCGGCCTCGCTCCGCCATTGCGCGTGGTTCACCACGTGCCGCCCATCCAGGCTGGCATGCAGGGTGGATGACACAAAGCCGTGCCTGTGCCGGATCCAGCGCTCCGCCTCGTCAGCGATGGCGACGATCAGCCGGTCCTGCTGGTCAGGCGTGACCTTGAACTGCACGACTTGGGTGACGGTGTCATCCTTGGCGATGGCGCGCATTGCGGCCTCCCTCAAAGCTGCTTCGTTCCGGCATGGAGGTCGGCGAGGCGTTCGCCCGCATAGTCTCAGTGCATCACGTTCCACCACGCCCGCAGGTCATCGGCCCGGCAGTTGCGGTGGCCAGACCCGCGACGGCCATGAGTGCGTAGCCGGCCGGTCCATACGTAATCTATGATGATGCGACATTTATGATGATGCGACTCTGGGAGGGAATGGCATGCGGCAGTTGATGATCCCCATGATCGGCGCCGTGCTGGCTGCCGCACCCGCCTTGGCCGAGGGTCCCGGCCGTTACGCCGTCTCCGGCGCCGGGCCGAACGGCCATGATCCCTACAAGGGAACGGCCACGCTGTCGAAAAGCGGGGAGGGCACCTGGTCCATCCGCTGGAAGATCGGCAAGGACTCCTATACCGGCACTGGCGTGGGTGACGGCCGGATCCTTGCCATCACGTTCACCGGCGCGGGCACCCGCGGCACCATACTATTCAACGCCAATCCGGATGGCAGCTATAGCGGCGTGTGGGCCTATGCCTCTGGCCGTGGCCTTGGGACCGAGTCCCTGGTGCCCAGCCCTTAACGACGGATGCCGCCCCGCCGTCCCGGCCGTAGTGTCATCTTACAGTCATCAATTGCCCAGCCCTTCACGGGCCGCTATACCCCCTCCCATCATGGCCTGGGCAGATAGATGAACTGGGTGGACGTCGTCGTCCTAGCCGTCGTGCTCGTGTCCGGCCTAGTCGGCGTCCTGCGCGGCCTGGTGCGGGAGGTGCTTGGCGTCGCCGCGTGGATCGCCGCAGGCTGGGTCGCCAGCCCTTACGGCGCCTTCCCTTATATCGCCCCCTGGGTGCGCAAGCAGGTGTCCGACCCCGGCGTCGGCGACATCTTGGCCTTCGGCGGCGTGTTCCTGGTCGCGCTTGTCGTGCTGTGGATCATCGTCGGCGCCATCAGCAGCCGCGTGCGCGGATCGGCGCTGGGCGGGCTTGACCGTACGTTTGGGCTGGTGTTCGGCCTAGGCCGGGGTGCGGTGCTGCTGGCTGCTGCCTATATCTTGGGCGGCTTCCTCAGCCCGTCCGAGAGCTGGCCACCGCCGGTCCAGCAAGCCCGGCTACTGACCCCGGTTTACCAAGGCGCCGAGTGGCTGGCGAGCCAGGTGCCCCCGCCCTACCGGCCCAATGTCGCCAAACCTCCTTCTGGGCGGACGACCACCGCGGCAGATCTGCTTCATGCCACCCCTGCAGGCCGGGCGCTGTCCGTCCGTCCTGCACGGGAGTAGGAGTTTCCTAATGCTTCCAAGCCCCACCGAGATCGAAGACGACAAGTTCCACGAGGAGTGCGGCGTATTCGGCATCTGGGGCGTCACCGACGCCGCCGCCGTCACCGCGCTTGGATTGCACGCGCTGCAGCACCGCGGCCAGGAATCGGCGGGGATCGTCAGCTACGATGGCGCGCGGTTCCACAGCCACCGCGGCCTGGGCCTGGTGGGCGACAACTTTGGCACTGCCAAGGTCATCGCCGGGCTGCCCGGCGCCAACGCAGTCGGCCACAACCGCTATGCCACGACCGGCGACACAGTCCTGCGCAACGTGCAGCCATTGTATGCCGACTTCGAGTTCGGCGGCTTCGCTGTCGCCCATAACGGCAATTTAACCAACGCCCATATCCTGCACCGCGCCCTGGTCCGCCGGGGCTGCCTGTTCCAGAGCACCACCGACAGTGAGGTGTTCGTCCACCTGATCGCCATCAGCCTGTATTCCACCGTCGTGGACCGGCTGATCGACGCGCTGAAGCAGGTGATCGGCGCCTACTCCCTGGTCGCCCTGTCCAACGAGGCGCTGATGGGCGTGCGCGACCCCTTGGGCGTCCGTCCCCTGATCCTCGGCCGTATCGGCAACGAGGGGACCGGCGGCTGGGTACTGGCCAGCGAGACCTGCGCCCTGGACATCGTCGGCGCCGAGTTCATCCGCGACGTCGAGCCCGGCGAGATCGTCGTTATCAACGACAAGGGCGTGCACAGCATCAAGCCGTTCGGCGCCAGCAAGAGCCGGTTTTGCGTGTTCGAGTATATCTACTTCGCCCGTCCGGACTCGGTCATGGAGGGCACCCCGGTCTATGACGCCCGCAAGGCCATCGGCGCCGAGCTGGCGCGGGAAAGCTTCGTGGACGCCGACGTGATCGTGCCGGTGCCGGATAGCGGCGTGCCGTCGGCCATGGGGTTCAGCGCCGAAAGCGGCATCCCCTTCGAGCTGGGCATCATACGCAACCACTATGTCGGCCGCACCTTCATCGAGCCAACGGACAGCATCCGCAACCTCGGCGTGAAGCTGAAGCATTCCGCCAACCATTCGGTGCTGCGCGGCAAACGGGTGGTGCTGGTGGACGATAGCATCGTCCGCGGCACTACCAGCCGCAAGATCGTGGAGATGGTGCGGGCGGCCGGTGCTGCGGAGGTGCACATGCGCATCTCCTCGCCGCCTACGACCCACTCCTGCTTCTATGGCATCGATACGCCCGAGCGCGGCAAGCTGTTGGCAGCCCGGCACAATGTGGCGGAGATGGCAGACCTGATCGGGGCCGACAGCCTGGCCTTCGTGTCGCTGGACGGCCTGTATCGTGCCCTTGGCAAGCCGGGCCGAGACTCCGCAAAGCCGCATTACTGCGACGCCTGCTTCACCGGGGAGTATCCCGTTGCACTGCCCGACATGGTGGATAGCGCGGACCGGCAACTGAGCCTGCTGACCGAGCGCTGATGGGCACGCTATCGGGCCTGGTCGCCCTGGTGACGGGCGCCAGCCGCGGCATCGGCGCCGCTACCGCCGTCGAGCTGGGGCGCCGCGGCGCGCATGTGATCCTCGTGGCCCGTACGCAGGGGGGGCTGGAAGAAACCGACGACGCGATACGCACCGTCGGCGGCACCGCGACCTTGCTGCCGCTGGATTTGCAGGACGGCGCCGGGCTGGACCCGGTTGGACCCAGCGTATTCCAGCGGTTCGGCCGGCTGGACATCCTGGTGCACAACGCAGGGGCATTGGGCAAGCTGACGCCGACGCCGCACATCCTGCCGCGGGATTGGGACACCGCGATGGGTGTGAACCTGGCGGCGAGCTGGCGTCTGATTTGCACATGCGCCCCCCTGTTGCAGGCCGCCCCTGCTGGCCGCGCCGTGTTCGTGACCACCGGTGTTGCCGTGGCGCCCCGGGCCTATTGGGGCGCTTATGGCGCGACCAAGGCAGGGATGGAGCACCTGGTGCTGACCTGGGCTGCGGAGGTCACGACGACCAACCTGCGCATCAACCTGTTCGACCCCGGCGTGGTCGCCACCCGGATGCGCGCCGACGCCATGCCCGGCGAAAAACGGGCCACCCTGCCGCAACCGGCCGACGTGGCGCCTGCCCTGGCAGACCTATGTGAACCTTCCGAAGCGCGGCATGGTCAACGGGTGCTCTCCCCTTCTCCGTCCGGGAAAGAGTCGGGGTGAGGAGGCTGGCAGGCGATTTACGTGCCAGTGAAGGGCTAGTCCCGACGGCATCTTGAGCGCCCGGCGTCGCAGTTAAGGCCCCCTCACCCCGACCCTCTTCCAGAGGGAGAGGGGGAAGGCAGATGGGCGGAATCGTGCCATGTTGGTCGGCATGGAACGTCCGATTGGCCCGCTTGTTGATGCTACCCCGCGTCCTTTGCCGGTGCGGGTTCCGATGCGCGGGGCTTATGTCGTGCTGGAGCCTCTGCATCGGCGCCATGCCGATGAGCTTTGGGCTGCCGCCGGGCCGGAGGCGGATGCGAGCTGGGATTATATGGGCTATGGCCCTTTCCCGACGCGGGACGCGTTGGCCGCTTTTGTCGGGGACTTCGCCAGTACGCACGATCCGATGGCCTGGGCGGTGCGGCCCATTAGCACCGGCATCGTGTCTGGCTGGCTGACGCTGATGGACATACAGCCCAAGTTCGCTGCCATCGAGCTGGGTCATATCTGGTTCGGCCCGGCGATGCAGCGTACCCGCGCCGGGACGGAGGCGATGTTCCTGCTGCTGCGCCTGGCTGCCGACGACCTCGGGTATCGCCGGTTGGTTTGGAAGTGCAATGCGCTGAATGCCCCGTCCCGCCGGGCGGCGGAGCGGCTGGGCTTTACATATGAGGGAACGCTGCGCGCCCATTACGTGCTGAAGAGCCGGCTGCGGGACAGCGCCATGTATAGCATCGTCGGTGATGAGTGGCCGGCCTGCCGCGCCGCGCTGCAGGCCTGGCTGGACCCTGCCAACTTCGCGCCGGACGGCACCGCCCGGCGCGGATTGGCGGAGATCAGGGCTACATTGGCGGGGTAAGCCCGTCCTTGCCAACGGCGACGCGGGCGGCAGACAGGGTGCCGTCCGTGGCCTGCTGCGCACCGATGAACACCTTTGCACCAGGCTTCAGCATGCTGGCGTCGCCGGGTGCGAAGGTCACGATGGGGGTGTTGGCGAGGACCATGACGTTCATTTTCTCGCCCTTGGTCGTCAGTGCTAGGGTGCGGCCGTCGGCGCCGGTGGACTCGGCCTCGATGGTGGCGTTGGTCATGGTGCTCTCGGGCACGAGATCCCAGGGGTAGTGGCCCTCGCCGGTGCCGCGCATGGCCTCGGGGAAGATCAGCACTTCCAGGGCGCGCATCTTGTCCTTGGGGCCGGTCGCGGCGGTGCCGATGAAGGTGCCGGGCTTGGCGTCGGCCAGCATCGCGGGCACGACAGAGGTGACGACCGGGGGCGTGGGCAATTGGATGCGGAGCGTGTCGCCTTCGCGGGACTGCACGACCAGGGTGTTGCCATCCAGTGACTGCACTGTGCCGCGGATGCGGCGGACGGTTTGGGCGTTTGCCAGGCTGGGGGCGAGGGCTGCGGTGAGCAGGCCGAGCATCAGGAGGCGGCGCATAGGGGTGTCCTTGTCAGGTGAACCGGAGGTATGGCACGGCGACTGGGCATTGTGACCCCCTGGATGGTGCGTCATCGAGCACTAGGAAGTGCGGTGCAGCCGGGTGGTGCGGTAAATGTCCGTCAGTGGCACCGCGAAGCCGATGCTATCCAGCACGAGGTTGCCGGATTCGATTGCTGAAGGGTCGGCTGGCCAGGCGCCGTCGGGCCCGCGACGCAGCAGATCGGCGCCGATGCGGGTGCTGTGCAGGACGAGGATTTCCTGGACGGTCGAGAGGGTGAGGTAGGTCAGCACGTTGTCCCAGGTTTCCGACTGGTTGCTGGGGGACAATATCTCGACCACCAGGACGGGCTCGGACAGGGTTGCGTCTTCGTCGCCGTCGCCAGGTGTGCAGGTTACCGCGATGTCGGGTATGCGCAAGTTACGGCTGGACAGGACGCGCGGCACGATGCCGGGCTCGACTGCCAACCTGCACGGACTGCCTTGCTGGAGCAGGTGATTGCCGATCAGTCGTGCAAGCTCTGCTTGCAGGAAGGCGTGCGTCGGCTTGCCTGGCGCCATCGCCTGCGGTTCTCCGTTCACCAGTTGCCACTTGCGTCCGTCCCCTGGCTCCCAGGCCAGGAACTCGTCCACCGTCAGCCATACCGGCATCTTCGCGAGGGCGTTCATTGCGCCATCTTAGCACGGCGCCCCGGGGCCGCGCACCATCACCGCCACACCGGTGGCCGGGCGAGCGCGCCACCATAGGTTTGCAGCAGCCGGGACCATAGCGCCGCGCCGATTGACGCCCATAGCAACGCCTTTGCGGCGTCGCCCAGCGCGTCCAGCAGGACCGCAGCCAAGCCGTCGGCTGATTGGAACAGTGCGGCGACCAGCATTGCCGCGGCCTCCATCGGGACGAAGGTCAGCAGGACTATGCCGAACAGCCGCCACCCTTTGCCGCGCGACGCCTGCCAGGCGGTGCGCCAGCCCGCGCCGGGAATGTCAGCCGCCGCCAAGGGCAATGCCAGTGCCAGCCGCACCGACACGACCACGGCCGCCGTCACCAGCAGGACCAGAACCAACGCAGCCGAGGCGAAAGCAGGTGTGGCATTAGGTCCGCTAACGAGGCCAAGCCCAGCCGTGGCCGCGAGCGACGGCAGGCTGAGCGCGACCAGCCGCCCGAGGTAGCGGTCGTAGCCCGGCGGTAGCCGCCACACCGGGCGGTCCGCTCCCTCCCCGAGCAGGATCGACCGGTGGACAGCAACCATCGCCGCGGCGGCGATCACGTCAGTCGCCAGGTCGTTGGCAAAGCCTAGCAGGAGTTCGGACA
>CAXTOB010000224.1:6375-9833 GCA_964245505.1 uncultured Acetobacteraceae bacterium | reverse complement strand
CAGTCCGTCAATATCCGAACAAGGTGCAGTATGATGCAGTTGCCTTGTCACGCGGCTTGTAGGGCCGCGCCGGCAAAATGGACGTAGCGTAGTGTGCCGCCATCTCCGTGTAGATCACGTTCAACCCCGTATCATTAAAAAAAACACGCGTGACGCCAGCCTTGAGATTGTCGCTAACCATCTGGCGTGCGACGCCACCAAAGTAGCCGAACGCCCGCACATGCGCGCCGATCCAGTCCGGCAGCCCCTGGCTCCAAACAGCGCAGGCAAAGGTGAAGCTCGACGCGCCCAGCACGGCGACAAAGATCTCCGCCTGCCGCGCTTCCCCGTTTGCCCCTTCCACCACCGCCACCGTGCTGCCGGCGAAGTCGACGAACAAACGCTCGCCGGCAGGATGCACCTGGCGCAGCGTCGGCTTCAGCCGCCCAGCCCACTCACGATACAGGTCGCAGAACCAGGAATAGCCGAACCCGTCCGGCGCCCCGGCCCGGTGCTCCTCCCACAGCAAGGCCAGCGTCACGTTGGGCCGGCGCAGCTCCCGGTGCACCCACGCCCAGTCCGGCACCGGCCGCTGCTCCACCGGAACCTGCGACGGCGGCGGGAACAGCAGCGCCTCAAGCCGCTCGTCATCCAGACCGTCCGGCAAGGGCCATCCCACGCCCGCACGGCGCGCACGGCCCAGGTAGTGGCTCACCGCCGCCTGGCTCAGGCCAAGGCTGCAGCCCACAGCACGCTGGGACAGCCCAAGGGACAGCCTCAGCCGTAAAACGTCTCGTATCTTGCGCATCGGCACTCTCTCGCTCGGCATCCCGTCCCCTGCTCTCGGCAAGAGGCAAGACTACCCTGGGTTGAGAACTGCCAGCCGCACCGGCCCGCACGCCGCCATCGCCAAAGCGATCGCGATCACCGGAATGAGTGATCACGATCCAATGGACCAGGTGATCGCGATCAAACGGAATCAGTGATCACCATGCACCGGATTACGCAGCCTCCCGCGATGCGCCGGAAAGCGTTGGGACAAAGAGCGTCCCGACCAACGGCTCCGCCTGAGGCAAGTCGAACAGAAAGCCGCCGACAAGTAGGCGAAGGCATAGCATCGGGTTCATGTCACATTTCCCGAACGGGCGTGGGACCAAGTAGTGGTTGTGATTGATTGCAATGCCAGAGCCGCAGATTGCTGCACACAGCGAGTGCTAAAGCTAAGCTACCAATTAGTATCAATAATTCCTATTGCTTTTTCGTATCGTCTTAATTATGAATGAAGCCGTGATGAGGCGTGCTCAGGGCAATCCCGCCCGCAGCGCTCGCTGGATCCGGTGAAGGCACAAGCAATGGCATTCCTGACCGAAGCTGGAACAAAGCTAGCCGCGTTGACCAGCAGGGTCGTGTTGGCCGCAACGGCTGCCACTGCCATCCTTACGGTGACTTTGGCACCGGCACAGGCCGCCCCGGTCATCCTCAATGGCAACTTCGAAACAACGACGGCCACCGCCTCGACCGAGTTCGGCACGCGCTATGGCGGACAGGTCGTGACGAACTGGACCACCAGCGGCTACAACTTCCTGTTCCAGTCAGGCACGGCCGATACGACCGGCGCCGCCAACGAGTATGGCGGAGCGTTGAAGCTCTGGGGGCCAGGCGACGGCTCGGCCAATGGCCTGCCAGCTTCCAGCCCGGATGGCGGCAACTTCATCGGCGCCGATGGCGCATACGCCCAGGCGCCCATCCAGCAGACCATCACCGGCCTGGACATGAACAGCGTTGCCAGCATCACGTTCTACTGGGCCGGCGCCCAGCAATATAGCTACAACGGCACGTCGACCGAAGCCTGGCGAGTGACCCTTGGGAACGAGACACACTCGACCCAGGTCGTGAACAACGCCGAGCACGGCTTCACCGGCTGGCAGAAGACGACCTTGTCCTTCGTCGTCACCAGCACCACCGAGGTGCTGTCCTTCCTCGCTATCGGAACGCCCAGCGGCGTGCCTCCCTTCTCCTTGCTGGACGGCGTGTCCATCAGCGAGGTGCCGGAGCCGACCAGCCTGGCACTCATGGTCACGGGCCTGGGAACCGCCGGCTTCTTGTCACGCCGTCGTCGTGCGGCGGTCTGAACGAGCTGGGCTGCTGCGCCCGGAAGCATGGTGGACGATGCCCGTTCAACTGCCCAAGGTCGTGCTGCTGGTCGAGGACGACGCGCTGCTGCGCGAGTGCCTGGCCGAAGTGCTGGGCAACGACGGATGGCAGGTCACTGCCGTGAACAGTGCCGCGGCAGCCCTGGACCAGATGGAGCTAGACGGGGTTCCGGACGTGCTGATGACCGACCTGTGGCTGGGCGCTGGGATGAACGGCCTGGCGCTGATCGACAAGGCCCAGCACCGATGGCCGCAATTGCGCGCCGTGCTGGCCAGCGGCGACGACGTGGATGGGTTCGACATGCACCCGAACAACCGGTTCCTGAGCAAGCCGTTCAGCATGGATGCCCTGGTTCAGGCTGTCACGGAGCTGGCCACGAGCTGCTGCATGGTAGGCGAGCTATGATACCCAGGTTTGGACCGGCGCTGCTTGCCGCGTCGTTGCGCCATGTATCGGCGCACGGCAAGGCACTCCTGGCCCGCCGCAGGCCTCCTATCGCAGCCAAGCCAGGCAGCGGAGGGGTTTACCCCGGCTTCAGTTTTGACCAGCTCAGCACACTACTGGCCTGGGGCGGTGCAAGGCCGCCTGGGTTGAGTCTCAGCCTGGTCACTGGTCACATGGACGTCTTCGAGATGGCTGCGGTGTTCCGACATGATGAAAGGCACGAGCGTTACCTCGCATACCCAACTTCTTATGGAACCGTTGTGCTGATCCAGCACTCGGGCGCCAGATGGGAACTGCCGAATTTGGACGCGGCGTTGGCAAAGGTCGTAACGCTGGAGCAGGAAAGCGTGACCGCCTAAGCAAATCTCTGAAGTGCGCGTCTATTCCTGTAAATCGGACGCTTGGAGAACTCTCGTGTCGTGACTCCTTAATGAAAACGGCGATGGAAGTTCAGTTCTTCGCGGATGTGTTCGGCGCCTTGGCCGATATGCCGGTCGAAGCTACGGGATCTGAAAGCAGGAGGCGTGAGTGACGGAGCCATCAGGGATTGAGGTGGCCCCACCTGTTCGGACAGGTTAGCGGCGAAGATAAGTGGGGCGGTGTTTTGGTTTTTGCCCCCACTTTCTGTTCGGCGGGGGTGGCCGGGGCTGGCCGGGGATGCAGCGTCGGCAACACTCCACGGTATGCTTCATCCGGCGTCCGCCCCGCCAGCGCTGAATGAGGCCGGTGCGTATTGTAATGGCTGACCCATCGAGCCAGGCCACCGTGCAGGGCCGGGCCGGTCTCAAACGCATGCAGATAGGTGAGTGGCGCGGGGGGAGGCCCCCCCCCCCCCCCCCCCCCCCCCCACGGAAACAAAACAAAAAAAAACAAACCCCAAA
>CAXTOB010000224.1:0-6365 GCA_964245505.1 uncultured Acetobacteraceae bacterium | reverse complement strand
CTCCCAGAACCGGACGTGAACCTCTCGATTCATCCGGCTCCCGTCATCCAGCCGCCGGCCCGAGAGTCCAATGAGCGAACAGGTCCGGGTTACGCCGTCGAAGCGACCGTAACCAATCCCAAGCCGCCATTGTGTGTCCTCGGAACCGCTTGTACTTGCGAGCGACCCATCGCACGATGAAAGCATCAATCGTGCGGAGGCCTTCCCGAAGCTTGGAGGGATAGAATCGACCATAGTAGCGCACCCACCCAGCGAGGGTGGGACGGACCCACTTGGCGACCTCTTCCAGACCGAGATCGCTGCGCCGATGCAGCCGCCAGCTTTGTACCTCTAGCCGCATCCTCTTGGCAGCTTTATCGCTGACCGCTGGGATGAAGCTGACGAAGCGCCTCCGGCCACGCCCAACAGCCACCCTCGACCGGAACGTATAGCCGAGGAAGTCGAACGACCGCTCCGGGTAATTGCCCGAGCGATTTGCATCCTTGCAGTAAACGATCTTGGTCTTTTCCGGGTGCAGCCGTAGCTGACACGCCGCAAACCTCCGCTCAAGCGCTTGACGTAACTCAAGTGCCTGCCCCTCGTTCGCGCAATGGCAGATCGCGTCATCGGCGTAGCGTTCAAACGGGATGCTCGGATACTCTCTCTGCATCCAGAGATCGAACGCATAGTGAAGAAAGAGGTTTGCCAGCACAGGACTAACGACAGCCCCCTGCGGGGTCCCTCTCTCTCTGCCAACCAAGGTTCCGTCCGGCATGCTCACGGGCGCCCTCAGCCACCGTTCGAGGTAGAGAAGCACCCATGGACAGTCGGTGTGTCGACGCACGGCTCTCATCAGGAGGTCCCAATCGATTTCGTCGAAAAAACTCTTGATGTCGAGGTCGAGCACCCAGTCATGAGCCCAGCAACGCTGCCGAGCCATGGCGAGCGCATCATGCGCCGACTTCCCGGGGCGATATCCATAGGAGTCCCGGTGAAACACCGGTTCTAGGATCGGTTCCAGGTGTCGCCTGACCACCATTTGGGCGATTCTGTCGGAGACCGTTGGAATGCCGAGCGGCCGAGTTCCTCCAGTATTGCCTTTCGGTATGTCAACGCGACGTACGGGTGGCGGAAAGTAGCTTCCGGATGACATTCTATTCCAGCAATTGCTCACCTCTGTCCCGATGACGTTATCGTCGAGCGTCATGTTCGCTTGAAGCTAGCGGCGAGCATGGCATCGGCGGTTTCGATGGCGAATGCATCTGGATTGAACTCATCGTCCACCCATTCGACCTGCTCGGCATACTCGGGGTGCCCGGGGTCGGCGAGAACAGCGATAAGATGCTGGTAGCCCCACGAGCCGCCGCAGTCCTCGGGCGGGCAGTGGCGCTTTCCAGCGACGCAGGTCGGATAGGACGTCTCGTTGGCCGCCGGCTGGCTCTTCTCGATTGTGACCGTGTGTTCCCAGTTGTCGCCGAAGTCGTAGGTGTAGCCGAAGCGGGGGATGCCTGACTTCAGCAGGCCGTTCAGGGTCAAGCGGTTTTCGTCGGCGACGTCGTCGGTGGTGTGCCGGTCGCCATATTGCCGGCCATCGATGTCGAAAGCATGGAGGTGGCAATCACGCCAGCCCATTGCTGCCTGGATCGCCTGGTACAGGTCGCCCAGCGTCATTGTGCCGGGCATGAGCAGGCGGCGCCAGATTGGCGGCCTCACGCCACGCAATGTCACCTTCAGACTGAGGACATTCGTGCGGGCACTGCTGCCCGGAAGGGCCGGCTTGGCCATGATGTCCACGCTTTGCTGCTTTGGGCATCGACCGCGATGCCCGTCCGTCAGGGTTTTGCGTGACGCCTTGTCTGACGGCAAGCGGACTACGCGATGAGGGGCAGAGGTTGTCCGTCCAAGGTCATGCGAATGGATTGAAGGAAAGGTATGCCGCGCCGTCGGGCGGTCTCGAACACGGACCGGACATCGGCATAAAGACGAGCGCCCCAGTGCGAGCGGAAACAGTTGGTGACCTTGCGGAAGACCACGCAGGGACGCAGCGCCTGTTCCGAGCCGTTGTTGGTCGGCGGTATGTCCCGGTGCGTGACGAAGACGAACAGGTGCTGGCGAAAGCGCTTGATGATCCGCAGCAGCTTCAGCCCCTGGCCGCCGACGGGCTCGATCCGGAGCAAGCGGTCGAGCGTTGCTTCCAGCTTTGCCGCATAGGCGGCGAGCGTGGAGGCTTTGAGCCGGTCACGGCGGCGGCCGATGGCGATGGCCCGCTTCAGCAGGTCCTTGATGACTGGTGCGAACGCGGCATCACCAGCGTCGATGGCGAACTGAACATCGCGCAGGAGATGGGCCAAGCAGGCTTGATGGCCCGTACTGGCCCAGCCCATCTGAGCGCCGAACCGGTCCGACACCCAGAACGCCGGACGCACCTCGCCGAGGAACTCCTCAACCACGGCCTTGCCACGGCTCGGCCGGATGCGGAAGCAGGCGCTATCGCCGTTGTGGAACACCCAGGTCCACCATGTCGTCTTGCCAACGCGCGCGCTGGTCTCGTCGGATTGCAGAATGGTCCCCGACAAGAGCCGGTCCCGGATCATGCTGCTCTGGTGGGCAAAGGCGTCGCCGCTTTCCTGCAGCATGTTGGCAAGTGCACCCTCGCTGATCTGCAATCCCAAAAGATCGGACATCAGCCACGCCAGACGCTCGAACGGGATCGCCTGGGCAAACCGCAGGTAAAGCACAAAGGCCCGCAGGTTCGCCCCGAACGGCGAGCCCGGCTCCAACCCTGCGGGCGGAGAAGCCTTGAACCGTCGCGTGCAGCATGGGCAGGTCCCGCCATACAGCGTCACGCGGGTGACGTCCGGCACGATCTCGGGGATCTCGATCCGGTCGTAGGCATGGACCGCCATCTGGCCAACACCGCGCACATCGGCTTGGCAATGGCCGCACCGCTCGGCCAGGATATCCCGCCGCCGTGTCGGGTCGGGTCGGGATGCAAGGGACGGTGCGTGCCCGCATGGACATTGCCTTTCGGCTTCGCTTTGGCGCTGCCGCTTGCTTTGTGCCCCTGGCTGGGCGGCGTCGAGGCGTTGTTCGGCGTCTTGAGCGGCAGCTTCAGCTTGTCGCGCAGGGTGGCGTTCTCAACCTGCAACGCAGCGCGCTGCGCTTCCAACGTCGCGACGCGGACCGTCAATTCATCAACACGCGCCACCAACGTCGCGATCAGCGCGTCCTTCTCAGCGGCGGACAACGGCGGGACATCGGGCACCAAACGCATCGACGCGTAGAATCACGGCTCCACCCTCAGGTCAACACACCGCCGCTGCGCGCTCCTGCAAAACTCCCTAACAGCGATGGTCAGCCATCCCTGCACACCGCTCGTTTACCGGAAGGTGGTGAGCAATTACGTGGAAGGTGGATCAGTTCTACGTCTGGCAGGCGATGCAGGCGGTCGGGCAGCCGATGGTGGTCGTGTCCCTGCTGGTGCTGTCCACGAACACGATCCGCACGCCCGATGAGGCCCCATTCGCATCCGCCCTCGTCAACACGCCGCGGGGCATCGCGGAGGCGACCGGGGCGTGGCTGCTGGATCCCGTCACGCGCTGGCGCGGCGGGCTGCACTACAACTCCAGCCTACATCGGCCGCCTTGGTCGCAACCCCGTTTCAGTCAGGCCGGGTAACAGAGGCGGCATGGCTTCGGGGGGCGGACCTCCCCGGGGGCACGGTTCGGATGCGGGCCTGCATCCGTCCGGCTCCGTACTTCCCGAACCTTCTCTCCTCCGTACGCCGCAGGCTAACCTTTATCAGTCATGATGAGCAGGCAGCGTTCGACACATCCAGGCAGAGTGGCTTCTCCTCAGGGCAAGCGGCAGGGATCGCCTGCCTATGCCGAAGGGCCAAGCAACATAGAAGGCGATGCGCTTCAGCAGGCGCATTGGACGGTGGCCGGTGCGGAAAACCATGCCCATCGTTTTCTTGAACGCATGACCTCGCATGTTCGACGAAGGTGACCCTGCCTGACACGCCATATGTCTCGGGAATGCGGAAAATGTAGACGCGACCCTTTTCTCACTGAATGCACGAAACTAAAGCCTTGTCACAACAAACCTGTTTAATCCTTCCCGATGGAGATCGCCATGCAATTGGATCAGGCTGACAATCTGTTCAGGCACGATTTCGGCGGGATGCTCCTGTCCCGTACCGTCGCCAATTCCGAAGCTGCGCAGGTCGAGATCGTCCGCCGCCGCGCCGCCGGCCCGATGCACTGGCATTACCGGCAGCCCAAGCCCGCCTTGGTCTGGTTCCGCGGCGGCATGGGAGAGTTCCGGCTGCTCGCCGAGGGCCGGCCCATCGTAGGGAACGGCGCCTCGGAATCCAACCTGCTGGTCATACCAGCCGGCACTCCCGTCACGGGAGAGTTCCGTTGCCAGGGGGAGAAGGAATACGCGGTCGTCGTCCTGAACAGCCTTCCGTCAGCCAAGACGCCCTGGCGGTGCCTTGAGGACTCTTTCGTTGGCGTCGCAAACCGGCCCATGCGGGAAAGCTTGCTGGCGCTCTGCAAGGAGGCGGCGGCGCCCGACACCTTGTTCGACCTCCTGGCCGAAAGCTGGGTGCAGCAGGCGTTGGTCCATCTCACCCGTGCGACGGGCGGCGTGCCGCAAGCGCCGGACCGGCACCGCGGCGGGCTGACCAGCATGGGCAAGCGGCGCGTCGAGGAGTTCATCCGCAGCCACCTGGAAGACAAGATCAGCATCGCCGACCTCACGGGCATCACCGGCCTGGGTCCACGCCACTTCACCCGGGCCTTCCGCCAAAGCTTCCGCACGACGCCGATGCAGTTCGTGCTCGAGCTAAGGTTCGAGGAAGCCAAGCGGCTGCTCCTGGCTACGAACCGTTCCGTCACGGACATCGCCTACTCCTGCGGCTTCAGCCACGCCCAGCACTTCACTTCCACCTTCCGGAAGTTCTCCGGAACTTGCCCGACAGGGTTCCGGAGGATGGCGGACGTCTGACGGCGCCACTCGACGCGCCGCACTGGAGAAGTTCCTGCCAGAGCTTGGAAAACGTCATAGGCGAACGCAGGGGTGGTGGGGGCATGTCATGCGGCAGGCGACGGCGCACCACCAGGACTCTGGCACCGGCTGAGCCATCAACGGGTTCACGCGGGACCGTTGCGTCGCCATCCGGCGCTCACCGGCGACGTATCCGTCGTGACGTTTTGGCAGCCGTGAAAAAGGGCGGCTGATGGACGCCGCATACGTCTCCGCGCTGTCCGCCCTCGCCGGCTCCGCGATTGGCGCGCTTGCCTCTTTCGGGACGACGTGGCTGACCCAGCACCACCAGGACCGTGCCCAGCGGCTCGTCCAGGAGAACGCCCGGCGCGAGACTCTCTATGGCGACTTCATAGACCAGGCTTCGAAGCTGTTCGCCGACGCGCTTGTCTACACGCTCGATGATCCGTCAAAGATAGCTGCCCTTTATGCGCTGTTCGGGAAACTCCGGCTTTTTGCGTCCGACGCGACCGTGAGCAGCGCGGACGCGGTCCTGCACCGGATCATCAACACCTACTACAGCCCGAACGAGGACTTCCACGACCGCCAGGTCATGAACGAGCACTTCGACGTGCTGCGGGAGTTCACGCGCGCCTGCCGCGACGACCTCAAGGGTTGACGCCCACGCCAACCTCTTGCGCGCCGCCACCCCAGCCGCAACCCGGCGTCGGCATCCAGTAGTCCGCGTCGGTCCTACGCAATGAGTCAGGTGCCTGCTGGTGCCAGTTAAGGATGCGCCGGCGCGAACCAGAAGCAGGCCAAGCCCAACAGGAGAAAGCCTTGAAGGTCCACACCGTTTCCGACCTAATCGTGGACACCCTGCAGAAGGCAGGTGTCGAGCGCATCTACGGCCTGCCCGGCGACAGCCTGAACGGCGTCACCGAGGCGCTGCGCACCCGCGGCGCCATCGAGTGGGTCCACGTGCGCCACGAGGAGAGCGCGGCCTTCGCCGCCGCCGGGGAGGCGCACATGACCGGCAAGCTCGCCGTCTGCGCCGGGTCGTGCGGGCCGGGCAACACGCACCTGATCAACGGCCTGTTCGACGCCCACCGCTCCCGCGTGCCGGTGCTCGCCATCGCGGCGCAAATCCCGAGCGGCGAGATCGGCACCGGCTACTTCCAGGAAACGCATCCGGAGGTGCTGTTCCGCGAGTGCAGCCACTACTGCACGCTGGTGTCCAGCCTCAACCAGTTGCCGCGCGCCATTGAGATTGCCATACGCGCCGCCGTCGGCCAGCGCGGCGTCGCGGTCATCGTCATCCCCGGCGACGTGTGCACGATGGACGCCGAGGGCGTGGACGTGATGGCCGACACCCCGGCGCTGCTGCCCGCCCCACC
>CAXTOB010000223.1:0-9914 GCA_964245505.1 uncultured Acetobacteraceae bacterium | reverse complement strand
GTGCATACAGCACGTCGGCGCCCGCCCGCTCGAACGCTTGCAGACGGCGGACCGTGTCGTTCAGGTCCGGGCGGCCATGCAGGAAGTTCTCGGCGCGAGCGACCAGCATGAAGTGGAATGGCATTGCGCGGGCTGCTTCGACCGCGGCGGCGATCCGCTGGGTAGCAAGCGCCAGGTCGTAGATCGGCCGGTCCGGGTCGCCGCTGGCGTCCTCGATGCTGCCGCCCACCAGCCCGGCCTCGGCCGCCAGGCGGATCGTCTCCGCCGCGTCCGCTGGCGCATCGCCGAAGCCGTTCTCAAGGTCGGCGGTGACCGGCAGGTCGGTCGCGTCCACGATCAGGCGCGCATTGCCCAGTGTTTCCGTCCGGCTGCACGCACCGTCGCGCCTGCCGAGCATGAAGGCCAAGCCGGCGCTGGTGGTCGCCAGCGCCACATGCCCCTGCGCCGCCAGCAGCCGCGCGGTGCCGGCGTCCCACGGGTTGGGCAGCACGAATGCGCCGGGCCGTTCGTGCAGCGCCTGGAAGGCGGCAGCCTTGTCCGCCTGCGTCGCAGCCATGGGGTCAGGCCGGCGACAGGATGTGGATGGTCCGGCTGGCCAGCTTGTCTTTCACCTTGGCGCCGTAGGCCGCCATGTGCGGCGAAACGGCATGGGCGGCGAGCGCGGCCATGTCGGCCCACTTCTCGACCACCACGAAGGTATCCGGCCCCAGGCGGGCCTGGGACGCCGGGCCGTCCGCCGCGTCCACGGCAGGGCCGTACTCGATGCACCCGGCCTCGGCCAGCACGGCAGGGACGTTGGCCCGGAACTCCTGCAGCACGGCCTCCCGTTGGCCCGGCTGCGTGGTGATGATGGCGATGACATGGATCATGACGCTCTCCTCCCTGTGTGCGCCGGTACTGTCCCATGCCGGGGCGGACGCGGCTAGGATGGATGCGGACATACATGGGGCAGCAGGAATGGATGGCATAGACGTGGCGGCGCCGGAGAACGTCGGCCTGTCGGGGGAGCGGCTGCGCCGCATAGAAGGCTGGATGCGGGGCTGGGTGGACAGCGGCCGCCTGCCCGGCCTGTCGGTGACGGTGTTGCGGCGGGGCCAGGTGGCCTACCAGGGCTGCTACGGCCATGCCGACCTGGAGCGCGGCCTCCCGATGGCGCCGGACACCCTCGTCCGCATCTACTCGATGACCAAGCCGCTCGCGAGCGTGGCGCTGATGACGCTGTATGAGGACGGGCTGTTCCAGCTCGACGACCCCATCAGCGCCGTGCTGCCGGCCTTCAAGACGATGCGGGTGTGGGACGGCGAAGGCCGCGACCCCGTGCCGGCGGAACGCGGGATCACCTACCGCGATCTGCTGACCCACACGAGTGGCCTGACCTACGGCTTCATGGAGGCGACTCCGGTGGATGCGATGTATCGGGACGCCGGGGTGGACTTCCAAACCGCGGACCGCACCTTGGCGGAGGTCGTGGACCTCGCTGCCACCATGCCCCTGCTGGCGCAGCCCGGCGCCGCCTGGAACTACAGCATCGCCACCGACGTGGTGGGTCAGTTGGTGGCGGTCCTGTCGGGCCGCGGGTTCGGGGATTTCCTGCACGACCGCGTACTGGCCCCGCTGGGCATGTCCGACACTACCTTCTATTGCCCGCCGGAGAAGCACAGCCGGTTTGCCGCAAATTACGGCCGCGGACAGGACGGCAAGCTGATGCTGCTGGACGATCCCGCGACGGGCCGCTTCGCGCAGCCCCGGCCGCTCCAGTCCGGCGGCGGCGGGCTGGTGTCCACCGCCGGCGACTATCTGCGGTTCTGCCGCATGATGCTGGGCGGCGGCACCCTGAATGGGGAACGGCTGCTCGGGCGCAAGACCGTGGCGCTGATGACCAGCAACCACCTGCGCGGCGACATGGCCGCGATGGGCCAGGCCCGGTTCAGCGAAAGCAGCTACGAGGGGATCGGCTTCGGCCTCGGCTTCTCCGTCATGCTGGACCCGGCCCGCGCGCAGATCGTCGGCACTCCCGGTGAGTATGCCTGGGGCGGCGCGGCCAGCACGGCATTCTGGATCGACCCTGCAGAGGATATGGCCGTGGTGCTGCTGACCCAGCTCACCCCGTCTTCGACCTATCCGATTCGCAAGGAGCTGCGTGTGCTCACCTATGCCGCGGTGGTGGACTGAGCGCCGCCGCCCCTGCGGAAGCGCGGCGGATGCCACCCATTCACTTCTGGGTAACCCGACCAGCCTAGGCTGTGCAGCAGCGGTCGTTGCAGGGCTGATATTGGCCATGCGCTCTGACGGACTGCGGAGAAGCCGATGCTGCTGCGCACGTTGTCCCTGCTGGCCCTGACTGCCGCGGCTGTTCTTGGCTGCGCCTATGTATGGACTGAGCTGGACGCTGGTTCTGTCGTGACCCAATGGCAACAAGCGTCTGCAGATGAGTGGGGTTTCAAACTGTGGGCTTGGTCCGGCGTAGGGACTTGCGTGTTGGCCGGTGGCTTGGCCTGCGTTCTCGGCCCGGCCATCCTACGTCTCTCCCATCCCGCGACACCCTTGTTTGCCCAGGATGTGCTTCAAGCGCGGTTCGACGCGATGCTGGCTCATCTCGGCCAAGGCGTGGTCATCTACGACCGGCACGAAAGGCTGGTCGTCGCCAATGCCCGCCATTGCACGCTGTGGGACCTGGCGCCACACGAGGTGCGGCCGGGCACCTTGTTCCGGGATATGCTCGCCCGCAGCCATGCCGCCGGCTCCTTCGCTGGTTTGGCGGCGGAAGACGTGTATGCCAGCCGGAAGCGCTGCATCCTGACCCGGACGGCCGCGACCATGATCGAGGAGCCTCGGCCCGGCCTGGTGATGCGGGTCCAGGTCCAGCCGTTGGACGACGGTGGATGGCTGGCCCTCACCGATGACATAACCGCACACCGGAAGGCCGAGCAGACAGCGGCGTTCCTCGCCCGGCACGACGTGCTCACCAGCCTGCCTAACCGCGTGATGCTGCGCGACCGGCTGGAGCACGACCTCGCTCGGGCTTCGCGAGGCCAGCCATTTGCAGTCATGCTGTTGGATCTTGACCAGTTCAAGGGCGTCAACGACCTGTTCGGCCATCGCGCGGGGGACCGCCTGCTGCAACTGGCCGGCGAGCGCATCCAGGCTTGCCTGCGTGAGGTGGACCTGGTGGCCCGGCTAGACGGGGACGAGTTCGCGGTGGTCATCGTGGAGGCGGCGCTGCCGGATAGCGCCGGACGGATCGCGGAGCGCATCACGGCAGCGTTCGCGGAGCCGTTCGAGCTGGCATCGCCGGGCGACGACAGCCAGACCAATACACACCAGGCCACCGTCGGAGTGAGTATCGGCATCGCCGTAGCACCTGGGGACGGCGCCAGCGCGGACGCGGTGCTGCGCCATGCAGACATGGCGCTGCACCGCGCGAAGGCCGAGCACCGCGGCGGTGCCCGGTTCTTTGAGCCGGCGATGGACGCAAGCCACCTCGCCCGGCGCCAGGCCGAGCATGATCTGCGGCTGGCGCTGGAGCAAAATGAGCTGCGCGTGTTCTATCAACCGAGGCACTGTTGCGCTGGCAGCATCCGACCCGCGGCTTGGTCCCGCCGATTGAATTCATCTCGTTGGCGGAAGAGACAGGCTTGATCCTGCCGATCGGCGAGTGGGTGGTCCGGACCGCCTGCCGGGATGCGACGGCCTGGCCGCCAGCGGTTGGTGTCGCCGTGAACCTTTCAGCTGTGCAGTTCCGCGATCCCTTGCTGGTCCAGACGATCCAGGCTGCGCTGGCCGGGTCCGGCCTGGCGGCAGCGCGGCTGGAATTAGAGATCACAGAATCCGTTCTGCTGCATGACAGCCCCGCCACCCTGGCGATGCTCCATGCCCTGCGCGCGCTTGGCGTGCGGGTCGCCATGGATGACTTCGGCACTGGTTACAGCTCGCTCAGTTATCTGCACAGCTTCCCATTCGACAAGATCAAAATTGACCGCATGTTCGTCTGCGACGTGCTGGACCGCGTCAGCTCCGGCGCGATTGTGCGCGCCATCGCCGGGCTGGGCGCCAGCCTGGGCATCGTCACGACGGCGGAGGGCGTCGAAACGCAGGAGCAGTTGCTCCGGTTACGGCTGGATGGATGCACGGAAGCGCAGGGCTACCTGTTCAGCCGGCCAGTGCCGGTCGGCGAGACAGGGGCGCTGCTGGCGGCAGGTGGGCAGGCCATTTCGTATCCGGTTCTGCAACCTGTGCTGGCTTAGGACAGCCGCGAAACGGCAGCCTCGGCCCAAGACGCGACATCTCCAACCCGCAGCAAAGTCTTGCAGCGGAGCGCAGGCTTGTGCCGGGCTGCTACGGGGCAGCGTGTCCAGAGCCGCCTGCGGCTGGCCTTGCGCCCGCGCTTTCATCCGGCGATGTTGCTGCGATGCACAGCTACCATCCGAAGCATCCCACCATGGCACACCCCGCATGAGCATTCACGCCGCCCTCATGCACCGGACGAGCTACCGCTACGATCGCCCGGTGAAGCTCGGTCCGCAGACCATACGTCTGCGCCCGGCGCCCCAGACCCGGACGCCGATCCTGTCCTACTCGCTCACGGTGAAGCCCGAGCCGCACTTCATCAACTGGCAGCAAGATCCGCAGGGCAACTTCTTGGCCCGCGTAGTTTTTCCCGAGCGGGTGAAGCACTTCGAGGTCACGGTGGACCTCGTGGCCGACATGGCGACGATCAACCCGTTCGGCTTCTTCCTTGAACCGGAGGCAGAGGAGTGGCCGTTCACCTATGACGCAATGCTGGCGGAGGAACTGGCGCCGTTCCGCCGCACCGCACCGTCTGGCCCGTTGCTGGCGCAGCTACTATCCGAGGTGCCGCGGCACAAGCGCCGCACGATAGACATGCTGGTGGACCTGAACCGCCGGGTGCAGGAGCGCGTGGGCTACATCGTCCGCATGGAACCTGGCGTATGGGACCCCGAGCATACCTTGGCGGAAGCGATGGGGTCCTGCCGCGACAGCGCCTGGCTGCTGGTGCATGCCCTGCGGAACCTGGGATACGCGGCGCGATTCGTGTCGGGCTACCTGATCCAGTTGGCGCCCGACGTGAAGCCGCTGACCGGCCCGGAAGGCCCCACCAGCGACTTCACCGACCTGCACGCCTGGGCCGAGGCCTATTTGCCCGGCGCCGGCTGGATCGGGCTTGACGCCACCTCCGGCCTGATGGCCGGCGAGGGCCATATTCCGCTGGCGGCCAGCCCCGACCCTACCAGTGCCTCGCCGATCAGCGGCATGCTCGAGCCGGCGGAAACCGAGTTCGCCGTGGAGATGCAGGTCACGCGCGTGAACGAGGTGCCGCGCGTCACCAAGCCCTACACGGACGCGCAATGGGCGGCGATCCTGGCTGCCGGCGCCGAGGTGGACCAGGCGCTGAACGCCGGCGACCTGCGCCTGACCATGGGCGGGGAGCCGACCTTCGTGTCCGTCAGCGACGCGGAGGGCGCGGAGTGGACCGTTGACGCCCTCGGCCCAACCAAGCGGCGGGAAGCCGGCAAGCTGATGGGGCGCCTGATCCCGCACTGGGCGCCCGGCGCCGTCGTGCAGTATGGCGCAGGCAAGCACTACCCCGGCGAGCAAACCCCACGCTGGGCGTTGAACGCCACTTGGCGCCCAGACGGCGAACCCGTGTGGTTCGACCCGGCGCTGATGGCCGACCCAGATGAGAACACGGGTGACGCCAATCCGGCCGACGCGCATGCCTTCGCGCTGGCCCTCGCCGAGCGGCTGCACGTGGACCGCGCCGCCGTGCTGCACGCTTACGAGGACCAGCCCTACTATCTGATGCGCGAGGCCCGGATGCCGGCCAACGTGGTCGCCGAAGCCGCACAGTCCCGCGACCCGCTGGAACGCGCCCGCATCATCCGCGTGTTCTCCCAAGGTCTAGACCAGCCGGTCGCCAGCGTGCTGCCGCTGCGCCGGGGCGGCCGGCGAGGGGCGCGGCAGTGGCAGACTGAGAAGTGGGAGATTCGGGAAGGCAAGCTGTTCCTGGTGCCCGGCGACTCCTCCGCCGGGCTGCGCCTGCCGCTCAACAGCCTACCCTGGGTGGACCCGACCGAAATCGAGGACGAGCCGGAGCCAGACCCCTTCGAGGACCAGGGGCCGCTGCCGGACCGGGCGATGCTGCTGGCCAAGACCGGCAACGGACGGCCAGGCCGGGGCATACGCACGGCAATGACGGTACAGGCGCGTGACGGGCAGCTTTACATCTACCTGCCGCCGCTGACCTCCGCCGAGGACTGGCTGGCCCTGGTCGCCGCCATCGAGCTGACCGCAAAGCAGCAGGGCCGGCCCGTCGTGCTGGAGGGCTACAAGGCGCCGTATGACCGCCGGGTCCAGGGCTTCTCCATCACCCCCGATCCCGGCGTGATCGAGGTCAACATCCACCCGGCGCAAAGCTGGGACGACTTGGTACGCCGCACCGAGCGGCTTTACGAGGAGGCCAGGCATGTCGGCCTGACCGCCGAGAAGTTCATGCTGGACGGGCGACATGTCGGCACCGGCGGCGGCAACCACGTCGTGATGGGCGCCATGACGCCGGAGGACAGCCCCTTCCTACGCCGCCCGGACCTGCTGAAATCCCTGCTCGGCTTCTGGCACAACCACCCCAGCGCGTCCTACCTGTTCAGCGGCCTATTCATCGGCCCGATGAGCCAGCATCCTCGTATCGACGAGGCGCGCCAGGACGCCGTGCGCGAGCTGGAAATCGCCTTCCGCGGCATGCGGCCGGGCCACGAGCCGCCGCCGTGGCAGGTGGACCGCATGCTGCGCAACATCCTGACCGACATGACCGGCAACACCCACCGGACCGAGTTCTGCATCGACAAGCTCTACTCGCCGGACAGCCCGAGCGGACGCCTGGGCCTAGTGGAGTTCCGCGCCTTCGAGATGCCGCCGCACGCCCGCATGTCGTGTGCGCAGATGCTGCTGATGCGTGCTGCCGTGGCCGCATTCTGGAAAACGCCTTATGAGCGGCGCCTGGTCCGCTGGGGCACCCGCGTGCACGACGACTTCCTGCTGCCGCACTTCGTTTGGCAGGACCTGCAGGACGCGGTGGAGGAGCTGTCGTCCTACGGCACCAAGCTGGATCACGAGTGGTTCCGCCCGCACTACGAGTTCCGCTTCCCCGTCATGGGCGAGATCGCGGTGCATGGCGCCACGGTGGAGCTGCGGCATGCCCTGGAACCCTGGCACGCCTTGGGGGAGACGGCAGGCGTCGGCGGCACCGTGCGTTTCGTGGACAGCTCGGTCGAACGGGTGCAGACGCGGGTGACGGGCTGGGAGGCGGAGCGGTTCGTGCTGTCCTGCAACGGCGCCGCGGTGCCGCTGGCGCCGACCGGCGTAGAGGGCGAGTTCGTGGCCGGCGTGCGCTTCAAGGCATGGGACCCGGCGGGGGCGCTGCATCCCACCATCCGGGCGCAAGTGCCGCTGGTGTTCGACGTTTACGACCGCTGGACCGAACGCTCGCTGGGCGGCATGACCCACCACGTCGCACACCCCGGCGGCCGGGCCTACGACACCTTCCCCGTCAACGCCAACGAGGCCGAAGCCCGGCGCCGCGCCCGGTTCGAGCCGATCGGCCACACGCCGGGGCCGATGGAAGAGCCGCCGGTCAGCATCTCGCCAGAGCATCCGCGCACCCTGGACCTGCGCGCCGCCGGATGATGGAGGCGTTCGCAATCCCCGGCCTGGCGCCCGGGACGATGCACACGTTGCCGGCATGGCGCTTCGGCGTCCCCGGGGCGCACCCGAAGGTTTACGTGCAGGCCGGGCTGCATGCCGACGAAGTGCCGGGGCTGCTGGCGGCGCAGCATCTGCTTGCCTCGTTGCAGGCCCATGCCGAAGCCGGGCGCATTCAGGGCGAGATTATCGTCGTCCCGATGGCCAACCCTATCGGCTTGCAGCAGCGAATAATGGGCGGGTTGGCCGGACGGTTCAGCCTGGCGGACGGGGTGAACTTCAACCGGTCCTACCCTGACTTGGCGCCGGAGGTGACATCCAGCGTCGCGGACCTACTGGGGGCGGACGCAGCGGCCAACGTATCCGCTATCCGGGCTGCGCTACTGCAGGCGAATGCCGTTGCCATCGCCCACACGCCTGCGGAGCACCTGAAGCGGTTGCTGCTCGGCATGGCGCTGGATGCCGACCTGGTGCTGGACCTGCACTGCGAGAATGCTGGCGTCGTACATCTGTATGCCCTCACTCCGCTGGTGGACCGCTGCCGGCCGTTGGCAGCCCTCCTGGGCGCGCAGGCGCTGCTACTGGCGGAGGAGTCAGGCGGTCATCCGTTCGACGAGGCGTGCAGCCAGCCTTGGCTGCAGATGCAGCGCGCCTTCCCCGGTCATCCTATCCCGCTCGCCTGCTGCGCCGTCACGGTGGAGTTACGCGGGGATGCGGACGTAAGTCATAGCCTGGCGGCGGTGGACGCCGAGGCGCTGGTCAACGCGATGATCCTGACGGGTGCGATTGATGCCCCGGTTCCCCGCCTGCCTCTGGCGCGATGCCGGCCCACGAACCTCGCCGATGTGGAACTGCTGGTGGCGCCGACGCCGGGCATCCTGGTCATGCACCGAACCCCCGGCGCCCGGGTGGGGGCCGGCGACTTGGTGGCGGAGATAGTGGACCCTATGACGGGCGGGGTTTCGGAACTGCGCCCGCAATACTCCGGGCTGCTGTTTGCACACGAGTCCGTGCGCTTCGTCGCATCTGGACGCAGCGTCGCCAAGATCGCGGGCACCGAGGCCGGGCGGTCAGGGGCGCTGCTCGGGGCATAGAATACTTTCGCCGGCTACGTCCGGCACAGGCCTTGCCGGTCCAAGTCAGGTATCATGGCGATTTGAATGTTTGAGCAGCCAAAAGCGGGGCATGCTACTTGCCCGCCAATCAATCTCCGTCTGCCCGGCGCTGCAGCAATCGCTTTATGCCCTGTGTTCTCCCACCACCCCAGAAAGTGATGCTGTACGCCAATGCAAAGGCGCATTCCCGTTGTGCCGGCCCTGAGGCGCCAAGCCGCCAGCGGCTTGAGGTCACGCGCGGAATGATTGCAACGAGACGGCGGCGGCATATAGCAAATCTTTTCAGTTCCGCACGATCCAGCCGCCTAGACTCATGTTAGTTGCTTGTTCAGTAACTGATCCCGGACACAATCCATGTCTGTTTTGACCAGCGGTCTCGCCTGATGGCCATTCCCTTCCTGGCCTGCCTGGCGTTCGTCTCACAGCTTTACGACCTTCCGCCCCGGGTGCTACCGTCCATCCAGGCGGTCGAGGGCGGCGGCATCGGCGTTGTCCACCGCAATACCGACGGGTCGGAGGACATGGGGGTGATGCAAATCAACACGACCTGGCTGCCGACCCTCGCCAGGTATTCGCAGCAGTCCATACCCGAGGTGCGGCACCAACTGCTGACCAGCCCCTGCTACAACATCTCGGCTGCAGGAATGATCCTGCACGGTTACCTGAAGGAGACCGGCGGCGACCTGATGCAGGCTATCGGCAACTACAACTCGCACACGCCGATCCATAACCACGTTTACCAGATGAAGGTGATGCGGTCCGTGACTCGGCTCGTGGATCAGCTGCCCACCAGCCGGTTTGCGGAGGCCGTCCAGCCTCTGCCTGCAAAGCCGCTGCCCAAGCCGTAAACGTTAAGGCACGAGGCCGCCGCGCATCAGCCAAAGCTTCGATTTGGTGAATGACCGCTTGCTGCCGGGGATGCCAGAGCACCCTGGAACGCCGAGTGTGGAGATGAGGAAACCAAAGCGCGTCGCTGGGAACGGCTAGGCCATCATCCCCTCACCTCCTTCAGGTTGGCACAATCCGGATTTAGAGCACGTCTGTTTCTGATGGAATCGGGATTCCGTTTGGGTGCGTGACGTG
>CAXTOB010000222.1:0-9916 GCA_964245505.1 uncultured Acetobacteraceae bacterium | reverse complement strand
AGGCCGGGCCGGGTTCGTGCCCGGCGCCGGGGTGCGTGGCGGCTTCGTGCGGCCGGAGCCGGGGTTTGCGCGGCCAGACCCTGGACGGCCTGGCTTCGGACGCCCGGCTGGTGGGCCGCAGGGGTTTGCGCCTCGTGGCTTCGCACCGCAGGGTTTCGCGCGGCCGTCACCGGCAGTTGGGCGACCAGGGCCGGCTCCGGTCATTGGACGCCCTGTGGCTGCCGCACGTCCAAGCGTGCCGTCCGGGGGCGTGCGCCACCGGTAGCGACCCTGGTTCCGGCCCTGGTTCCCGGTGGGTTGCCGGATCTGGGTTACGGCTTGGGTGCTGCTGTTTCGCCGGGTATTCCGGACAGGAAGTCAAAGTCGCAACCCTCCGGCGCCTGGGTCACGGTGCGGCGATACAGCGCCTTGTAGCCGCGTGCAGGAACGGGCGGCGGGACGTGGCTGGCGAGGCGGCGGCTGATCTCCGCCGGGTCCACCAGCAGGTCTATGCGCTTTTCCGACACGGACAGGCGGATGCGGTCGCCGTTCCGCACGGCCGCCAGCGCGCCGCCGATGGCAGCCTCGGGCGCCACATGCAGGACGATGGTGCCGAAGGCGGTGCCGGACATGCGGGCGTCGGAGATGCGGACCATATCCTTGACGCCGGCCTGGGCGAGCTTCTTCGGAATCGGTAGGTAGCCCGCCTCCGGCATCCCCGCCGCGTGGGGGCCGGCATTCTGCAGCACCAGGATGTCGGTTGGGGTCACGTCCAGGTCTGGGTCGTCCATCCGGGCGGCGAGGTCCTCGAGGCTCGTGAAGACGACGGCGCGTCCCTCCGTCTCGAACAGGGCCGGGGTGGCAGCGGCGCGCTTGAAGATGGCGCCGTCGGGGGCCAGCGTGCCGGACAGCGCGATCAGGCCGCCCACGGGGGACACGGGACCGGCGAAGGGGCGGATCACGGAGCGGTCCACCCAGTCCAGCGGCTCGTCCAGGCGCTCGCGCAGGGTGCGGCCTTCCACGTCCACGGTGTCCAGGTGCAGCAGGGGGCGCAGTTCCCGCAGCACCGCTCCGACACCGCCAGCGGCGTGGAAATCCTCCATGTAGCCGTCGCCCACCGGCTTGAGGTCCACCAGCACGGGGGTTTCATCCGAAATGGCGTTCAGCCGGCCGGCGCCGATCCGCAGGCCGATCCGCCCGGCGATGGCGGCCAGGTGGACGACGGCGTTGGTGGAGCCGCCGAGTGCCATCAGCACGCGCATCGCGTTCTCGACGGAGTGTTCGGTGATGACCTGGCGCGGGGTGATGCGGGTTTGCAGCAGGCGGACAGCAGCGCGTCCGGATTCCTCGGCAGCGCGCAGGCGGTCGGCGTGGACGGCGGGGATGGCGGCGGTGCCGGGCAGCGACATGCCCAGGGCTTCGGCGATGCAGGCCATCGTGCTGGCGGTGCCCATGACGGCGCAGGTGCCGGCGGTGGTGGATAGGCGGCCCTCGACGACCTCGATCTCGTCGGAGTCCACCAAGCCCGCGCGATACTTGGCCCAGAAGCCGCGGCAGTCCGTGCAGGCCCCCAGGCGCTGGCCGCGGTGCCGCCCGGTGCTCATGGGGCCGGTGACGAGCTGGATGGCGGGGATGTTGGCCGACGCCGCGCCCATGAGCTGGGCCGGAACGGTCTTGTCGCAGCCGCCGACGAGGACGACCGCATCCATGGGCTGGGCGCCGATCATCTCCTCGGTGTCCATAGCCATGAGGTTGCGATACATCATGCTGGTTGGGTTCAGGAACACCTCACCCAGGCTCACGGTGGGGAACACGCGCGGCAGGGCGCCGGCGGCGAGGACGCCGCGGCTGACCGCCTCCACCAGTTCGTCCATGCCGCGGTGGCAGTTGTTGAAGTCGGACGGTGTGCTGGCGATCCCGATGATGGGTTGGTTGAGCAGCGCCGTGGACAGGCCCATCGAGCGGGCGAAGGAGCGCCGGAGGAAGCGGGCGAAGTCGCGGTCGCCGTAGTTGGTGAGGCCGCGGTCGAGGCCGTGGGGGTCGGGCATGGCGGAGCTTCCAGCATGGGATGAGGGTGCTGGCCTGGTTACGCCGCCCGCCCGCGTCGTGCCAGCCTGCCTTTGCGCCTTTGCGGCGATGGCGTGAGTGGGAACCGGTCGCCCGCACCGCGGTTAGACGTCCTTACATGCTTGCGGGCACTCGGGCTTGCCATGCGCGGGGAAGATGTATGGCGGACGAACGCCGGAGCGGATGTGGCCGCCGATGCCGCGGACTGCTTGCCTTGAGTGCAGGCGGATCGAGAGTTGCCAGACCTGCTCCGCCTCCCGGCGTGATTGGAGCAAGGGCCTCTGCCCGCCGGTCGCGGCCGCAAACCATCCTTAAAGATAACACCGATGTCTGAATCAGCAGCAGCCCAGGCAAAGCCTCCGGCCAAGGTCACGCCACCGGATGCGCCCCAGGCGGCAAGCGTGCTGGCCCTGCAGGTCGGGGTCGTGGTGGTCGCCGCGCTCTACTTCGCCCAAGAGGTGCTGATCCCGATCACGCTGGCAATCCTGCTGTCCTTCATCCTGGCGCCGGCGGTCGCCTTGCTGCACCGGATTGGGCTGGGCCGGGTGCCAGCGGTGCTGCTGGCCGTCGTCGTGGCGCTCGGGGTCATCCTGGGGCTGGGCGGCGTGATCGGGACCCAGGTCGCCCAGCTTGCAACCGACATCCCGCAATATGCCGCCACGGTCGAGAAGAAAGTCCAGGCGGTGCGTGCCTACACCGTTGGACGCCTTGAGAGCGTCACGGCCGGCATCAATAGACCAGCACCTTCCGCGGGATCGGGAGCGGCGCCGGCGAGAACAGCCAATGACGGTGGCGCTGCCCCGGCGCCGGCCGCAACGCCAGCACCGCCGGCCTCCACCACCAACGCTCCGCTGGCCCTTGCGGAGCGCTACCTGTCGCCGATCCTGTCGCCGCTGGCCACCACCGGCATCGTGCTCGTCGTCGCCATCTTCATCCTGCTGCAGCAGGAGGACCTGCGCGACCGGCTGATCCGGCTGTTCGGCGCCACCGACCTGCACCGCACCACGGTTGCGATGGACGATGCCGCGCGGCGGCTCAGCAAGTACTTTCTCACGCAGCTCGCCATCAACGCGACTTTTGGGCTGGTGATCGGGGTCGGGCTGTACTTCATCGGCGTGCCAAGCCCGGTCCTGTGGGGGCTCCTGTCGGGGCTGCTGCGGTTCGTGCCCTATATCGGGTCATTCATTTCGGCCGGGCTGCCCCTTGCACTTGCGGCAGCCGTTGATCCCGGGTGGACGATGGCAATCTGGACCGCCGCACTCTACCTCGTCGTCGAGTTGACGGTCAGCCAGGCGGTCGAGCCGCTGCTGTATGGGCATAGCACGGGGTTGTCGCCGTTCGCGGTAGTGGTGTCGGCGATCTTCTGGTCCTGGCTGTGGGGGCCGGTGGGGCTGATCCTGTCCATGCCGCTTACGCTGTGCATGGTCGTGCTGGGGCGGCACGTGGACCGGCTGGAGTTCCTCGACGTGATGCTGGGCGACCGCCCGGCGCTGACGCCGGTCGAGAGCTTCTATCAGCGCATTCTCGCCGGGGACGCCGATGAGGCGCAGGACCAGGCCGAGGTGCTGCTGAAGGAGCGCTCCTTGTCATCCTATTACGACGAGGTCGCACTCAAGGGATTGCAGCTCGCCGCCAATGACGCGCAGCGTGGGGCGCTGCCGCCGTCTCAACTCGAGCATGTGAAGAACACGATCAAGGGCCTGGTCTCCGAGTTGGACAGCCACGACGATAGGGAACCTGCGCCGGTGAAGACCGAGGACGCGGACGAAGCGGCAGCCCGGCCGCGCGACGAGCGCGAGCTACCGAAGGCCGCGCCACCCGACGATGCAGCCCAGGTGCCGGACGACCTGGCGCCGGGATGGCGATCGGAGGCACCGGTGCTCTGCCTCGCCGGCAAGGGGCCGCTCGATGAGGCGGCGTCGGCCATGCTGGCGCAGCTGCTCGGCAAGCATGGGCTTCGTGCCCGCACGGTGCCGCATGAGGCCGCATCGCGGGAAGGAATCGGCAGCCTCGACGTGACAGGGACTGCGATGATCTGCATCTCCTACCTCGATATCTCCGGCAGCCCGTCGCACCTGCGCTACCTCATGCAGCGGCTGAAGCGCCGTTTGCCCGAGGCTCCTATCCTCGTCGGATTGTGGCCTTCGGAGGACGAGGTGCTGACGAGCGACCGCATGCGCGCGGTGATTGGGGCTGACTACTACTCGACGTCGCTGCGGGAAGCCGTGAACTCCTGCGTCGAGGCTGCGCGCAAGGCGGCGGAGGCCGGGTCAGAGCCTGCTGCGACGCCGGCTGCTGCATAGAAGGGAGCCGCTGTCTGCCGCACTCACCATCCCCGTGTTAATAGCGAAACCACCCCTTCCAACTGGTCCAGCGTCTTTACGTGGAGCCGCACGCTTCCCGTCTCCCCGTCAAACACCACCTGGACCCGCAGTCTCAGCCGCGCCGATAAATCCCGCTCCAGCGCCGCCATCTCCGCACTGATCGGCGGGTGCGGGACTGCGGGCGGAGGCGGATGGGCGACACGCTGGGTCATCGCCTCGGTCTGACGGACGCTCAGCCCGCGGGCGATCACTGCACGGGCTGCGGCCTCCGGCGCCGGGTGGGTCAGCAGCGCGCGGGCATGACCGGGCGACAGAGTGCCATTACGCAGATGGGTCTGCAGCGGGTTCGGCAGCTGCAGTAGGCGCAACGTGTTGGCCACATGACTGCGGGACTTGCCAATCAGGCCGCCCAGGGCGTCCTGCGTCATGCCATATTCAGCGATCAGCCGCTTGTAAGCCTCGGCTTCGTCGATGGGGTCGAGGTCTTGCCGCTGCAGGTTCTCGACGAGGGAGGCAGCCATCGCGTCCGTGTCGGATAACTGACGGACCAGCACGGGGATTTCGGACAACCCGGCGGCCTGTGCCGCCCGCCATCGGCGCTCGCCGGCGATGATCTGGTAGCGCCCGGGCTGGTCCGGGTGTGGCCGGGCCAGAATGGGCTGCAGCACGCCTTGAGTGCGGATGGACTCCGTCAAGTCTTGCAGGCGCACCGGGTCCATGGCGGTGCGGGGCTGGAAGGGGCCGGGGTCAAGCACCGTGACGGGCAGGGTGGCGCGTGGAGCGCTGGAGCCAAAACCGGCATCGGGTGGCGCGTCACCGAACAGGGAAGCCAGGCCGCGTCCCAGGCGAGGCGGAGCGGAGGGACGGGTAGCCGCGTCCTTCATGGTGCGGTCCGCGCCGTGGTGCGCTCCTGACGCAGGATTTCGGCCGCCAGGCGCAGGTAGGCCTGGGCGCCTGGGGAACGATAGTCATAAAGCATCACCGGCTTGCCGTGGCTCGGCGCCTCCGACACGCGGACGTTGCGGGGGATCACGGTCTCATACACGCGGGCGCCGAAGAAGCCGCGGACATCGGTTGCCACCAGCTCCGACAGGTTGTTGCGGCGGTCGAACATCGTCAGCACGATGCCCTGCAGCGACAGGCGGGGGTTGAGGTGCTGCCGCACGCGTTCGATGGTGCGGACGAGGTGGCTCAACCCCTCAAGAGCGAAGAACTCGCACTGCAGAGGCACCAGGACCGCGTCGGCGGCGACCAGGGCGTTCAGCGTTAGTAGGCCCAGGCTGGGCGGGCAGTCGATCAGGATGAAGCTGTAAGCGTCGCCTCCGTCGCGGAGGGCGGCCTGCAGCCGGTATTCGCGCCGGTCCAGGCCAGCCAGCTCGACCTCTGCCCCGGCAAGGTCCGGGTCGGCGGGCACCAGGCTCAGGTCGGGGATGCCGGTCGGCAGGGCGGTGTCCGAAATGCCGCCCTGGCCCATCAGGGTGGCGTAGGTGCCGCGTCCGCGCCGGTTGGGTGCGACGCCCAGCCCGGTGGACGCATTGCCCTGCGAGTCCAAGTCTATCAGCAGCACCCGCTCCCCGGCAGCGGCGAGGGCGGTTGCCAAGTTGACGGCGGTTGTGGTCTTGCCGACACCGCCCTTCTGGTTGACGACGGCCAGCACGCGGGCTGCGCGGCCAGAAGCAGCCCATTGCGGCAGGGCAGGGGCAGGGCGGTCAAGCATGGGCGGCTCCCAAGGCAGTCCGGACTGGGTGCAGGCCGGTGATGGACAGGATGGCGCCGGGCTGGCCGGGGCTGGTGTGCTGCACGACATCCATGCGCCAGGTTCGGCGGGCCTGCTCCAGCTCCTCGGCGGCGCGGGCGCCCTTGGGGAACAGGGCGGTGCCGCTCGGGGCGAGCAGAGGGGCAGCAAGGGCCAGCAAGGCGCTCAAGGGGGCCAGGGCACGGGCAGTCACCAAAGGGGCTGGAGGCAGCTCCACTACCTCGATGCGGGTCGCATAGATTTGCACCGGGGCGCCAGTGACACGGGCAGCCTCTTGCAGGAAGGCTGCCTTGCGCCGGTCGGATTCGATGAGGTCAAAGGGGATGCCTGATGCGATCGCCAGCACCAGGCCGGGCAGCCCCGCGCCAGAGCCAAGGTCGATGCCGCGCGACGTGCCGGGAGGGATCAGCGGCAGCAGCCGCAAGCTGTCCTCGACGTGGCGGGACCAGATATCGCCCCGGTCCGCCGACCCAATCAGGTTTATGGCAGCGGTCCATTTCTCCAGTAGGGCAGCATAGGTATGCAGCCGGTCCAGTGTTTCACGTGAAACAGCGGGTGGGCTGGGCGGCAACGGCGAGGCTTCGGCAAAGCGGCTCATCTGCACCGGTTAACATAACGAACCGCAAGGGGCTACGTTCTGTCTGGAACGGAGTGGCAGGTCGCTGGCAGCCTCACGCCGGTGCAACACCCGGCCTGGTTGCTTGACAGCCAGGTCAGCAAGGGATGGCATCACGCCGCACTGCATGGGGACTCCGGTTGCCGCAACTCTCGCTTCATACGCCGCTCGGCGCGCTTACCATCTCCGAGGATGATGGGATGGTCGTTGCCCTGGATTGGGGATGGGGCCGTGACCAGGCGGAAACGCCGCTGCTGCTGCGTGCCCGGGACCAGATGCAGGAATATTTTGACGGAGAGCGGACCAGCTTCGACCTGCCGCTTGCGCCGCAGGGGACCCCCTATCGCCAACGTGTCTGGGCAGCCCTGCAGGCGATCCCTTATGGCGAGACCCGGACCTACCGGGACGTCGCAGCATCGGCCGGCGGGGTTGCACGTTCAGTCGGCCAAGCCAACGGGGAGAACCCGCTACCCATCCTGATCCCCTGTCACCGCGTCGTTGCCAGCCATGGCCTGGGGGGCTACTCCGGCGGCGACGGGATCGAAACCAAACGGTTCCTGCTTGAACACGAGGCGCGCACCCTTGCCCTTGCGCCCATCCCTACCGGAGACATCCCATGACCCATGCCATACGCATCCATGCCCAAGGCGGCCCCGAGGTCATGCATTGGGAGGACGTGCCCACTCCGGAGCCTGGCCCGGCGGAGGCGCTGGTCCATCACACCGCCGTCGGACTGAACTACATAGACGTTTACTTCCGCAACGGGCACTACAAGATCCCGTCCTTGCCAGCTACTCTTGGCATGGAGGCGGCCGGCGTGGTCCGCGCTGTCGGAGCCGACGTGCAGGACGTTAAGGTGGGCGACCGCGTCGCCTATGCCACTGGCCCCATTGGCGCCTATGCCACCGACCGCGTGATCTCCGCCGACCGCCTCGTCAAGCTGCCTGATGGGGTGGACGACCAGACTGCGGCGGCAATGATGCTGCAGGGCCTCACGGCGCAATACCTGCTGCGACGCACCCGCCCGCTGAAGTCCGGCGACACCATTCTTGTGCATGCCGCGGCTGGTGGAGTCGGCTTGATCCTGTGCCAATGGGCCAAGCACCTCGGCGCTACCGTGATCGGCGTCGTATCCAACGATGCAAAGGCTGAGCTGGCGCGGGCGCATGGTGCCGCGCATGTCATCATCGGCTATGATAAGCTGGCGGCCGAGGTGAAGCGCATCACCGCAGGCTCGATGGTGCCGGTCGTGTATGATAGCGTGGGCAAGGACACGTTTGGCGCCAGCCTGGACTGCCTGCAGCCGCTCGGCCTGATGGTCAGCTACGGCAGTTCCTCTGGCCCGGTGCCGCCGGTGGACATCGGCGTGCTTGCCGCGAAGGGCAGCCTGTTCCTGACCCGGCCGAGCCTCGCCACCTACACCGCGCTCCGCTCCGACCTGACCGCGGCGGCGGCTGACCTGATGGATGCCGTCAGTAGCGGCGCGGTGCAGATCAGGGTCAACCAGACCTTCCCACTCAAGGATGCAGCGGCGGCGCACATCGCTTTGGAATCGCGCAAGACCACTGGCAGCACCGTCCTGATCCCCTGACAGACTTCCTGAACAGGGCCGAGCCGGACATTCCTTCCGCTGTCATCCCGGATGAGGCGCGTCCAGCCATTCCGGACGCGACTCCGCCGGTCATGCCCGATCCTACGCCCGATCCCGGACGGACCCGGCTGACGGCGCTGATCGTCGCCTGCGCGTTGTTCATGCAGAACTTGGACGGCACTGTCGTCGCCACCGCCCTGCCGGCGATGGCGCACGCGTTCAATGCCGATCCGCTGCACATGAACGTGGCGCTCACGTCCTATCTGCTCAGCCTCGCGGTGTTCATCCCGGCCAGCGGTTGGCTTGCCGACAGGTATGGCACGCGCACGGTATTCCGGGCCGCCATTGCGGTGTTCACGGTGGGGTCCGTGCTTTGCGGACAGTCGCACAGCCTGTTGGAGCTTGTCGCAGCCCGGATCGTGCAGGGCATCGGCGGCGCCATGATGGTGCCGGTCGGCCGGCTGGTGCTGCTGCGCTCGGTTGCCAAGTCGGAGCTGGTGGCGGCGATGGCCTGGCTCACGGTCCCCGCGCTGATCGGGCCTGTGGTGGGGCCGCCGATCGGCGGGTTCCTCGTGACCTATGCCGACTGGCGCTGGATCTTCTACATCAACGTGCCCATCGGCGTGCTCGGCATCGTCCTGGTGACGCGCTTCGTGGAGGACGTGCGGGCGCCATCGCCAGGGCGGCTGGACGGGGTGGGGCTGCTGCTGTCCGGGGTGGCGCTGGCCGGGCTGATGTTCGGGGCGGAAACGGTGGGCCGCGGCCTGGCTCCCATCCCGCTGTCCGTAGGGCTGATGCTGCTTGGCGCCGGGTCAGGGACCCTCTATTTGCGCCATGCCCGGCGGCGGCCGGACCCGCTGCTGGATCTGTCACTGCTCCGCATCCCGACGTTTGCGGTATCGATCTGGGCCGGGTCCATGTTCCGGATCGGCATCGGCGCCATCCCGTTCCTGCTGCCGTTGATGCTGCAACTCGGCTTTGGGATGCAGGCGTCGGAAAGCGGCCTTGTCACCTTCGCCAGCGCCCTGGGCGCCATCGTGATGAAACCCGCGACGGGATGGAGCCTGCGCCTGTTCGGATTCCGCAACGTGCTGCTGTGGAATGGTGCGCTGTCCGCGGTGCTGCTGGGTGCCTGCGCCCTGTTCCGTCCGGCCTGGCCGATGGCGGGGCTTTATGCGGTGCTGGTGTCCGGTGGCTTCCTGCGGTCCCTGCAGTTCACTGCCTACAACACCATCGCCTATGCCGACGTCCCCCGCTCGCGCATGAGCGCCGCCACTAGCCTGTACGCTACTTCGCAGCAGCTTTCGCTGACCCTGGGCATTACCGTAGGTGCCGCGGCCCTGCAGACATCAACCATGCTGTCCGGGCGGCTTCAGCCAGGGCTGCAAGACTTCTCCGCCGGCTTCCTGGTGGTGGCCGCGATGGCGCTGCTGGCGGCGCCGCTTGCCAGGAGCCTGCCGCGGAATGCCGGCAACGAGGTGTCCGGCCACCACGCCAACTGAACTGCTGGCGGCTCCCAAGCTCTCTTATACCAAACGCCCTTCGCTCTGACCGTTTCCGTCATTGCGAGGAGCGCAGCGACG
>CAXTOB010000221.1:0-9917 GCA_964245505.1 uncultured Acetobacteraceae bacterium | reverse complement strand
GCTTCACCAGCGCCATGGACGGCTACAGCAACATGGCCGGCATGTGGCTGATCGGGGAGGACATGCCGCGGGAAACCAACCGCATCACCCTGGACCCGAAGGCGAAGGACAAGCTGGGCCTGCCGGTCGCGTCCGTCCACTTCGACGACCACCCGAACGACATCGCCATGCGGGCGCACGCGGTGCAGCAGTGGTCGGCGGTCTATTCCGCGGTGGGCGCGACGCGCCTGATCCCGACGCCGCCCTATCCCAGCACGCACAACATGGGCACCAACCGGATGAGCGAGAAGGCGAGGGACGGCGTGGTGAACAAGTTCGGACAGACGCACGACATCAAGAACCTGTTCGTGTCGGACGGCAGCCAGTTCACCAGCGGCGCGGCGTGCAACCCGACGCTGACCATCGTGGCGCTGGCGATCCGGCAATCGGAGAACATCGCCCGGATGATGCAGCAGCGGGAAATCTAGGCGTCCACCTCCCTCTCCCGGCGGGAGAGGGAGCGGCCATCCTACTTTCGCACCCCGGCGTCCGGCGCGCGCGTGTCGCCGGGCACCGGGGAGGGCGGCGTCTCGCTCTTGCCGATTACGCTCTGCCCGGCGGCGTCGCGCAGGGCGCGGTCGCCAGTCGTCTCCCTGCTCGGCGTGCCGGACGGCGTGGTGCCTTTCGGATCGTTGGGTGTTGACACGCTGGGGCCAACCCCGCCGGCACCGGAACTGCCAGGCGCAGGAGCCTGGGCATGGGCTGCAGACGCGCACAAGGCCGCAAGGGCCGCAGCATGGAACAGGACACGCATGGGACTTCCTCCGTTTCTCGTTGCTGCTGCAACGGGCAATGGGAACCTTGGTTCACACGCCAGTTGCGCCAGACAGCCGCCTATTACGCGTTATAAAGTAACCGCTCTTACTTCCCATTGATTGTTCAGCGGAATCAGTAAGATGCATTTTACGGTCAATTCACTTATCTTATGACAGACCCTAACCCGGCCCCGGCAGCATCCGTTGCAGCATCGTCCCGTTTCATAAACGAATGGGATACTGTTGCCGAATTCAGCAGATGGCGGCGAGCCGGCGGTTCACGGTGGGCGGCGTGCAGCCGCGGGCGGCCTCGCTCGACAGGAACACGGCGACCGCGCGCGGGTCGGCCGGTAGGGGGGCGAGGCCGCGCTCCCCGCACCAGGCGGTGAACCGGGCCCAGTCCGCCTCGTAGGCGCGGCGGGTGGAGGCGGCCCGGGACGCGTCGGCGTAGGAGCGCGCCTGTGCAACCTCGTCCTACAGCCGCGCCGGTAGAATTCCCCTACGCGCGATAACCCAGCTTGCCGCGCGTTATTGGGAAGGTGCTACGAACTGCCCTCAGCCATCGTCTTGCAGCATCGCCGTGTCGAAGGCGAGACCAGGCAGCGTGGCCGCCGAGAGCTGCATGCCGAACGGCACGATGGCCCCCTCGGCATAGCTGTCCTGGCCAGGCGTCCAGTATTGGCGGACAACACGTCCCGCCAGGTCAACAACCCAGTACTCGGGGACGCCGCCCGCCGCATAGACCTGGCGCTTGCGGCCGAGGTCGTCCTCAAGCGTCGTGTCCGACACCTCGACCACCAGGCGGACATGCTCGACAGGCACCGGACCGGAACCCCGGTGCACGTCCCAGACGAACACGTCCGGCATCGGGACCTCGCGCTCCCCGACGCGGACCGAGCCCTCCGATGCGACCCTCAGCGCCGAGCCAAGCGCGCGCAGCGCGTCACGCAGAGCGTCGTAGACGGCAGACTTGGCGAGAAGGTGCGGCCGATACTGCGGGTTCACCTGGCAGAGCACTCCGTCACGCAGCTCGATGCGCGGAAGGCCCGCGAGTGCGCCGCACGCCGCCATGGCTTCAAGCTGCTCGGCGGTGACGCGGAGCAGTTGTGCAGACGAGCCGAGGGGAACCTGGACGCCCATGCACGGAGACTAGGGAGTTCAGCCGGGCGCTGCAAGCGGGTCGAGGAGTATCCTGAGCAGGCGCGACCCGGGCGCGGCAACCTGTGACGCACAAGCGGCAAGGCGGCTTGACTGGCTGGACCGGCGCGGCATCTGCCCCCGTGCCGGGCAAGGCGCCGGGATTAGCAACGGAGGCTGGCGCGCCCGAAGTGTGGGCGGCGTGACTTTGCAAGATCGAACCGAATGCATCGTCACCATCGGGCAGAATGCTGCCGTGCCATCGCCAACTTGCGACAAGCGCCAATATTGCAGGTCGGGAAACAGCAAGGGACTTCGTCACGTGCTGCCCCTTCGCACCGCCTTGAACCCGCAATCAAAGTGCTCGTCCCGCGCGCGACCTCCGCCCCGTCCCAGACCGGCTGGGGCCGCCCATATCACTCCGGCAGCGGCTTGCCCTTGGTCTCCGGCAGGAACCATGGCACGACCAGGCCCAGCACGTAGATGGACCCAAGGACCGTCGCGGTGCGGGGGATGCTGCCAAAGAACTGGATCATGGTGCCGGCCAGGATGGGGAACAGCCACGCGATCAGCCGCGTCGCGTTGAAAATGAAGCTGGCCGCGGTGGACCGCACGGAGCTGGTGAACAGCTCCGAAGGGTAGATCGCCATCCAGGCGTAGGCGCAGCCCAGGGTGAAGAACCCGTTGACGAACGCCGACGCCAGTACTGTCTCCGGCGTGGACATCCAGACGTAGGTCAGCGGCACCACCAGCAGCGCGCCCAGGTAGGCCAGGAACAGGAACATGCGCCGCCCGATGGCGTCCATTACGAAGCCGGCCAGCAGGTAGGCGACGATGGCGCCAGTGGTGTAGGTCAGCTCTGCCCAGGTGCCCCAGCGCTCGGGCTGGGCGTAGCCGCCCGCCCGGGCCAGGCCCACGATGTAGCGGCCCAGCAGGTTCGCCACCGCCCACCAGCCCACGGTCGTGGCCAGCGACAGCAGGAACGTCAGCAGCACCCGGCGGCGACTCTCCGGCTCACGGAAGATTTCCGTCAACGTGAAGGGGCGCTTGCCGCCGTGCGCCGTGCCGCCCTCGGTGGCGGCCCACCGCTGCTCGCGCATGGCCGTCAGCCACTTCTCGCTCTCGTTCACGTTGCGGCGGATATACAGCACGAACACGGCCGGCAGCGCGCCCACCACGAACATCAGGCGCCAGGTCTCGCCACCCAAGGGCAGCCAATTCCCAAGGACCAGCCAGGTCAGCGCCGCCAGGAACGTGCCCCAGCCGAAACCCGACTGCAGGAAGCCCGCGCCCTTGGGCCGCGCACGCTCGGGCCAGGTCTCGGCCAACAGGGCAACACCAGTGCTCCATTCGCTGCCCATGGCAACGCCCGTCAGGAAGCGCAGGGCGACCATGGACCAGAACCCGACCGACAGCGCGGTGAAGCCGGTGAACACGGCATACAGGAACACCGACCACAGCATCATGCGCTTGCGGCCCACGTAGTCGGCCATCACGCCGCCGACCAGGCCGCCGATGCCCCAGCCGAGCAGGGTGACGCCGATGGCGATGCCGCCCCAGATCGGCCCGGCCGCCACCTGGTCCGGCGTCAGCAGGGACTTCAGCATCGGCCCCAGCACCACGACCAGCGCGAAGGACTCGAACCCGTCGAAGATCCAGCCCATGAAGGACGCCGTCAGGATGCGCCAGTGCATCCCGTTCAGGTCGGCATGCCAGGGCCGGGCCGCAGGCGCCGCGCCGCGGCCGGTAACGATGTCGCTCATGGTTCCCCCCGTTTGTTTTCGTTGCTCAGTCCCGCGCTCAGGCAGCCACGCGCTGCCGCTGCCAGTTGATGACGCCGCCGGCCAGCAGCACGTCGAGCTGGCGCGGCGACAGGTCGTGCCGCAATGCGACCGTGCGGCCGTCCACCGTGGCCTGCACCTCCTGGCCCGCCCGCAATGCCCGGTGCAGCCCGGTGAAGCCGATCACGCTGCCTTGCTGCACCCGCCCGTGCTCCGCCGGGTCGGCGAAGGTGAGCGGCAGCACGCCGAAGTTGACCAGGTTCTGCCAATGGATGCGGGCGAAGCTTTGCGCGACCACCACCCGCAGCCCGAGGTGCCGGGGCGCCAGCGCCGCGTTCTCGCGGCTGGAGCCTTGCCCATAGTTGAGGCCGCCGACGATGGCGTGCCCGCCCGCATCGCGGCTGGCCGCGGCGCGGCTGGCGTAGCCGGGATCGACCTGCTCATAGACATACTGGCCGAGCGCCGGGATGTTGCTCCAGAACGGCATGACGCGCGTGCCGGCGGGCACGATGTCGTCGGTGGACACGTCGTCGCCGGCCTTGAGCGCCACTGGCAGCGCCAGGTCGTCGCCCAGCGGCGCAAGCTTGGGGATGGAGACGATGTTGGCGGTCTTCTCCAGCACCGCCGCCTGCGCGTCCGCGGCCGGCAGGGGCGGCACCAGCATGGCCGTGTTGACCACGGTGCGCGCCGGGTCCCTGACCACCGGGCAGGGCACCCCTAGGTCGCGCGGGTCGGTGATGACGCCCGTGAGCGCGGAGGCCGCCGCCGTCTCCGGTGAGCACAGGTAAACGCTGTCCTCCCGCGTGCCGGACCGGCCGGGGAAGTTGCGCGGCACCGTGCGCAGGCTGATGCGCCCGGTGGCCGGCGCCTGGCCCATGCCGATGCAGCCGTTGCACCCGGCCTGGTGGATGCGCCCCCCGGCCGCGATCAGATCCGCCACGAGGCCCTCGGCGGTCAGGGTCTGCAGGACCTGACGCGACGACGGGTTGATGTCCAGCGACACGCGGTCGTGCACCTGGCGGCCCCGCACCATCTCCGCGACCACCGCGAAATCGCGGTAGCCCGGGTTGGCGGACGATCCGATGTAGGCCTGGTAGATCTCCCGCCCGGCCACCTGCCGCACCGGCACGACGTTGCCGGGGCTGGAGGGCAGCGCGATCAGCGGTTCCAGCGCCGACAGGTCAAGCTCCTCCATCTCGTCATACGTGGCGTCCGGGTCGGCCAGCAGCGGGGTGAAGTCCGCTTCCCGGCCCTCGGCCCGCAGGAAGGCGCGCACGGCGGCGTCGGCCGGGAACACGCTGGTCGTGGCGCCCATCTCGGCTCCCATGTTGGCGATCACGTGCCGGTCCATGGCGGACAGGCCGTCCAGCCCGGGGCCGAAATACTCAAAGATGCGGCCCACGCCGCCCTCGGTCCCGTGCCGGCGCAGCAGCTCCAGCACCGCGTCCTTGGCGCTGACCCAGGGCGAAAGCTGCCCCACCAGCCGCACGCCGCGCACCCGGGGCATACGCAGCCGGATTGGCTGCCCGGCCATGGCCAGCGCTACGTCCGCGCCGCCCGCGCCGATCGCGAACATGCCCAGGCTGCCCGCCGCCGGGGTGTGGCTGTCCGACCCCACCATCACCTGCCCGGGCACACCGAAGCGGGCCATGTGGACGGGATGGCTGATGCCGTTGCCGGGCTTGCTGTACCACACGCCGAACCGCCGGCAGGCGCTGCGCAGGAACAGGTGCTCGTCGGCGTTCATGTGGTCCGCCTGGACCAGGTTGTGGTCAATATACTGCGCGGCCAGCCCGACCCGCACGCGCTCCATGCCCATCGCCTCGAACTCCAGCATTGCCAGCGTGCCCAGCACGTCCTGCAGCAGCACCTGGTCCACTGACAGCGCGACCTCCGCGCCGGGCACAAGCTCCCCTTCCAGAAGATGGGAGGACATGAGCTTCTGCGTGACGTTCTTCGCCATCCTACCTGTTCCCTTCAAGCTGCGCAGGACGCGCCGAGCGCAGCCCGGACCCGGCCGCCAGGGGAGGCCCCCGGCAGCGACACCGCGCGCACGGCAAGGCGCACCAGCGCCGGCAGGTCCACGCCCGTCCCGGCGCCCATGCGCTCGAACATCCAAACCGCGTCCTCGGTCGCGGTGTTGCCCGTCGCACCCGGCGCGAACGGGCAGCCGCCGAGGCCGCCGAACGCCGCGTCGAACCCGCCGATGCCGGCGTGCCAAGCCGCCGCGATGTTCGCCAGGCCAAGCCCGTAGGTGTCGTGCCCGTGGAACACGAACGCCGTGGCGCCACCCCAGCGGCGCAGGCACTCCTGGGACAGCGACGCCACGTGCTCCGGGTCCGCCCGGCCGGTCGTGTCGCACAGCCCGACCTCCACGCCGGGCCGGTGCCCCAACATGCGGCCCAGCCGGTCCAGCACGAACGCCTGGTCCATGCGCCCGTCGAATGGGCAGTCGAACGCGGTGGCCAGGTTCAGCCGCACCCGGACGCCAGGGGGCAGGCCGCGTACGATCTCCCCGTACTCGCGGATGGAGTCGCCTGTGTCGCGCCGCACGTTGGAGCGGTTATGCGCGTCGGAGGCGGAAATGACATAGGCCAGGTGCTTGGCGCCGGCCTCCAGCGCCATCGCCACGCCCTTGGCGTTGGGCACCAGCACCTGCGGGTCGAGGCCCGGCAAGTGCGCGACGCGGGCGAGCACCTCGCCGGTGTCGCGCAGTTGCGGCACGGCCTTGGGGTTGACGAACGACCCGATCTCGATGCGCCGCAGTCCGGCCGCATGGGCCGCCTCGATGAAGAGGACCTTGTCGTCCGTCGGGATGAACGGCCTGATCGGTTGGAACCCGTCGCGCGGCGCAACCTCGATCAAGGTCGCCTGCCGTTGTCGCGCGCTCATAGGACGCCCTCCGCCTTCAGGGCCGCCACGCGGGCGGCGTCATACCCCAGCAGGTCCGCCAGCACGGCCTCGTTGTCGGCGCCCAGCGCCGGCCCGGTGCTGCGCGGCCGGTCTGGCACGCCGTCCACCCGCGGCACCACGCCCGGATGCAGCATGGGGCCGAGCACGGGGTCCTCGACCTCCTGCACCATGCCGCGGGCGCGGAACTGTTCGTCCGCCGCAATGTCGGCAATCGTGTAGGCACGGGTGTGCGGGATGTCGGCGGCGCGCAATGCCGCCTCCAGTTCGTCCGCCGTCGCCGTCGCGGTCCAGGCCCCGATCAATGCGTCCAACGCCGCCGTGTTGGCGCAGCGCTGCTGGTTGCCGGCGTAGTCAGAGTCTACGGCCAGCGCCGGCCGGCCCATGGCGACGGCCAGCTTGCGGAACAACGGTTCGCTGTTGGCGGCGATCAGGATCCACACGCCGTCCTTGGAGCGGTAGGCGTTGGTGGGCGACGCCGTGGCGATGGCGCCGCCGGTGGGCTGGCGCACCAACCCCAGCGCGCCGTATTCGGGCAATGCGCCTTCCAGCAGGCTGAACACGGACTCGGTCAGCGCCACGTCGATATCGCCGCCCTGCCCGGTGCGGGACCGGCGCAGCAACGCTGACACCACGCCAAGAGCCGCGTAGATGCCGGCGATGGAGTCGCCGATGCTGACACCGACGCGCACGGGCGGCAGGTCCGACGTGCCCGGCGGATGGTTGGTGAGGTGGCGCAGCCCGCCGACGGCCTCGCCGATCACGCCGAACGCGGCACGGTCGCGTCCCGGGCCGTCCTGGCCGTAGCCGGAGATGCGGGCGATCACCAGGTCAGGCCTGGCGGCCCGCAGCTCCGCCTCGCCCAGCCCCATGCGGGCGAGCTGGCCGGGGCGGAAGTTCTCCACCAGCGCGTCGCACCCGCGCACGAGGTCGAGCACGATCTGCCGGGCTTCCGGCTTCTTCAGGTCCAGGGTGATGCAGCGCTTGTTGCGGGCGTGGACGCTCCACCAGGGGGCGGACCCCTTGTGGCGCTTGCCCCATTGCCGCACCGGGTCGCCGCCGGGTGGCTCGACCTTGATGACCTCGGCGCCAAGGTCGGCCAGCAGCCGCGTTGCGAAGGGTGCGGCGACGTAGTGCCCCAGCTCCAGCACGCGGGTGCCTGCCAGAGGCGCCTCTGTGGCAGCAGACATGTGGCCCTCCCTACCCGGTCGTCATTTGCGCCGGACATGGGGCACGCGGGGCCGGGTGCGCCATGCTTGTTTCGGCAAGGGAGGTTTCGTGGCTACGGCGCCGGCGGACGCCCCTGCATCAGGTGTGCAATCAGCACCCGGGCGGCAGCCGGTACCGTGTGCGGGGCGCGGGTGCACAGCGCGAGCGGCCGCACCGCCCAGTCCTCCTGCAACGGGCGCGTCGCGATCCGCAGCGCCCCGGCATAGGGCAGGGCCGCCGCCGCCGGCAGGATCGCAACGCCCAGCCCGGCCTCCACCATCCGCCGCACGCCGTCGAAGCCGGACACGCGGACATGCTCGCGCAAGGTGACGCCCCCTGCGGCGGCGTGCTGCACATAGAGTTTCTGCAACGCCGTCTCCGGCGGCTGCGCCACGAACGGGACGCCGTCCAGGTCTGCAAGCCGGATCGCCTCCCGGGCGCACAAGGGGTGATCCTGCGGCAGCACGACCACCAGCCGGTCCTCCCGCCAGGGCTGGAAGTGCAGCCCGGGGTCCCGCACGGTCCCGGACAGCAGGCCCACGTCGGCGGTGCCGGTGGCGACGGCATGGAGGATGTCGGCGGTGTAGCGCTCCTCCATCTCCAGCCGGATGCCCGGGTGCGCGGGCAGGAAGCCGGCCAGCGCCTCCGGCAGCACGCCGGCCACCGCCGACATGTTCGCATACAGCCGCACCAGCCCGCGCGTGCCGGACGCGAACGCGTCCATGTCGGCGCCGATGCGGTCCAGGACGTCGAACAGCGTGGTCAGGTGCGTCATCAGCACCTCCCCGGCCGCCGTGGGCGCCACGCCCCGGTCGTGCCGGCGCAGCAGGGCGGTGCCGAGCCGCGCCTCCATGTCCGTGATGCGGCGGCTGGCGGCGGACAGTGCGATGTTTTCCCGCTCCGCGGCCTGGGCGAGGCTCCGCTCCTCCACGGCGGCGCGGAACAGCCGCAGGCTGATTGGATCGAGCCGGCGGACGGCGGCGAAGGTCGCGTTGCGGGACCGGGGCGCCGGCTGCTTCGGCGGTGTCACCCCACGCTGACCGCCACGTCGATGTTGCCGCGCGTCGCCCGCGAATACGGGCAGACCTCGGCGTGGGCGATGCGGGCGAACTCCTCGACTTCCGCCCGGTCGCGCCCGGGCGCCGACACCTCCAGCGCGACCGCCAGCCGGAAGAAGCCGTCCACCTCCCGGCCGATGCCGACCCGGGCGGTGACGGACGATTCCCGCAACGGCGCCTTGCGCTCCCGCGCCACGCGGAGCAGCGCGTTCTCAAAGCACGCCGCATAACCGGCGGCGAACAACTGCTCCGGGTTGGTGGCGTGGCCGCCGGGGCCGCCCAGCTCCTTGGGGTGGGCGAGCGGGGTGTCGAGCACGCCGTCGTCCGACTGCACCCGCCCTTGCCGGCCGCCCACCGCAGTGGCCACTGCCGTGTAGAGTATGTCCATCCGTCTTCCCTTCCGTTGGAGGCGTTCCAGTCCCACGCGGGGACGTGCGCCCCGCGGTGGCCGGCGACGGTCAACGGCGGCTCGCATCAGGTCAAGGTCCTGTCGCCATACACAGGGGATGGCCAAGAACGTGGCGGCTACGGGGCAAGCCGCAGCATGGCGCCGTCCGTGCAACGGTGTTGCAGAACAGGCAGGTCAAAGCGACACTCCCGCATGATCCGGGCCGAGGCCCGAACGCTTGGGTCCGAACGCTTGGAGACGTCACATCGAGTGCGCCCGGACAGGACCGGGGCCGCATCAACGGAGGCGCGATGATCACGACCTTCTTCATGCCGACCCGCATCGTTGCCGGGGCCGGGTCGCTGGCGACGGCCGGCGCGCTGGCGCGCGACCTCGCGATGTCGCGGGTGCTCGTGGTGTCCGACCCCGTGATCTCGCAGCAGGCCTTCCATGCCGCCGCGCTGGCTTCGCTGGCCGAGGCGGGGATCGCGGCCGTGCGGTTCGACGAGTGCGGGATCGACGCCCGCTGCTCACATATCGACGAACAAGGCGACCGGGTCCGGCGCGAGGGGATCGACGGCGTCGTCTGCATCGGCGGCGGCTCGGTGATGTGCACCGGCAAGGGCATCGCCATCGTGGC
>CAXTOB010000220.1:0-9918 GCA_964245505.1 uncultured Acetobacteraceae bacterium | reverse complement strand
GCGCCCGGCCGGAGGAAAGCAGCGACCCCGTGCTGACCGCCTGCCACATCGCGACGGCGCTGCAATCCATCGTGTCGCGCAACCTGTCGCCGCGGGACGCCGCCGTCGTGAGCGTGACCAAGGTGGTGGGCAGCGACGCATACAACATCATCCCGCAGGCGGCCACCGTGTCCGGCACCGCCCGGTTCTTCACCAGGGACGTCGGCGGCAAGATCGAGGCGGCGCTGCGACGTCTCGCCGAGGGCGTTGCGGCCGGCTTCGGTGCTACGGCGGCGGTGGACTGGCGCCTGATCTTCGCCCCGACCGTGAACGCAGCCGAACCGGTCGAGCTGGTAAAGCAGGTCGCCACGGAACTGGCGGGGGCTGAGCGGCTGTTCGGGGACAAGCCGCCGGTGATGGGGTCGGAGGACTTTTCGTTCATGCTGGAGCAGGTGCCCGGCGCGTACCTGAATGTCGGCAACGGACCGGGCTTTTCGCCGCACCATCCCGGGTATGCGTTCAATGACGAGGCGATCCCGTATGGGGCGGGGATGTATGCGGGAATCGTGGAGTTGGCGTTGCCTGCTTCGCGCTGACCTGTCGGCGGCTCCGTGGCATCCGCCTTGCTTGCCTCCGCCGTGAAACACGGAGGCCCACCTGCATGAAACGCCGCACCTTCCTCGCCGCCGCTACGGCCTCCGCCGCCCTGCCCTGCCCCTCCATCGCCCAGAGTGCCCGTGCCCGCACGCTGCGCTTCGTGCCGGAAGGCAACCTTGCCAACCCCGACCCGATCTGGACCACCACCACCGTCGCCCGCAACCACGGCTACATGATCTACGACACCCTGTTCGGCGTGGACGCCAAACTCAACCCCAAGCCGCAGATGTGCGAGGGCTTCGATCTGTCGGACGACAAGCTGCTCTGGACCTTCCGCCTGCGCGACGGCCTGCGCTTCCACGACAACACGCCGGTCCGCGGCGCCGACTGTGTCGCCTCCATCGCCCGCTGGGCGCGCCGGGACGGGTTCGGCCAGCGCCTGGCCGCACAGACCGAGGCAATGGCCGCGCCCGACGACCGCAGCTTCACCGTGCGCCTGAAGACGCCGTTCCCGCTGCTGGTCAACGCATTGGCAAAACCCGCCGCCAACGTGTGCTTCATCATGCCCGAGCACGTCGCGCGCACCGACCCCTTCACCCAGATCACCGACTTCACCGGCTCCGGCCCGTTCCGCTTCCTGCGCAACGAGTGGACGCCGGGGTCGCTGGCGGCCTACGCCCGCAATGACGCCTATGTGCCCCGGCAGGAAGCGCCGGACTTCGTGGCCGGCGGCAAGGTGGCGAACTTCGACCGGATCGAGTGGAACATCATCCCCGACGCCGCCACCGCTGCGGCCGCCATCCAGGCCGGCGAGGAGGACTGGTGGCAAACCCCCATCGCCGATCTGGTGCCGCAGCTCCGCCGGTCGCGCGGCGTGAAGGTGGTGCCGATGACCAGCATCGGCAGCGTGGAGATCATCCGGTTCAATTGCCTGAACCCGCCGTTCAACAACCTGAAATTGCGCCAGGCCGTGCTGCGCCTGGTGGACCAGAAGGAGTTCATGGAGGCCGCCTTTGGCGAGGACCCGACGCTTTCCCGCACCGGGGTCGGCGTATTCACACCGGGCTTCCCGGCCGACACGCCCATCGGCCTGGAGGCGCTGACCGGCCCGCGCGACTTGGCGGCAGCGAAGCGGCTGGTGGCGGAGTCCGGCTACGCCGGCGAGAAGGCTGTCATCATCTCCCCCACCGACTATCCCCAGTTGGAGGCGTTCTGCCAGGTGACGCGCGACCTGCTGATCAAGTTGGGGATCAACGTGGACTACCAGGCCAGCGACTGGGGCACGGTGGTGCAGCGCCGGGCCAGCAAGGAGCCGGTGGAACGCGGCGGCTGGAGCATCTTCTGCACGGGCTGGGAGGGGCTGAACACCGCCGACCCCGGCGGGCACTACCCGATCCTAGGCAACGGCGCCAACGGCTGGTTCGGCTGGCCGACCAGCCCGCGCATCGAGGCTCTGCGGACCGACTGGTTCGACGCCCCGGACGACGCGGCGCGCAAGCGGGCGACGGACGCGATCCAGGTGGCGGTGTGGGACGAGGTGCCCTACGTGCCGCTGGGTCAGTTCTTCCAGCCTGCTGCGATGCGGGACAATGTGACAGGGGTGCTGGACAGCCCGTTCCCGATCTTCTGGAACGCTAGGAAGAGCTGATCCCCTATGGCGCACGAGGGCTGGGTCAAAAGCGACGTTTCATGTGAAACGGGGTAGGCGCTGTCCCGGCAGGAGGTCGTAAGGGGCCTGCCAGCCCGGGAGCGCCGCGATCCGGCCCAGCCACGCATGGACCTGCGGATGGCTGGCACCGAGGTCGTATTCCGTCTCGTCCGCCGGGAAGGACAGGTAGGCGCACATGGACAGGTCGGCGATCGTCGGGCGATCTCCGATCACGAACGGACGCCCGGTCATGTGCTCCTCGACAATGCCGAGGAAGTCGTCCACCCGGCCGCGCATGAAGGCCAGCACTGCGGGATCGGAGTTTCGCATGAAGGTGCGCCGGAACCGGTAGGCCGCCATGAAGCCCGATAGCTTCTGGTTGTCCCAGAACAGCCAGCGGAGGACCTCGAAGCGTTCGGCGTCATTGGCGCCACCGAACCGTCCATACTTCTCGGCGAGGCGGAGCAGGATGGGGCCGGTCTGCGTCAGGCTGACGCCGTTCTCCTCGAGCACCGGGATTTCTCCCATGGGGTTTACGGTCCGCCGCCATTCCGGGCTCCAGGTCACCCGGGCCGCGAAGTCGGTCCAGATGGGCTCGAACGTCTGCCCGCAGAAGGTGAGCATCAGGGCCAGCTTGTAGCTGTTGCCGGACTCCGGGAAGTAGTGAAGACGATAGCTGTCCACCTGCATGCCCCTGGTGATGAAGGGACGCGCACATTCCAGCTTGGGCCCATCGGTGTCCAGCAGGCTTCATGAGTGTCGAAGGCCGCTTCTTGCTTGGGTCCGAGCCAGCCGCGGCTGCCATCGCAGCGGGTGCGGGAAGGTCTGGCCGCAATGACCTGGGCGCCCTTCCCTGCCCGAGCAGCGTCTCAGTTTCAATGTCGGCGTCTGCTGATCACTGGACATAATCGCTGACACTGAAATGCCGAACAGGCTACGAGGCTCCCATGACAGCGCCGATGCCGGAAGCGCCTACGCGAGCGGACCTAGCAGCTCAGGCATGGGCCGAGGTCTGCGAGCTTCTGGACCTCCAGCTATCTCCTCTCGGAATGCGCGCAATCGACGCCTTGTCCCCGATGCTTGGCGACGTGGTGGTTGACGTCGGTTGCGGCGCTGGGCAGTCCACCCTGCAACTGGCCGAACGGGTCGGCCCTGAAGGGCACGTCATTGGGATCGATGTTGCACATCTCCTCCTCGGCTTGGCCAGTCGTCGGGCCGACAGGCTGCCGCAGGTGAGCTTCCTCCAAGCCGATGCACAGAGCATCAACCTCCCCGGCCAGAGCGTCGATGGCATCTACTCGCGGTTCGGCGTGATGGCGTTTGCCAATCCGCTTGCCGCCTTCTCCAACTTTCGACGGGTCTTGAAGCCGTCCGGGAGATTGGCATTCGTTTGTTGGCGCGCCCTGGACGACAATGAGTTGGACCTTCTGCCTCTCCGGGCCACCGGCTTGGAAACGATGGCCGACCCGGCGCCATTCAGTTTGGCGGACGCTGAGTTCCTGCGCGTGACCCTCCAAGCAGCAGGCTTCGAAGACGTGACAGTTCAAGCCACCGATGAGCGAGTGTCGAGCGGTAGCCTTGAAGCCATGGCCACGGTGCTCCTCAGAGTGGGACCGCTCGGCAGGATTCTCCGGGAGAACCCCGGTCTTCGAACAGCCGCAGAACCCCGTCTGCGAGCCGCGCTCGCTGATTGCGAAGAGCACGGTGCGGTCGCCCTTCGGGCCGCGACATGGATCGTCACGGCCCGTCCAGCCGTTCGAACCCCGGCTTAGGGTCGTGAGGCGATTTACAAACTGAGGCACTACTCCTACCCGCACCCCTCGCGCCGCCTGGCGAAGCGTGCTGCACTGTCCGCAAGCGGCACCCAGGGGCCGGTAGGGAGCAACGTTGAGATGGATGCAGGCGCATTCCTGATGGGCTGCGGCGCTGGGTTCTCCGGCGACCGAACCGATGCGCCGGGGCCGGTGGTGGAGGCCATCGCCCACTCCGGACGGCCCGGCGCCATCATGTTCGAGACCCTGGCCGAGCGCACCCTGGCCCTGGGCCACGTTGCCCGCCGGGCCGATCCCGGCGCCGGATACGAGCCGTTGCTGGCCGAGCTGGTTGGGCCGGTGCTCCCGGCCTGCCTGCGTGCCGGCATCCCCATCGTGGGCAACTTCGGCGCAGCCAACCCCCCCGCCGCGGCCCGCCTGCTGCAGCGCCGGGCCGGGCAGGCCGGGTTGCCGCCGCCACGCATCGCGGTCGTGCAGGGTGACGACATACGCGACGCCGTTGCAGCCGGGGACCTCGATGGGATGGAGGTGTGGGAGGGCGATGCCGGGCTGGCTAGCGACACGGCGGAGCTGATTGCCGCCAACGTTTACCTCGGCGCCCGGCCCATCGCCGACGCGCTGCTCGCCGGGGCGGAGATCGTGGTGACGGGCCGGGTCGCCGACCCGGCGCTGGCGCTCGGCCCGCTCGTGGCGCATTTCGGCTGGGGCTGGGACGACTGGGACCGGCTTGCGGCTGGGACGCTGGTCGGGCACCTGCTGGAATGCGGGTCGCAGGTGACGGGCGGCTACTTCGCCGATCCCGGGTTCAAGGACGTGCCGCGGCCTGAGGCCATCGGCTTCCCGATCGCGGAGGTGGCGGCCGATGGCAGTGCGGTCATCACCAAGCCGGCCGGCACCGGCGGCTGCGTCACCTGCCGGACCGTGACCGAGCAGGTGCTGTACGAGGTCCACGATCCCGCCGCCTACCTGACGCCGGATGTGAGCCTGGACGTGACCAGCATCCGGATGGCGCAGGATGGCCCTGACCGCGTCGCAGTGTCCGGCGCCCGCGGGCACCCGGCGCCGCCGAGCCTGAAGGCGACGATGTCGTTCACCGGCGACTGGATCGGCGAGGCCGAAATCTCCTACGCCGGGCCGAACGCCCTGGCCCGGGCCAGGCTGGCGGCGGACGTGATCGGCAAACGGCTGGACCTGCGCGGCCTCCATCTGCGCCGCCGGCTTGACCTGATCGGCGCGTTGAGCGTGTTCGACGGCGACGCCGGGAGCCTAGCCGCCGCGGCGCCTGATTTGGAGGAGGTGCGGGTGCGCCTGGCGGTTTCCGGCGGCGACCGCCGCCCGGTGGACCAGGCGATGCAGGAGGTGCTGGCCCTGCTGTGCTGCGGTCCCGCCGGCGGCGGCGGAATGCGGTCGCAGGTGCGCAACCGCGTCCGCACCGTGTCCTACCTGGTGCCGCGCAACCGGGTCAGCCCGGGGTTCAGCTTCGTATGAACGTCCCGCTGCATGAGATCGCCCACGCCCGCGCCGGCGACAAGGGCAACCGGCTGAACGTCGCCGTGGTGGCCTACCACCCCGAGCTATGGCCGCTGCTGCTGAACCAGGTTACGGCCGAGCGGGTCCATGCTCTGTTCCGCCATCGCGGCGCCACGGCCGTCGTACGGCATGAGCTGCCGAACCTGCACGCGCTCAACTTCGTCATAGACGAGGTGCTGGAGGGCGGGGTGAACGCCAGCTTGAACCTCGACATCCACGGCAAAACCAACTCCTACCGCGTGCTGGGCCTCCCCGTGGACGTGCCGGACGCGCTGGCCGCACGCCTCCCCGCCCTCCGGAGCACCCCATGACCCGCATCGCCCGGCTGATCCTGGCCGCCTTGCTCTGTGGCGCGGCGCTGACGCCGGGCCGGGCGCGGGCGGAGATGACGGAGATCACCGTCGCCGAGCAGTATGGTGTCAGCATCCTGCCGCTGATGGTGATGGAACGGATGGGCCTGGCCGAGAAGCACGCCCGAGCCGCGGGGATCGAGGGATTGAAGGTGAACTGGGTGCAGGTGGCCGGCCCTAGCGTGATGAACGACGGCCTGGTTTCCGGCGCGGTGCAGTTCGCCGCCCAGGGTGCGCCGTCGCTGATTACGCTATGGGACAAGACCCGGCGCAACGTCGGCGTGAAGGCGGCGGCGGCCATCACGACCTATCCGCTGTATCTCATCACCCGCAACCCGGCCGTCCACTCGATCCGCGATTTCACTGAGGCGGACAGGATCGCCGTGCCGTCGGTGCGGATCTCCACCCAGGCGATCATGCTGCAGATGGCCGCGGCGGAAGCGTTCGGCGAGGATCAGCATGGGCGGCTGGACCCGCTCACCATCTCGCTGTCCCACCCGGACGCGCTGGCAGCGTTCAGCAGCGGGACGGCGGGGGTGAACGCGCATTTCAGCTCGTCGCCGTTCTACGAGCAGGAGATCCATGTGCCGGGCGCACACCTGCTCCTGACCAACTACGACATCCTTGGCGGCCCGGCGACGGCGCTGACCCTGCTGGCCAGCAGCCGGTTCCGCGAGGCGAACCCCCGGGTGTTCCGCGCCTTCTACGACGGGCTGGCCGAGGCCATCGAGACGATCAACGCCGACAAGCCCGCGGCGGCCCGGCTTTACCTGGAAATGTCTGGGGACCGGCGCAGCACGGCGGCCGATATCCTCGCGATCATTGGCGACAAGGACTACGCCTACACGCTGCGCCCGGCCAAGGTGCTGCGGACGGCGCAGTTCATGGCCCGCATCGGCTCGATCCGGCAGGCGCCGGCGAGCCTGGATGAGATGTTCTTCCCCGAGGCGGCGGGACTGGGCGGGGATTGAACGCGAGCGTCCCGCCGCACTGGCCGGTTACGGCAGGATTGCCACCGCCCGGGTCCAGCCGGCTGAGCCGGACTTGACCTTCACCGGGAAGCACGCGACCTCGAACCCGCTGTCCGGCAGCGCTTCCAGGTTGTGCAGCTTCTCCAGGTGGCAGTAGCCGATCTCCCGCCCGGCGCGGTGCCCTTCCCAGATCAGCCCGGCATCGCCGGTTTCCGCCACCCGGCGCTTGGTGTGGCTGAACGGCGCGTCCCAGCTCCAGCCATCGGTGCCAACCAGCCGCACCCCCTGCTCCAGCAGCCATAGCGTCGCCGCCTTGCCCATGCCGCAGCCGCTGTCCAGGTAATCGTCCTCGCCGTAGCGCGACCCGGCGCGGGTGTTCACCACCACGATCTCCAGCGGGCGCAGGGTGTGGCCGATGCGGGCCAGTTCGGCCTCCACCTCGGCGGGCTGCACCACGTGGCCGTCCGGCTTGGCCCGGAAGTCCAGCTTGACGCCGGGCTGGAAGCACCAGTCGAGCGGCACCTCGTCAATCCGCAGGGATGGGCGCCCGCCGGGCACGAGGGCGTGGTCCATGCTGGAGAAGAAGTGGTAGGGCGCGTCCAGGTGGGTGCCGTTGTGGGTGGACAGGGCGACCTGCTCGACCGCGGCATACTCGCCGTCCGGCAGCGCGCTGACCGGCACGCCGAAGAAGGCGGCGAGGTCCGGGGCAGTGGCGTGGTGGTCGAGATACTTGATGCTGGGCAGCATGTGCGGCGGGTCGCTGGCGATGCCGGCGGTCAGCGGGACCGAGATGTCTATGATGCGACGGGGCATTTTGGCGTCCTCCTAAGCAGGTTTGTGCGGCTGTGAACCGGGTGGCTTGCGGCCGTGCCAGGCCGGGTAAGCCTGCTTAGCCTTGCATCTCGGCGCAAACCATGTCGGCGAAGGGTAGTGTCTCAGCTTGAATGTCGGCTCCTGGTGGAGAAGAAACTTTTGTCGGGCGTAGATCGGGGGCTCCTCGTGTGACATCCTGGAAGTCATGGAGAAAACCTTCGTTGCCGAACGGGAGGATCGACCGGGCACAGCGTGGCTCACACGCTTCCAAGCAGGGCGAGATGAAGCCGCGCGTTGGTATCGCGGCGTGGGGCTAATGGAGCCGCGGACAGCATCCGAATGCCGCACCGCCTTGCGACAGCACATGCCCGAACTCGTGCCTTACTACGATAACATGTGCCAGTTGGTCGGGAACGATGACTTGGCACACCGCATTCTAAGTCACTATCGCCCGGCGCCCCTCCGTCACGGTTGTAGCCAGGCGATCTGGCTCGGAGATGGAGGTCCGGCGCTGGTGCGCAACTATGACTTTTCCCTCCATATCGTTTCCGATCGCATCGAACTCACCGCGTGGTCGAAGCGGCGCGTGATCGCCAAGGCGCAGCGACCCTGGGGCGGATGTCTCGACGGAATGAACGATGACGGGTTGGTCGCCAGTCTCACGTTGGGTGGCGGCGGCCGGAACGGAGTGGGGTTCGCCATCATCCTGATGCTGCGCTACGTGCTTGAGACGTGCCGATCGGTCGGTGAAGCGACTACGGCTCTCTGCCGTATTCCGGTTGCACAGCCGCAAAACGTCATGCTGCTAGACCGGACGGGCGATTACGCGACCCTGTTCCTAGGACCGGATCGCGAGCCTGCGGTCACCCGGCTTCAGACGTGCACGAACCATCAGGAGAGAGCCTCGCTTGCTTCCAGCTCTGCCCTGCGTCAGCGCGTGCTGGACAACGCCCTTAAGGAACCGTCCATGACGCTCTCGACATTATTGGCGCGCTTCTTTCAGGCTCCGCTGTACTCGCGCCATGTCGGTTTCACCACCGCCTACACCGCCGTCTACCGACCGGAAGGGGGACGGGTCGAGTACCTCTGGCCTGGTAAGTGCTGGACACAGAGCTTCGAATATTTCGATGAGGGGTCATACACGCACACGTACGGTGCCTTGATCCAATGACCGCTTAGTGTCGTAAGCCGACATTCAAACTGAGACACTACCCGGCGAAGGCGTCCACCCCCTGCTTGTCCACCAACTCCCGCGCAGTGGCCAGCACCACGTCGGCCTCGTTCTGGTGGTCGGCGGACAGGACCTCGATCTTCATGCCGGCGCACTCGGCGCGCAGGCAGTCCTCGACCGCCATGCGGGTCGCGATCACCGCGCCCTTGCCGGAAATGCTGGAATACACCCCGGACATGTCGGTCAGCACGCCGATGCGGACGATGCCGTCCCAACTGTCGGCCCTCGCGACCCCTGCAGAACACAGCGCGAGCAGGGCGGCAGCCAGCCTGGCGATGCTTTGCATGACGCGCTCCCGGTGTTTGGCCGTACGGCAGGTGACGGCGGCACGCATCCTGTCACGCCGGGCAGGATTGTCGAAGCGGCATGCAGTGAACATTGGACGGACCAGCGTGCGGCCCGGCCTTTTCTCCAGCCAGGTGACTTGGTGGCTGACAGCGGATTGGCTGACGTCCAGCTCGCGCGCTGCACCGCTGAAGTGCAATACCGTCGCGCCGCATCGAACGCCGCGAGCGCTCGGAGTGAGGGCAGGTCCATGCCGGCCTGTCTTCTCCTGATTACGCCATGCCTGGTTCACGGCGGGTTCAGGCTGGGGCTATCCTACTGCAATGGATCGACGCTGCATCGTCTATCCCGGGGGTTAGGCATGGCGCGGACACCGAACATCCTGATCCTGATGGCGGACCAGATGACCGCCGGGGCGCTGCCGGCCTACGGCAACCGCGTCGCGCTGACGCCGCACATGGACCGCCTGGCCGGGCAGGGCGTGGTGTTCGAATCCGCGTATTGCAACAGCCCGCTTTGTGCGCCGTCGCGTGCCGTGTTCATGTCCGGCCGGCTGCCGTCCGAGACGGGCGCCTATGACAATGCCGCCGAGTTCGGCTCGCAGGTGCCGACGTTTGCGCACTACGTGCGGCGGGCGGGATACCTTACGACGCTTACGGGCAAGATGCACTTCTGCGGGCCGGACCAGCTGCATGGGTTCGAGGAGCGGCTGACCACCGACATCTACCCGGCCGATTACGGC
>CAXTOB010000219.1:0-10032 GCA_964245505.1 uncultured Acetobacteraceae bacterium | reverse complement strand
CATGCCCGCCCGTGACCGGTCAACACTTATCTCGGCCGCTTACCTGGGCAGTTACGTTCTTTTCAAAGCCGGTCGTTCGCACATGGGTTGGCGGCCACGTAGGCCCCTGGATCTCTGCCATCCGTATGCTCTTGTAGAGCAGCACTGAAAGGTAAACAGGTTATGGTTGGCGACGATCGGTCGGGTCATGTCCGCGCACTAAGCCAAGGGTGACGCGCCCGAGGGCGGCCGGCTTCCGGCCGGGGACACCGATCAGGGCGAGAAGCTTGTGGGCGTGCTGCCCCTTTCGGCTTTGGACGAGCGGCTGGCCATCGTCGACATGTCAGGGTCGGGCAAGACCTACGCCGCCAAGGGGTCGGTGGAGCGCCTGGTCGATGGAGGCGCCCGGGTCTGCGTCGTGGACCCGCTCGGGGTGTGGTGGGGCCTGCGCGCCGGACCGGAAGGAGGCGCGTCCCCCCTCCCCTGCCCCGTCATGGTGTTCGGTGGACGGCACGCGGACGTGCCGCTGGACGAGAGCATGGGCGCGGCACTCGGCCACCTCATCGGCACCCACCAGATTGGCTGCGTGGTGGACGTCTCCGACCTGGGCAGCGTCGCGGCCCGGCGCGGGTTCATGACGACGTTCACCGAGGCGTTTTATCAGGCCAATACCGAGCCTTTGCACCTAGAGCATGTCCGGCTCAAACAGCTCCATTTGGGCCGGACAAACGCTTGCACAAACATGAGGTTGAAACATGTTTGGTGTCTCCCGTTGAGCCGAACGTGCTCTAGTGCTGGACGAGGCCGACCTGTAGGCGCCGCAGCGGGTGCAGCCGGACGGCTACGACCTGCTGCAGCGGGTCGAGGAGATCGTCCGCCGCGGGCGCATCCGGGGCTTCGTGCCGTGGCTGATCAGCCAGTGCCCGGCGGTGCTGCACAAGGACGTGCTCTCGCAGGCCGACGTCCTCATTTCGATGAAGCTCACTTCCAGCCAGGACCGCGGGGCGGTGGGCCGCTGGATCGAGGGCAAGGCCGACCGGGCCGAGGGCCGGCGCATCCTGGCCGCGCTGCCGCGGCTTGCACGCGGCGAGGGCTGGGTGTGGGCGCCCTCAGGCGGTGTGCTGGCGCAGGTGGCCTTCCCGGGGATACGCACGTTGGATAGTTCGCAAACGCCGTCCCGCCTTGAGCGCGCAACGATGCCATGCCGGCTGCCGATGCTGGACCTGACTGCTATCGATTCCGCGCTAGCCGGCATCGGGGCAAGCACCGAGGAGCATGGCGATCCATCCCTGCCCGGCCGTGGGACTGCGGCGGACCTGGAGGGACGTCTCGGGCAACAACACCGCGAAGTCGTGGCTGCACGCGCCAAAGTGGTCGAGTTGGAAGTGGCGATCGCAGTGCCTGCCCGCCTGGATGGGACGTAGCAAACGAACGTCCGTGCGATGCCGCAATTGCATTCTGTTATGTGGAGCATGCTTCCTGAGTTGCTGATCGTTCGCAGGAGACTTCGAGCGCGGCAGGCGTGAGCGGCGGCAGTCGTCCAAATTGGGGCGGCTGAAGACAAACTCAGCGTCAGATATCAGCATGTAAGTCAGCGACGGGTCTCGACGCGGATCAGCGCCATGACACACTGAGCTTTCAACCTTCTCCCGTGTCCAACATCTGCGCTGCTTTACACTTATCAAGCCGTGCTGGAGCAAACGTGCCGTTTCCTGCCATGATGAGGTCGTCGCCTTAATTCCTCGCGTGCCGTGCGGCCTTTCCCGCTGACCGAGCGGCACGCCTGGGCTGCTTTTTGGGGGCGTCCAGGGCTACCTCGTCCTTGGGCTTCAGCGGTGCCTGCGTCTGTACGGCTGCGGCAAGCGGCACGGCATCAACTGGGTCACGCCCGCCTCCATTCACGTTGCCCTTCCCGGCACTGCTACGGTCTGAGGTGCCGCCCAGCTCGGCAGATCGCCGGGCGCGGGCCTCACGTTGCTTCGGGGACGTTCGCTTCGGTTTCGGACTCCGCTCGGACATCGCCGACGCCGCACCCTCGGGTGGCGCTGCCCCCTGCCCCGCCATGATGGTCGCGAGTTCATCGATCCGGCCGCCCGGTTTCTGCACGTCCGCCCGGAGTTGCCCGACGTCGCCGATGCCACGGCCGAGGCTCTCCAATTGCGCAAGGACCGCCTCCAGCACTTGTCTTGCACTTTGCTCATTCAGCTCAGCCGGTGCAGGAGCTGCCTGGGTGATCCCCGATCGAGACGTTGAGCGCTGACGCAACGGGGTTACCCTCCCCGGCAATGGAGCCCCCTTGGCAGCCTGGCCAGCCGGCTTGGCTTGCCCCATGCAGACACGAACACTGCTCGATCGAGCGGGCCGGGTATCGGACTGCGGTTGCCCGGATAATCCAAGGGCCGCAGCCTTCCGCGACTTGTTTTCCGTGTTGTCCAGCGTGCCTGGCTTCGAGCGCCGGGTTGCAACGCTTTTGCCAACCGTTGTATTTCCCCGCCCAAAAGTCAGCGTCGGAATACGGGGCTGAGCGCCTTTCGCGGGAGAGGATGGGGCTGCGGACGCCACCTTCTTCGGGGACTTCGGGCGGCTCCGTCCTGCTGCCTGCTTCGGTGGCGACGAGACGGCAGCATCGCTCACGGGCGGTGACTGCGAAAGCCTGTCGCTGGTCTTGGCCTCCTCATCATCCGATCCGGCCATATCGAGGCCGAACAGGGCAGCGACATCTTCTCCCGCGAGGACGCGCTCCCCAGGGAGCGTCGCGGCCGGCACCACGCTGTCGAGGCTGGCCAACAGCTCACTCTCATCAACGGCGCGCATGCGGAACAGCAGCTCCGGGCTTCGGTCGAGCCGTGCTCCCACCCCATACAGCACCGCCGCTACGTGCTTGCACATCGAGGCATAGTCCAAGCAGCTGCAGGAGAACCTGATGTCGGACGGCTTGGGGAACAGACCTGTGCCCTGGCGGCAGATGCGTTCCATGACGCCCTGGGACAGCCGCCCTTGCAGTAGCTCCACCAGGGACTCGACCCGGCCCGCGCAGTCCGCGCAGATCGAGCGCCACTGAGCGGCCGGCACGGGAGCGATCGTGATGCCGACCTTGTAGATCGACGACCCGCTGACCAGCGCCTTCACCTCGCACGGCCCGATCTGTAGGTCGATGACCGAGCCGTTGCGGACATACGTGCGGCCGCGCGGCAGGCGGCTTTCGTAGTCGCGATAGCTTTCCAGGTTGTCGCACCACGCCTTGCCCCAGACGGTGGTGGCGATCGCACGCCCCTCGATCTGCACGGGTGCAACGAGGTGGCCCGTCTTGCGCAGCTTCGCCGTCTCGCGCTCGGCCTGGCGGCGGCGCTCGGCCACCGGGACGTAGGCAGGCCATCTGTCGTCGTAGCGCGCCATCGCGGGTCAGTCCTTCAAGGCGGCATGGATGTCGAGCGCGACCATCTGCAACAGGGCGTCGTTGCTCATCTCGGTGAGGTTGATCTCGCCGGGTCCGACCAGCAACCCCTCCGAAAGGCCCCGCTTCGACTCGATCAGGGCGTCGATCTTCTCCTCGACCGTGCCGCGGCAGACGAACTTCTGCACCAGTACGTTCCTCCTCTGGCCGATGCGGCAGGCGCGGTCGGTCGCCTGGTTCTCCACGGCCGGGTTCCACCAGCGGTCGAAGTGCACGACGTGGGAGGCCGCGGTCAGCGTCAGCCCGGCGCCCCCCGCCTTCAAGGACAGCACGAAGAAGGGCACGGCCTCGTCGGCCTGGAACGCCTGCACCAGCGCCTTGCGTCGCTTGACCTCCGTCTGCCCATGCAAGACCAGGCCAGGACGTCCGAAGATGCCGCCGAGGAAGCTGGCCAGAGGCTCCGTCATCTCGCGGAACTGGGTGAAGACCAGCATCTTCTCCTGCCGGGCTGCCACCACCTCGGCGATCTCGCGCAGGCGCGTCCACTTGCCGCTGTCCTCCTCCGCCCAGGCCTGGTCGCCCAGCCACTGGGAGGGGTGGTTGCAGATCTGCTTGAGGCGGGTCAGCGTGGCGAGAACGACGCCCTTGCGCTGGATGCCGTCGGTGGCCTCGAGGCTCTCCGCCAGATCCTCGACCGCCTGCCCATAGAGCGCCGCCTGTTTGCGGCACAAGCTGCAATAGGCCTTGACCTCTGTCTTGTCCGGGAGGTCGGCGATGACGGACTTGTCCGTCTTCATGCGCCGCAGGATATACGGGCGCACCAGCTCACGAAGCGGACCGTAGGGGTTCAGCTCCCGCCCGCTGAGGCCCTTGGCGTAGCGCGAGAACTGCCGCGCGGTCCCCAGCAGCCCAGGGTTGATAACGTCGAAGATCGACCACAGGTCGCCGAGGTGGTTCTCGACCGGCGTCCCGGTCAGTGCGATCCTCGACTGCGCCTTCAGCGCCTTTGCCGCCTTGGTCTGCTTGGCCTGCGGGTTCTTGATCGCCTGCGCCTCGTCCAGAATGACAAGGCGCCAAGTGGCCTGCGCGAGGCCGGGATTGCGGAGCAGCGAGCCGTAGCTGGTGATGACTAGGTCAAGCCCGCAGGCCTGGTCCGGCGTGAACTGCCTGGCCTCCTCGGCGGTCATGGCCGAGGGATGGACGATCCTGGCCTTCAGGCTGGGGGCGAACCTCTCGATCTCCGCCAACCAGTTGGCGAGCAGCGAGGCAGGTGCGACCAGCAGGCTGGGATGGGCCGGGGCGCCATCGCGCTTCGCCTGCTGCACGAGCAACAGTGCGAGGACCTGGATGGTCTTGCCCAGCCCCATGTCGTCCGCCAGGCAGGCGCCCAGGCCAAGGCCGGACAGCAGGTGCAGCCATTGTACGCCAGCCTTCTGGTAGGGGCGCAGCGTGCCGTTCAGGGCCGGCCCGGGATCGGCGCCGGCTCCTCCTTTGGGGTTGCGCAAGGCTTGCAGCGTTGTCGCCAGCCACGGCCCGGCCGTCACGCGCGACCAGTCGGCAGCCGCCGCGTCGCCGTCATCGTCCGCCGCGATCGCAGCGCCGGCGAGCATGCGCATCGCCTCCGTGAACGTCAGCCCGCCCTCCTCGGCCAGGCGTTCGGCGTCGCGGAAGCGCTGCAGCGTGCGCCCGAGCCTGGCGCGGTCCACCTCGACCCAGTGGCCCCGCAGCAGCACCAGGCTTTCGGTCCCGGCGAGCAGCGTGCACATCTCCTGTTCCGTGAGGCGCTCGCCGTCCAGCATCATCTCCGCGCTGAAATCCAGCAGACCGTCGAGGCCAAGCGCGGACGGTGCGCGTGCCCCGACCGTGGCCGTCACACGCGGCCGCAATGGACGGTTCGCGCGCCAAGTGGCCGGCATGCGCACGACGATGCCGGCAGCCTCCAACCCGGGCGTGCTCGCGAGCAGCTGCGAGGCGTCCTGCGGGCTCCAGCGCAGGGGTTGGAAGATGATCCCGGTGTCCACCATCGCCTTGAGCCAGGGGCAGGCGTCGGCAGCTCTTTGCACTGGCATGAGGAGGGCCAGGAGTTTGTCCTTGTTCGCCGCCCCCGCATACTCGCGCAAGGCGCGGCCGAGCGGCACGTGCTGGGCCTTGACCTGTGCCGACAGCTGCGTCGTGTAGGTGGCCATGAAGGCGAATGGGAACTCAGGATCGGCGCGGTTCTCAGCCAGGTTGAAGTGCACGCGCCCAACCAGGTTCCAAGCCGGGTTCAGCCGTTTCAGAAAACTCTGCAGATCCGTCTTGGCTGCGATCAGGGCGGCGGCCAGCGCCGTCCCTATCTCTATCCACAGCGCCCGCAGGACATCTGGCGTCAGGTATTCGGAGCCCGGCATCATCGGCGCCGTCAGTACCAGCGCGGCGAGTTCCGCTGCGTCCGGCGCTGCGACCTCGGGCAAGGCAGACAGGACCGGCGCATCATCGACGGTACTCGGCCTGTGCAGAAGGGATGACGCCACGTAGCGCCCGGCGAACCCGCGCCACCAGCCGAAGCTGGGCGGCAGGACCTGCCCCACCTCCCCTGCCCCGAGCTGGACCAGACCCGCTCCCGTTCCACCGGCGAACGCCTCGGTCAGGCGCGCCGCCGCGGCTCCGTCCATGACGGGCCCGCCTATGGCCTGCTCGAGCACGAGGTGGCCGCGTGGCGTCAGACGTAGGCCGAAGCAAGACATCAGGAGCGGAAATCCGAGTGGAGCGCAGCTGGCCCTGGATCGGCGTTGGGCGACGGATCCGTCCAGATAGGCGCGGGGACAACGAAAGGGTGCGAAGTAGATACCACCTTATATGGACATAGTGGCGGCATTGCCGCTACTCCACTCCGGGCGGGACCTTGTGCTGGGCCGCAGCGTCGGTGCGCCAGCAGACCTTGTGCAGGATCGCCTCGCCCGCTTGCCGGCAGCGCGGTCGATGGCGGCCGTCGAGAGAGCGGGCGTTACAAGGCCTCGTCAGCAGCCGCGAGGCCAGAAAGGTAGACTGAAGCGGCCGCCGGACCGGGCCGGAAACGCCTGGCAGTGGTGCTCGCGGCACCAGGCGACGGATGCTCTCCAGTGCTGCAGGCATTTTGTTCTCGTAGCCGCGCCACACGGGAGGTCAGCGTGGCGGCGGGCGGCCTCGACCTGCTCGGGCGTGAACTGTTCGAAGCCGCGGTGCGATCTCCGAGCAACGAGGTTCCGGTCGTCCGGCAGCCGACCTACATCCGATGCACACTGGCCGCTGTTGGAAGCAACCTCGTTTTCCATTCATATACAGGCGCTCTGCAAACGGAAGCTCGCTGTAAGAACAGCGATGTAAGGCTTGCCTTGAGAGCTAGCCAGCCCCCACCTGCCCTACGCTGCTCGGTCCGGACGCTCGTTTCAGGCCAGCCTGCAACCGGCCAAACTCCCTTTGTGGGGACTTTACCAGGACCCGGCCCGAGTCGCGCATTACACCCCCATCATCACGCTGCCGAGGTGGTGGTCTATCAACACACTTGACGGGGACTTTACCAGGGTTCACTGGGGACTCTGCCAGGAAGCCTGCTCAGGCAGGACAATTTGGAATCAGCAGCTTACAGGAATTCTCCCGAGGTATTTACCAGGACATACTAATACTAAGAGTCTAATATCTTCCTAGTAGCTTGTCCCTGGTAAAGTCCCTAGAGACAGATGGCGAACAATCAGGGCATTGTTTGGATATGGGAACCGTGCACAAGCTTCTTGAAGAGAAGGGCAAACAAGGGGTTCTTCAACTCGGTATGCTCGACCGACGAGAGGTCGAGGCTGCTGCGAGCTACATGACCGATGAAGACGTCGGTATTGGCTTCCTTTACAGCGGCTGGTGTCAGGCTGCTCTCCCTCATAGGAGGTTACCTGACGACGAGATTTGGCAGATTCGCGGCGAACGTTTGGTGTTGTTGGTTGAGCCCGGTGTTCGCGTTGCAGCAGAGGGCAAACCAGTTCCAGTTGGCGTTCCATACGGTAGTCGAGCGCGACTTATTCTTCTTTATTTGCAAAGCGAGGCATTGCGCACTGGCAGTCGAGAGGTTGAACTCGGTGGTAGTCTACGAGCATGGCTCCACAGGCTCGGTATTCCTACTGGAGGCAAATCCATTGCCGCAGTACGTGATCAGGCAGAGCGCCTTGCACGATGCCGCCTGAGTTTTCATGTCACCAATGGCAAGTCGGCCGGCCTTGTGAATCAGTCCATCGTCGACAGCGCACTATTCCTAGAAGCCGACGACACAGCTCGCGGGTCCGGATTTGTCGAACGTGCACGCCTTTCAGAAGGTTTTTTTGAACAACTCAAGCGGCATCCAGTGCCTCTCGAGGAGTCCGCGGTTCGCGCCGTCAGCAATAATAGTATGGCTCTCGATGCATATGCATGGCTGGCGTATCGGCTGCATTCTTTGACTTCGCCGCGCCCAGTCTCATGGCGGGCACTACGCGCCCAGTTCGGGGCAGGTTTCGCACGTAGCGACAACTTCAAATCCCATTTTGCAGCTAGTTTGCGGCTAGCTTTGGCAGTGTACCCGGATGCAAGAGTCGATCTCGGTGACGAAGGGATAGTACTGCATCAGTCCCGGCCCCCGGTTGCCCCAAAGGACAAATCACTCCTCCGGTAACCCCTGGTAAAGTCCTCGCTCAACGGGTCGAGCATAGCGCACAACAAGGACTTCGGCCTTACGCATGTCCCCTCCGTGCCAATGACAGGTTCTTGGCCACTCTTGATGTTCAGGATGCGAGCAGGAGCCTCCGGCCGAGCAGGTCGAGGTTGGCTCGGCCATACATCTGGCGCTTGAGGGTTTTCAGCCGGTTGACTTGTCCTTCGGTCTGGCCATTGCTCCTAGACAGCATCACGCCGGCACGCACGGTGTTGTAGTCGATCCGCAGGCGCTTGGCGAAGCCCTGCAATCGGCGGACGGTGCTGTTTCCTGCCCGCTGCAGCCGTGGGTCGAGGCAGTCGGGGGCGTGATCGCGGATCAGGCCGGTCAACTCCTCAGCGAGTGCAATTGCCTCATCCAGTTAGGGGGCGTGCTGGCGCAGACCGGCCAGCAACGCCACATCGTCGGCGCTGGGCTTCTCTGCCCGGCGCAGCATCAGCCAGGCCGCGGTGCGCGAGGTCGATACCGGCCGAGATGCTGCAACCAGCACCAGCCGCGGTTATCTGGCCGACTTGTGGGCCAGCACGGTCGCTTGCGCCGCGCGCAGGCGCTGAAGGTAGCGCGCGAGCGTGGGATAGCTGCCGCGATAGCCATTCCTTTGCAGCACGCGGAACAGCCGGATGCCGTGACGACGGCCACTGCTCCAGTGTTCGAGCACGACGTGCTGCCAGGGGTCGAGCAGGCTGTGCCCAGCATCGCCGCGACCCTTGCACTCAGGAACGGTCTCGCTCCACAGGTGGCGGGCAATCGCCTGTCCCAACCAGCCCTGGCCATGTAGCGTCCACGCCTGCCCATGCGCGGCCAAGCGCCAGGCCCACGGCCGTGAGCTGCCCAAAAAGGCGTGTCGTCCGGCGCGCATAGGGTGCTACGACATCGGGCGAGCGTTCAGCAAACAGGCGCCTAACGCTCAGCCGGACCGTGACAGCCTGCTCGCCCCAGGGCAAGTCGGCGAGCGTCCGCTTGTAGCGGCTGTGGACGCGCTTTGACAGTCTGGCGCACAGCGGGCAGCGCGCCGCTACCTGACGTGCGTGGAGGTTGAGGGTGGTTTAAGCGGGCTCAATCGTCTAAGACCCCGTTTGCAAAGGTCGCTTGCGTTGGCGTGACAGTCTAACCGGGGGTGTCCTGGTTGCGTTCCAGACGGTTTGGCTGTCGTGGAGCCTGCGATGTGGACGCCTGAGGATCGTGCGTTGGTTGGTGATTACGGGTCGGGTCAGAGACTGACCGACGACCAGTGGCGGCTGTTGCAGCCTTTGATCCCGCCGGCCAAGCCCGGTGGCCGTCCACGGACGACGGATATGCGACGCCTGCTGGACAGCGTGTTCTACGTTCTGCGGACGGGTTGCCAATGGCGGCACCTGCCACCACCGCCGGCGTTTCTGCCCTGGCAAACTATGTATGGCTACTTTCGTGCGTTCCTCGACGCGGGCGTGTGGGAGAGCATGCGTCATCACCTTGTGGTCTTGCTGCGTGAGGGAGCAGGGCGGGAGCCAAGCCCCACGGCCGCCATTATCGACAGCCAAAGCGTGAAAACAACGGAAGCCGGCGGTTCGCGCGGCTATGATGCGGCCAAGAAGGTCATGGGACGCAAGCGCCACATCGCGGTGGGCACGCAAGGGCTGCTGCTGGGCGTTGTCGTGCATGCCGCCTCGATCGGGGACGCCGACGGCGCGGGCGGCCTGCTTGGGCGCATCAAGCGGCTGTATTGCTGGCTGCGCGCCGTGTTCGCCGACAGCGGCTACAACCGCGTGCCGGTCCTGCTCGCCTGCTTCCTGCTCGGCCTTGTGCTGACCGTCGTCAGCCGCCCGTCGGGGACAAAGGGCTTCGCCGTGCTGCCGCGCAGGTGGGTGGTCGAGCGTACACTCGGTTGGCTTGGCCGCTGGCGCTGCTTGTCCCGGGACTACGAGCAGCTGCCCGAGGTGTCCGAGGCCATGATCACCCTCGCCATGATCCGCCTCATGCTCCACCG
>CAXTOB010000218.1:0-10058 GCA_964245505.1 uncultured Acetobacteraceae bacterium | reverse complement strand
CGACCACATGGCCGCGCTGACCGGCGCCGTGCGGGTGCTGATCTCTGTCGGCCTGGGATCGGTGTTCTGCGTCGTGGCCGACTGGGGCAGCGCGACGCTGGTGCTTATTCAACAGTCGGCGTTCGTCGCACTGCTGGGCACCTACCCCAACCCATCCCAGGCCAGCCTACGCTTTGGCCTGCCGTTGCTGCCGATCGCCATTCTGGCCGGGGCGGGCAAGTTCCTGCTGCTGCCCGGCGCCTCGGGCTACACCATGTTCGCCCTGGTGATCGGGGGCATCGCCTTTGTGTGTGCCCTGGCGCAACGCCACGAGGTGCTGGGACCCTACGTCGCCTCGGGACCGACGCTGTTCACCATCATTCTAAGCCCGTCAAATCCGCAAACCTTCGACCTCGGCAGCTACGTCGGCACGGTCGTGCAGGTCGGGCTGGCGATGGTGTTCGTGGTGCTGTCGTTCAACGTCATCTTTCCCAGCTCCCAGTCCCGGCGGCTTGCGAGGGTCGCGGTTGCCATCGGACGGACACTACGGCGCACGGTGCGGCAGGGCGCAGGCGAGGCCACCCTGACGCCGGCAGCCTATTCCCTGCTGTATGACCGCATGTCGCAGGCGCTACAGTTCCTAGGCCGGCAAACCCCGGCGCGGCTGCGGCTGCTGGGCCATATCTATGGTGTCGGCGAGGTGGACCTGGCAGTCCGCCGCGCCTGGGCCGGCCTGGCCGCCCTGACGCCCGCGCATGGTTCGGCAGCCGCCCACGCGGCGGACGCGCTGCGGCGGCAAGACGGCCCGGCGATGCTCGCCGCGGCTCAGGGCTTGCTGGATGACGCCGGGGACGAGCCGGTTGGCCGGCCCTTGCTGACAGCCGTATCCGGGCTGGCCGGTGCGGCCCTGCTGCTGCGGCCCGGCCGGGACACGCTGCGCTTTTACCGCAAACTGATGTCTTGAAAGGCAAAGAGGGTGTGGCGCGAAACCAACCTGTTCGGCATCCTGTTCTCGCCGCTGCTGGTTTACCTCGGCGTCGCGGCGCTGCTGTATCTCCCGTTGCGGTGGCTGCTGCTGCGGCTGCGGCTGTTCCGCTGGATGTGGAACCCGCCCCTGGCCGGCACCGCGATCTACATCTGCATCGTCGGCGCCTTGGTGCGGTGGCTATAGGGTGAGGGACATCGCATGAACACCGCAATCCGCCGGGGCGCCAGCGTCTCCATCACCCTGGTTCTCCTGGCCGGCGCCGCAGTGGCCGGGTTTGCGGTCTGGAACGACTACCTGACCTCACCCTGGACCCGGGACGGTCAGGTGCAGGCCTATGTCGTCAGCCAGGCGCCGGAGGTGTCCGGACGCATCTTGCACCTGCACGTGGCCGACAACCAGACGGTCCATCGCGGCGACCTGCTGTATGAGATTGACCCGGTGGACTACCAGATTGCCGTCGCCTCCGCCGAGGCCACCCTGCAAAGCCGCCAGGCGGACCTGGCCGCCAAGAACAACGAAGCCACCCGGCGGCAGAAGCTCTCGACCCTGAGCACCTCCGTCGAGGAGCAGCAAACCTACCAGGCCACCGCCGACATCGCCCGCGCTGCGCTTGCCACCGCCGTCACCCAGCTCAACCAGGCCCGCATCAACCTGGAACGGACCAAGGTCATGTCCCCCGTCAACGGCTACATCACCAACCTGCAGCTGCAGGAGGGCGACTACGCCACCACGGGCACCCGGAACCTCGCCATGGTGGACGAGGACAGCTTCTGGATCACCGGGTTCTTCGAGGAAACCAAGCTAGCCAGCATCAAGGTCGGCGTGCCGGCGGTGGCGGCGCTGATGGGATACCGCGACCCGGTGCAGGGCCATGTCGAGAGCATCGCCCGCGGCATCAACACGCCCAACACCGCTCCGGGCGCGCTTGGACTGGCATCGGTTGATCCCGTGTTCACCTGGGTGCGCCTGGCGCAGCGTATCCCAGTCCGCATCCACATTGACCAGGTGCCGGACACCGTCCACCTCGCGTTGGGCATGACTGCCACGGTGACCGTTGGCCAAGGCGCCGGCCCGGTGTCGCCGCACGGCCTCCTGTCGCGCCTGTTCACCCAATCGCCATAAGAGCATGCTTCTCCATTTCCTTCCGGGAGAGAGTTGGGGCGAGGGGGTCTTCGCTGCGGAGCGGTTCACCTGGCACGCCACCTGCATTCAGATCGCTCGGAAAGGGCCGTGCTTGCCCGCCCCCTCACCCCAACCTTCTCTCGGAGGGAGAGGGAGAAGGAGCAGAAAGCCGTGCACTGTTGACGTTCACGCCACGTAAACGGCTATGCTGCGCCGCACCCACACGAGGACGCTACTCATGCGACTGCGCTATGTCTTTCTGGCCGCCATCCCCGCCCTGGCGCTTGCCGTGCCGGCGCAGGCCAAGGACGACCTGGTGATCGGCGCCGCGCAGTTCCCCAGCACCCTCAACCCATTCATAGACCCCGAGGTCATCAAGACTTACGCTCTCGCCTTTGCGCAGCGCCAGATCAGCGCGTACGACAAGGATTGGCACCCCGTCTGCCTGCTGTGCGCGGAGCTGCCGTCATTGGAGAACGGCCTCGCCGCCCTGGAGGACCGCCCCGAGGGCACCAAGGGCATGAAGATCACCATCAAGCTCAAGCCCGGCCTGATGTGGGGCGACGGCAAGCCGGTAACGGCGCGCGACATCGCCTTTACCTGGAAGCTGGCGGCCAATCCGAACACCGGGTCGGGCAACACCTACCCCTGGGCGCGCGCGAGCGGGGTGGACGTGGTGGACGACAGCACCGCCGTCCTACACACCGACCGCGTCATCAACGACTACATGATGTGGGACCAGATTGTCCCCGAGCACCTGGAAGGCGAAATCGCCGCCAAGGCCACCAACCCCGGCGACTACATCAAGAATACCCTGTATGCGCGGGAGCCGACGACAGCCGGGCTGTGGAACGGCCCCTACTTGATTACCCAGTATCAATCGGGCTCCCAGGTGGTGTTCGAGCCAAACCCCTACTGGCCCGGCCCCAAGCCGGCGCTGCGCCGCATCGTGCTCCGCACCATCGAGAACACCTCCGCCCTGCAGGCCAACCTGCTTTCCGGCGACCTGGACCTGGTGGCCGGCGAAGGCGTGGGCCTGACGATCGATCAAGCGCTGGCGCTGCGGAAGCAGGCACCCGATCGCTTCAACTACGAGTTCCGCCCTAGCCTGACCTACGAGCACATTGACCTCAACCTGGACAACCCACTGCTGAAGGACGTGCGCACCCGCCGCGCCCTGCTGCTGGCGACCGACCGGCAGACGCTGGCGACCCGGCTGTTCGAGGGGCTGCAGCCCGTCGCAGCCACCTGGGTCAACCCGCTGCACCCGATGTATGACGCCAGCATCAAGCCCGCCCCCTACGACCTGCCCGGCGCCAAGAAGCTGCTGCAGGAGGCCGGCTGGACCCCCGGCTCCGACGGCATCTGCCGCAATGCCGCGGGTCAGCGCCTATCGTTCGAGATCACGACCACCGCCGGCAACCGCCTGCGCGAGCTGACGGAGCAGGTGCTGCAGAACAACTGGAAGGCCGCCTGCGTGGACGTGACGATCAAGAACGAGCCTGCCCGGACCCTGTTCGGCGTGACTCTCAAGCAGCGGCAGTACACCGGACTCGGCATGTATGGCTGGTCCAGCACCGTTAGCGAGTCGCCGCGCCGAACCCTAGGCACCAGCGACATCCCGGCAGCGGCCAATAGCTACGGCGGCGCGAACTACCCTGGGTTCAGCGACAACGAGATGGACGCCAACATCGCCAAGGTCGAGGCCGAGCTGGACCCTGCGAAGGCCAAGGCCGACTGGTCGGCGATGCAGCGCATCTACGCCGAGCAGGTTCCGGTCTTGCCGCTGTTCTTCCGGGCAGAGACGCACATCGTGCCGAAGTGGCTGACCGGTTACCAGCCGCTCGGCAACGGCTACGACGTCGGCATCTTCGCCGAGTACTGGAAGCCGCAGTGACAGGACTGCCTTTCGTCTCCCTCTCTCCGGGAGAGTGCCGGGGTGAGGGAAACCGCAGGCGCGGCATACGTCTATGCAAAAGCCTGTTCCTAAAAGTGGGGCCGACTTAGTGCTGCTTGGCTTCCCTCACCCCAACCCTCTCCCGCAGGGAGAGGGAGCAGCGCACGCACCCTCCAACAATGCCGCGGTCCTTGAGGTCAGCAACCTCCAGGTCACCTTCGACCTTCCTGCCGGCCCCCGCACCGTCGTCGCCGGCGTCGGCTACAGCATCCCTGCAGGCCGCACCCTCGGCGTCGTCGGCGAAAGCGGCTGCGGCAAGAGCATGACCGCCCTGGCCCTCATGGGCCTGGTCCCCCGGCCCGGCCGCGTCAGCGGCAGCATCCGGTTCCAAGGACGCGAGATCGCTGGGCAGTCCGCCGCCGACTGGCAGGCGATGCGCGGCGCACAGGTCGCGATGGTGTTCCAGGACCCGATGTCCGCCCTGAACCCGACCATGCCCGTTGGTCGTCAGATCGGCGAAGCCCTGGTGCTGCACGAAGGCGTGGCCTGGCCCACCGCCCTGGACTGGGCCGCCGACCTGCTGGACAAGGTCGGCATCCCCGCCGCACGCGAGCGCGCCCGCGCCTACCCGCACCAGATGAGCGGCGGCCAGCGGCAGCGCGCGATGATTGCGATGGCCCTGGCCTGCCGTCCTGCCCTGCTGGTGGCCGACGAGCCGACGACGGCGCTGGACGTGACAATCCAGGCGCAGATTCTGGACCTGATGCTGACCTTGCAAGCGGAGACCGGCGCCGCCATCCAGTTCATCAGCCACAACCTGGCCGTCATCAGCGAACTGGCGCACGAGGTTGTCGTCATGTACGCCGGCCGCGTCGTGGAGCGTGCCCCGGCGGACGCGCTGTTCGCGCAGCCGTTGCACCCCTACACCGCCGGGCTGATCGCGACCCTGCCGGACCCAGCCCGGCGCGTATCGCACCTCCCGGTGATCGCCGGCGGCGTGCCCGACATGGGCAGCAAAGTTTCCGGCTGCCGCTTCGCACCGCGCTGTCCCAAGGCGATCCCCGCCTGTACCGCGGCCGAGCCGCCGCTTGAGGAACACGCGCCGGGCCGCTGGGCTGCCTGCATCCGGCCAGGGATATGAGGTTGACATGGCGCCCTTGATGGCAGTGGAGGGCGTGAGCGTCCACTTCCCGCAGGGCGGCGGCCTGTTCCAGAAGCTCCGGGTGCTGCGCGCCGTGGAGAACGTTTCCTTCCACGTCGCCTCCGGCGAGGCCCTGGCCCTGGTGGGCGAGAGCGGCAGCGGCAAGAGCACTCTAGGCAACGTCGTCGCCGGCCTGCGCGAGCCGACGCAGGGCACTGTGCGGTTCGAAGGACGGGCACCGGACGCGGCCAGCCGCCGGGCGATCCAGGTGGTGTTCCAGGACCCCTACGGCGCGTTGGACCCGCGCATGCCGGTGTCGGAGATCATCGCCGAGCCGCTCCGCATCCAGCGCATCGGCAGCGCCGCCGACCGCCGCGCCCGCGCCGCCGAGTTGGTGGAGCAGGTCGGACTGCCGCGCGACGCCCTGAACCGCTATCCGCACGAGTTCAGCGGCGGCCAGCGCCAGCGCATCGCCATCGCCCGCGCCCTCGCCCCCGGCCCCCGCCTGATCGTGGCGGACGAGCCATTGTCGGCGCTGGACGTGTCCATCCAGAGCCAAGTGCTGAACCTGATGCGCGATTTGCAGACGGGGCACCGTGGCCAAGGCTTGGCTTACCTGTTCATCAGCCATGACCTGGCGGTGGTGCATCACCTGGCCGACCGGGTGGCGGTGCTTTACCTGGGACGGCTGGTTGAGGTCGCCGCCCGCGACGCCCTGTTCGCCCGGCCGGCGCACCCCTACACCCAGGCGCTGCTGGACGCCGTGCCTCGCATCGGCCGTCGCAGGGCGCGGGGCGCCGCGATCAGGGGCGAAATGCCAAGCCCGGTGGCTCCCCCGCCGGGTTGCGTGTTCCATCCGCGCTGTCCTAAGGCGCAGGCGGTGTGCCGGACCGACCCGCCAAGGCTGCGCGAGCTGGCGCCGGGCCAGGCCGCAGCATGCCACTTCCCATGGTAGGCGCCTCTTCCTTCCCCCTCTCCCTCCGGGAGAGGGTTGGGGTGAGGGAAGCCCAGCGGCGCTCCCTGGGCGTGGCAAGGCACCGCGCCCTTTGCAGTTCGGCATCCGCGCACCCGGTTTCCCTCCCCCCCACCCTCTCCCGGAGGGAGAGGGAGTCAGACACGGCCCGCCATCATCAATGACCCGCTTCATTCTCCGCCGCCTCGTGCAGACCCTCGTCGTGCTCCTGGTCATGTCCTTTGCCATCTATTGCCTGATCGGCCTGATGCCCGGCGACCCCATAGACCTCATGATGGCCAGCAACCCCGGCATGACGCCAGAGGCAGCGCAGCGGCTACGCGCCATCTACGGCCTCGACCAGCCTCTGGTGCTCCGCTATCTCCACTGGCTGCAGGCCGCCCTGCAAGGCGATCTCGGCTACAGCCGCGTCCATGCCCGCCCGGTGCTGGAGGTGATGGGCCCAGCACTATGGCAGACCACGAAGCTGATGCTGGGCGGCTTCACTCTGGCCGTCGTCCTGGCCCTGGCGTTCGGCACGCTCGCGGCATTGCGGCCCGGCGGCTGGGTGGACGGATTGGTCAGCGTGCTGGCGCTGGCCGGGGTGTCGGTGCCGGTGTTCTGGCTAGCACTGGTGTTCATCCTGGTATTCGCCGTGAACCTGCACTGGCTGCCAGCGGGAGGTACCGCGAACGTCGGCGATGGCGGCTGGGCGGATGTTCTGCGCCACTTGGCATTGCCGGTGCTCACGCTCGCCTTGTCCACCGCAGGGCAATTCGTGCGCTACGTCCGGGCGGCGATGGTGGACGTGCTGCGCATGGACCATATCCGCACCGCCAGGGCCAAGGGCGCACCCGAAACACGCGTGATCCGCGTCCATGCCCTGCGCAACGCCATGATCCCCGTGGTCACCGTGATCGCCCTCAGCTTCGGCACCCTGTTCGGCGGCGCGCTGATCACCGAGACCATGTTCGCCCAGCCCGGCATGGGCAAGATGATCTACGACTCCATCCTGGGCAACGACTTCAACCTGGCCCTCGCCGGCCTCCTCTTCGCCACACTGGTAACGCTGGCGAGCAACCTGCTGGCTGACCTGGCCTATGGATGGCTCGACCCGCGGATCAGCCTGAAATGAGCGCCGCCACGACCACCACCGAAGCGGCCGTCAGCCCCTGGAGGCTGCGCCTGCGACGCTTCCGCCGGCACCGTATCGGCATGGTGGCGCTGGGACTGCTGATCCTGCTCGTGTTGTTCTGCCTATCGTCCTGGCCGGTGCAGGCATGGCTCGGCGTGGACCCGACGACGACCGACCTGCTGGGCCGGTTCGACCCGCCGGGGCCGGTCCACCTGCTGGGCACGGATGACGCCGGGCGGGACGTGCTGGTGCGGCTGATGACCGGCGGCCAGATCAGCCTGCTGGTAGGACTGATCGCGACCCTGGTGGGCGCGGTGGTGGGCGTCGCGGTCGGAGTTGCCGCCGGCTACTTCGGCGGTGCGGTGGACGGCGCCCTGATGCGCGTCACCGACGGGGTGCTGGCGCTGCCGCTGCTGCCGCTGCTGATCGTGCTGGGAGCGCTCGACCTGACGAAGCTGGGGTTTTCGCCGGACTTCGCCCGCTCCGGCGCCGCCGGGTTCTGGCGCGTGGTGGTCATCATCGCCCTGTTCGATTGGACCGCCGTGGCCCGGGTGGTCCGTGCCGCAACCCTCTCGCTCAAGGAGCGGGAGTTCGTGACCTCCGCCCGGGCCAGCGGCGGCGGGGCCTGGTACGTCGTCCTGGCGCATATCCTGCCGAACGTCGCAAGTCCGCTCATCGTGGCGCTCACACTTACGGTCGGCCGGGTGATCCTATTCGAATCCGTGTTGAGCTTCCTCGGATTCGGCATCGTCCCGCCGACGCCGAGCTGGGGCAACATGCTGAACAACGCCCAAGACTTGGTGACGACGGCGCCGCTCCTGGCGATCCTGCCGGGGTTGCTGATTTTCCTGACGGTGATCGCGGTGAACCTGCTCGGCGACGGGCTGCGCCAGGCGTTCGACCCGCGCGGCGAATAAGCAGGGCGCAACACTGGCCGCAGACCGGTCCACCACATGACAGCAGTTGATCCGCATGGCAGATTGTTGCACCCTGAAACCATCCTTTGGAGAGCCCGCCGTTGGCGACTGCGCACCTCAATATGCTGGCCGCCGCCCGGCCAGGCGGCGCGCCACATGTTACCGTCCTGCTCGGTTCCGGCCATCAGCATGAGGAGGCAGTACGAAGCCTGTTGGCTGTGCTTGCTCCAGGCGCCCGGATCCTGCGGGTCGGCAACCCGCTGCGGTCGCCGCTCACCATCGAGCGGATCCTGCTCCAGAGCGGGCAGCCCGCGGTTGGGATGCTGACGGATGATGCCGCCGATGATGGGCTGCAGCGCTTGTGCCTCCGCCGCCCCGGCGAGAGCCGGGTTGTGCTGGTCATTGACCAGGCCGAAACGCTGAGCCCAGGCGCCGTCCGCATCCTGTCACGCCTGGTGGCGCCGGGAGGACGGCCCAGCGCCGGCATGGCTGCCCTGCTGCACGTCGTCTTCGTCGGCCTGCCCTCGTTCAAGCAGCTGCTCAAAGACAAAACGGCAGCGCCGATCCGCGAAGCCCTGGGCCAGGGCGGTCTGCAAGCGCAGAGCGCGGCGGCAGAGGACTTCCCACCGTCAGCCGACCTGACGCCGTTCCTGGCTCAGCACTCGGGCACCGCCTTGCCATTCGGCCCGGCAGCGCCGCCGTTGCCGGGTGTCCCAGCGGCTGACCAGGGCGTAGTGTCAGAATACGCCCGACCTGCTGGGACAGGCCGGTCCTCCCTCGATCAGGCGGCGATGCTTCTGATCGTGCTGTGCGCCGTTGGTGCGGGAACGGTGGTGGGACTGCCCTACATCCTGCAATGGCTTGGCATGCAGTAGCGCTACTCTGACGGGCTCCCATCAGCGTTTTGCACGGTGTGTACCGTCGGCGGTGCGACGGGTGAGATGTTCGAACAGGGCCTTGACGATGTTGCGGTGCGGTTTTGGCAGCGTCGGGTGTGGTGGCGGGCCGGCGAGGTCGGAACCGTTGGTCCAGCACCTTTTTCTTCCTTGTCCGTCGGAATTGCAGGATGGTGTGGGCAGTCGGGTATAACAGCGCATGATGGCAGGCCGGGCCAGGATCGCCTGTCGTGGTGGTCCATGTCCTGCCCGTCTTTGAGCTGGTGGTGTGCACCATGCCCGCGGCGCGAGTGTCCTTTCAAGGCTGTAGTACGCTGTTCCAGCGTGGCATCGGCAGGGTGCTTGGGTTAGTGGAACTTAGGCGTGGCGATCGTCCGGCGCCTGCATACCGGCGCCTGCATACCAGCCAGCTTTACTCGCCGGGCCTTAACGCCGGTCCTCCCCGGGTTTTCCCTCTGAGGGATCGCGAGCGATGGTGTTTCGAGCTTGTGACCACCGGGTTCGGCAACGCACGTGTCAGGCTTCGAACACCGTTCGCAGTGACCTATGAACGGCTTCCATCGTTCTCTCCGAGGGAGCGCCTTCGGCACTGGTGCCCGCATGCCAGGACAGTGTCTGGACCGCCGGGTCAGGCGGGTTGGCGGACACGGAGGGCATGGGTTCGCTCGGCTCCGAGGGCACAAGATGCTTGGACCCCTGCCTGCGCGGCTTGCGCGGCAGCCGGACGGTGGTGATGTCGGCCGGGACCAAATATGCGGTTGAGCGAAATGCCCGAGGCCCAGGGCAGCCCCGCCAACGTCCAGGACGTGGCGAAAAGCCGTCAGCTTGCCATGCCTTGCGTCCCGCAATACGCAGGCGAAGTGCACGCCCTGGTATCGCTGCGGGAAAGGCACGGCTGACGGGCAACACGAGGGAACGACGTAGCGCTACGCCGCCAGTTTTGCCCTAACCGCATCCAGCGCCGCCCCGGCCTGGCCGGCATCCGGCCCCCCAGCCTGCGCCAAGTCTGGACGGCCGCCACCGCCTGCCCC
>CAXTOB010000217.1:1455-10062 GCA_964245505.1 uncultured Acetobacteraceae bacterium | reverse complement strand
TGCCGATGATGGGCCGGTCTGCGGCAGCGCGGTGGTGCTGGACGCTGTCGCAAGCCTGCTGTCGAAGGCCGGTAGTGATGCAAGGATCGACAGTCGCAGCATTGGCCAAGTTCCCACGGTACGGCCTGACACCGTGCTGTGCGCCGTGCGCCTGACGGATCGGTTCTATGATACCAGACGCTTCGGCCTAGTCCCGATCGTCCGCCCAGAGCTGTTCCAATACACGGTCCGCCGTTCGGAGACCGCCCTGCTCGTGACACCCTACCAGGACTGAACAGCGGCGAAGCTCCAGGTCAGAAATCCCGGGTCAGGCATCCACCCGAAGGCTGCGCACCACCTCTTCGATGGTCGTCATCCCATCCAGCGCAGCCTCGATCCCAGTCTCGAACATCGTCACCATCCCCGACGCCACCGCGGCCCGCTCGACCGCAGCCTGGTCGGCACGGGCGAAGATCAGCCGCTCGACCTCCTCGTCCGGCTGCAGGAACTCGGCCACGGCGAGCCGCCCACGATAGCCGGTGCCGCGGCAGGCCGCGCAGCCGACGGGGTGCCACAGATCCACCGGCCCCGTCCCCCGCCGGTCCAGGCGGAAACGGCCGACCAACTCCGCCGGCGCCGGCCCAACCCGGCGGCACTCCATGCATAGCCGCCGCACCAAACGCTGTGCCAGCACCCCGCGCAGCACCGCGGTAATCAGGTAATCCTCCAGCCCCATGTCGCGCAGCCGCGTCACCGTCGCCGCGGCGGAGTTGGTGTGCAGGGTGGACAGCACGAGATGCCCGGTCAGCGCCGCCTGTACCGCCATGTTGGCGGTCTCCAGGTCGCGTATCTCGCCCACCATGATCACGTCCGGGTCCTGCCGTAAGATGGAGCGCAGCAGGGTGGCGAACTTCAACCCGATCGCCTCCTTGACCTGGATTTGGTTGATGCCGGTAAGTTGATACTCAATCGGGTCCTCAATGGTGATGATCTTGCGCGCCACCGAGTTGAGCGCCAGCAGCCCAGTATAAAGCGTCGTCGTCTTGCCGCTGCCGGTCGGACCCGTCACCAGCACGATCCCGTTCGGCAGCGCCAGCGCCGTACCGAGCCGCGCCACCACCGCCGGCGCCAGCCCGAGCTTGTCATAGTCGAATGCGACCGCGCTGCGGTCCAGCACGCGCACCACCACCGTCTCGCCATGCAGCGCCGGCACGGTGGACACCCGGAAATCCACCTCCGTCCCGCGCACCGCCAGCTTCATGCGGCCATCCTGCGGCAGGCGGCGCTCGGCGATATCCAGCCGGGCCATGATCTTGATCCGGGACGTGACCGCGGCGGTCAGCCGGGCCGGCGGCGCCTCTGCCTCGTGCAGTACCCCGTCGTAACGGAAGCGGACGCGCAGGCGGTCCTCGAACGGCTCGAAGTGGACGTCGGACGCCTGCGTTTCCACGGCGCGGGAGATGATCTGGTTGACAAGGCGGATCACCGGCGCCTCGCTGGCCAGGTCCTTCAGCCGCTCCGCGTCCTCCTCCTGCGCCGCACCGCCGCCCTCGGCATCCCTGCCCGCCTCACCCTCGGGCGGAGTGTCGGGATACAAGCGCTGCAGCGCCGCCTCCAACTCGATGGGGATCGCGATCTCGGTCCGCACCAGCCGACCGCAGGCAGCCGCCACCGACTCAGGGGTGAACCGGTCCAGCGGATCGGCGCAGGCCAGCACGAGGTCGTCACCCTCGACCGCAACCGGCACCGCCCGAGCGCTGCGCAGGAACCGCGCCGTCAGCACGTCGGCAAGCAGCGGCGCCGCCGGGTAACGGTCAAGCGCCGCGATCCGCAGGCCCAGCAGTTCGGCATACGCCTCAGCCAAGGCGCGCTCGGTGATAAGGCCGAGCTGCAGCAGCACGGCATCCAGACGCTGGCCGCTTTCCTCAGCGACCCGGCGGCCGCGCTCGACCGTGCGGGCGTCGCATGCAGCACGCGCCACCAGCACGCGGGCCAAACCATCCATTGGATCGGCTGCCGAAGCTGCCTCAGGTGCCAAAAGCTGGTGCGTCGGTGTATCGCGCCTGACGTTGCGGAACAGGTTCATGGCCGTGGCGACCTCATTGCAGCATCGGCCCGGCCGACGCATCCCGTGCATATAGCCATAGTAGCCAGATCGCCAACGCGAGTGGCGGGCCAAATGGGATGGCGGCGGTGCCGGACAGCCGCCCGGCCCGAACCGCCTGCACCAAACCCAGCGCCAGTCCCAGCAGCGCTGCCAGCAGCACCGCCATCGGCAGCAGGTCCAGTCCCAGCCAAGCCCCACCCGCCGCCAGCAGTTTCGCGTCGCCGGCCCCCAGGCCATCCCACCCGCGCACGGCGCGGTAACCCAGGGCCACCGCGCGGAATCCGATATATCCAGCCGCCGCAGCCAACGCATGCCCGGCCACCAGGTCCGGCGTCCCCCAGGCCGTCGCGGCCAGCCCAGCCAGCAGCAACGGCAGCGTCAGCACATCCGGCAGCCGGAAGTGCAGCCAGTCGCTCCAGGCCAACGCCCGCAGCGTCCAGCCTAGGACGCAGCCCAGCCACAGCTCAGGCCCCTCCGCCGACAGCGCCGCCCACCCAGCGACGGCCATCGCCGCCAACTCGATCCATAGGTGCATCGGATGGATCGCCGCACCGCACTGCCGGCAGGCGCCGCGCAGGGCAGCGAAGCTGATCACCGGCACCAGATCCCGAACCGCAAGCGCATGTCCGCAGCCTTCACAGGCCGAACGGCTGTGGACCACATCCTTTCCGGCCGGCAAGCGGCGCACCAGCACACCGAGGAAGCTGCCGATGACCGGCGCCACCACCAGCATCAAAACCCATGCCGCCACCACGCTCAACGACGCTCCCGCCCGACCCGGCCTACATAGGCTCTTGCCGCCGCGCTTGCACCTTTGTCCCGTATGCTGGATGACACCGGCGCCCCCTTTTTGCAGGCAGGAGCCTCCATGGCCCGCTTCCGCTACACCGCCATTGAACCGTCCGGCCAAACAGCGCGCGGGGAGATGGACGCAATGGACGAGGCCGAGGTCGTCCGCCGCCTGCAGCGCGAGGGCAAGCTGCCGCTGCGCGCCGAGCCTGCGGAAACCTCGGTATTTGCCGGGCTGCTGGCGCAGGGGACGCAGCGCGGCCTACGCCGGGGTGAGACCGCGGAGGTCATCCGGGAATTATCCGTCATGCTCGCCACCGGCCAGGACCTGGACCGCGCGCTGCGCTTCCTGACAGAGACCGCACCGAACCCCCGGGTCGCAGGCGTGGTCGGACGCCTGCGCGACGCAGTGCGTGACGGGGGCGCGCTGGCGGCGGCAATGGCGAACGAGGGGCGGAGCTTCCCGCCGCTGCTGGTCGGCCTGGTCCGTGCCGGAGAGGCCGGCGGCACCCTGGCCGCGACGCTGGACCACCTGGCCGGCCTGCTGGAACGGGAGCGGAAACTGGCAGCCACGATCAAGACCGCCCTCGTCTATCCCGCGCTGCTGCTGATCGCCGCAATCGGCGCCATCGTCCTGCTGCTGACCTCGGTGCTGCCGCAGTTCGTGCCGTTGTTCGAGCAAAGCGGCGCCACGCTGCCAGCCTCGACGCGCTTCTTGATCGACGCTGGCGACGTCCTCGGCCGGTATGGGTTGTTCGCGCTGGCCGGTCTGGCCGTGCTCGGCCTGCTGGCAGCGCAGGCATTGCGCCGCCCCACCGTTCGGCTGCGGGTGGACCGGCTGGCCCTGCGGGTACCGGTGTTCGGCAGCCTGGCCCGCGAAGCGCTCGCCGCCCGGTTCAGCCGCACGCTCGGCACGCTGCTGCTGAACGGCGTGGCACTGCTGCCGGCGCTGCGCATCGTTCCCGACGCGGTCGGCAACCTGGCGGCGGCCCAGGCAGTGGAACAGGCGGCCCTAGGCGCCCGCAGCGGCGGCGGCCTGTCCCGGCCGCTGGCCGAGTCCGGCATCTTCCCGGCCCGCATGCTGCACCTGCTGCGCTTGGGCGAGGAAACCGCCCAGCTCGGCCGCATGGCAATCCATGCCGCAGAAATCCACGAGGAGCGCACCCGGCAGGCGACCCAGCGCATGGTGGCGCTGCTGGTGCCGGCGATCACCGTGGTGATGGGCGCGGCCGTCGCCGGCATCGTATCCTCGCTGCTCCTGGCAATGCTGAGCCTGAATGACCTGGCCCAGTAAGACGGCCAGTAAAACAGTCAGTATCACGGCCAGGAACAGTGCCAACGACACGGCCACAAACGGGGCCAGTGACAGAGCCTGCAACCCGCCCAGCAACATGGACAGCAACAGGCACGGTAGTAGGGACCGCGTCCCCGGCTTCACCCTGATCGAGGTCATCATCGTCCTGGTCATCCTCGGCCTCGGCCTAGCCCTGCTCACCACGCGCGGACCGCTGCGCAGCACCGCCCTAGACCTCCGGGCTGCCACCAGCGAGATCACCCAGGCCCTACGGCTCGCCCGAGCACGCGCCATTGCGACCGACCGTCCGGTCGTCGTCGCGCTGGACCCGGCGGGCAACGCGTTCCGTGTCGGCAGCGGCTCTGCCCAAATCCTGCCGAGGGGCGTCACGCTGGAGGCCACGGCCGTCCAAGGCCCAGCCGCTGGGATCGCCGCCTTCCGCTTCGCGCCCGACGGCAGCGCCAGCGGTGGCCGCATCACCCTCACCGCTGGCGGCCGGAGCGCAATGGTGGGCGTGGACTGGCTGACGGGCCGGGTCAGCGTAGGCGAGGCCGTTGCGCACTGACACCGGCTTTACCCTGCTTGAGGTCATGATCGCCTTTGCCATCGCCGCACTGGCCCTGAGCGTGTTTTATGGCGGCGTGGCCGGCGGCGTGCGGACGGCTGGCGTTGCGACGCACTATGAGGCGGCGCTCGCCCGTGCCGAGTCCCGCCTGGCTGCCATAGGCGGCAGCGCCCGGCTGATCCCCGGCGACACCGCCGGTGACGATGGCGGCGGCTACACCTGGCACATGCAAATTCGCCAGACCGCAAGCGCGCCGTTTGCCGGGCTCCCGCCGGATGCTGTCCGTACTGCACCCCGGGCGGCGCTGTTCTCCATAAACGTGACGATCGCCTGGACCATGGATGGCGGTGAACGGCGCGTGACCCTCGGCACAGCCCGGCTGCTCAGCATTCCCGCTGCCGCACCGTGAGCGGCAACCAAAGTTCTGATGAGTCCACCTGCATCGGCAGGTCCTGGGCTGCGCCGGGCAGAAGCAGCGAACCTTCGGCTGGTGCCTGACCCGTTGGCACCGCGGCAGTCTAGGTAGAAGATGTCTCACGAATCATAATTCGCCTCTCAATGCAGGACACCTTCCACTCACGGAGGTTCAATGTTTTGATACTAAACTGATGACTATGCCTTTTCGCATTGACCGTCATGTTGCTGAAGCGTCATCGCGAGCCGCTTGCGGCGTGGCAATTCAGAGCCGCCCGCGCAGTTTTGCCGCCCTGGACTGCCGCGTCGCTACGCTCCTCGCAATGGCGAAAGTGATCTGCTCGCAGTAACGGAAATGATCTGAGCGGAGGGCGTTTGGTATGACTTAAAAAGGCCGGGACAGCCTCCTCCCCTGTCGCCTTGACGACAGAAAAGGCTGGCTAATCCTGAAGGCTGGCCCGTGACCCGGGCCAGCTCAACCGCCTAGCGGATAACGCCGTTCACGCGGTTCGGAAAGAAGCCGCCGCCAGTCGCAACACCGCCATAAACGATGTTCAGCACCTGGGCCGTCGTGCGCCGGAACGCCAGCGAACTGGTGTCGGACGGCGAAATGTTGATGGACAGGTTGCTCGTGGACAGCCCCTGGTCGCCGCCGCCGCCCAACTGGGCCCGCACCGTCGAAATCGCGTTTGCCGGAATTTGCATCCCCATCGCGCCCAGCGTCGTCCGGATGCTGCCAGCATGATACGCCTCGATGGCGAGGATGCTGGCAGCCGCATTGAGGTTATTCGCATTGGTCAGGAGCGATGCCGCGCCGGCATAGGCGGTGACTCCGACATCCTCAAAAATGAATGCGCCGAGCAGGAAATTCTGCTCGTTCAGGAACGGGTTGAACTGTGTGCCCGCAGGCACCAGTCCTGCCGCCGCGGCCAGCGCACTGAAGCTGTTCAGCAGGTCGATGTTCGGCGCGCCAATCGCCGCACTGCCCAGCGCACTGCGCAGGAAGCGCACGTGGTTTACCTCGTCGATCGTGATCTTCTGGGCATAGGCGGCGATGGCAGGCGTCTTGAACGGCACCTGCGAGCCGCCCAGCACGAAGCCTGATCCGCCCACGCCGTCGCGGTCACTAGCATTCAGGCCGACGCCCAGGAAGGCGCGGATGTAGAACTCTGCCTCAAGGTATTCGAGGTTCAGCGCAAAATTCAGCACGGCTGCATCCGTAATGGCCTGCGCCTGGGCAGGCTCGGAGGTGCTGGCCGCAATGCCCGTCGCCATCGCACCGAGCGCCACGGCCCCGGCTGCACCGGCGCCAATCCGTCCCACCAGCGACCGGCGGTTTAGTCCCTCGGTGCTCCGGACCGCATCGGCATCATTGACGTCTAGAGTCATCGTCGAACCCTCCCAAAAAACGACCTAAGCGGGGTCATCCGCGTCGCTGCGGTGATTTCATGCTTGTGCCGCACGATGTTACTTTCCTATTCGCGCACTGGATGCAGCGTCATGCGTCCAGAAATGGAATCGCCTTATGACAAAAACGTGAGCCAGATGGGCCTGCTGCCAAGCCTGCCAAAGGCCGGGCTGAGCCTGAAGAAACTGTAATAATCATGCGGTCACCCACGCAGAATGGCGTGCGTCACTGGGCGGCTGCCAACGTCCCGGTTGACCTGTACCCATAGCTCGCCAGCCCTGACCCATCCCGCAGAGGTGCTCAGGGCGCCGACGCCGTCCGATCATCCGTAAGGGCCGGCAACGCAGCATTGAAGCTGCTCGGCGCCATCATAGCTCGGCGGACCTGCCATCCTGGGCTGAACCTTCCGGAGTGGTTGAGCGGTGCCGCGACACAACACGTCCGACGGCGAGTCCCACTGCTTGGACGCCAGCCAAAAAACCCGAATGCAGCCGTGGCCCGCCAGCACGATCTGCCTCCGGTTGCAGCCATGACGCCGCGAGCATCGGCGGCCACGAACATGACCCGTTCCGCACACCTAGTTGTACGGCCGTGCCATTCCAGATGAAGGCAGACCGGCAACAAACTCGATAGTCTCCGGCACAACGCAGCAACCCGGAATCGGCACCGGCACCCTTCGTCTAGGCTTGACCCGGCGCAAGAAATCAGTCTCATCCCGCCCCATGCTCGTAGAATTGCTGAACTGGTGGACGCGGCAGATGTCCGGGCTTCTGCCGGCGGGCTGGCCGGGCCGGCACGAGCAAACGCGTGCGACCTTGATTGCAGCAATGGCCCGGCGGCCGGGGGCAAGCGGCAACATGCTCACCCTCTTCCTCCGCCGCAGCCAACGCGAAGCCGAACTGGGACAGTTCGACCCGGACCTACCGGATGCCAAGGAGCGCCTGCGCATGCTGGCCAAGAAGCGGCCCGGCGCCGAAACCGTGCTGCGCGTGCCCGCCGCAATGCTGCTCGAACGTGAGATCAACCTGCCCCTCGCAGCCGAGCGGGACTTGGTCCGCGTGCTCGGCTATGAGATGGACCGCCTGACCCCGTTCCAGGCAAAGGACGTCATCTGGAGCCACGAGGTCCTGGCGCGGGACCGGATACGCAACCGCGTCATGCTGCGCTTATCGCTGATCCCCCGTGCTCCCGTCGCCTCCATCCTGGCCTGGCTGGACGCCGCGGGGCTTCCCGTATCCGCGCTGCAAGCCGGCGCCGGCGAGCCGCCACGGCTGGTCCGTCTGCAGCGCGGGCCGACAGCGCGCGAGCGGTGGGACCGCCGCCTGACCATCGCCGCCGCCGCCGCCTGCGTCGTATTAGCCTTGGCGGCGCTCGCGGTTCCTGTGGTCCGGCAATCCATGGCGCTCGCCGCGGTGGAGGACCGCATCGAGGCGCTGCGCCCGCTCACCGCCCAGGCGGACACGCTGCGCCGCCGCATCGCCGAGGTGCGGGCCAGCGGCGACGCCATCGCCGAGCAGCGCAACCGCAGCGGCAACACCCTGGCCGCCCTGGCCGCCCTGACCGACATTCTCCCCGACGACACCTTCCTCACCGAGTTGGCCATGAACCAGCGTCACCTCGCGTTGCGCGGCCAATCGGCATCGGCCCCGCGGCTGATCGCGCTCCTGGCCGCCGATCCCTCCATCCGCAGCCCTTCCTTCACCGCACCGGTCACCCGGGGGGAGGGCGGGCGTGAACAGTTCGCACTCCAGGCGGAGGTCGCGCCATGACGGCCGGCCCCGCCCTGCCGGAGGGCGCACGCGGCCGGGCGCTGGCGCTGGCCTTGACCGTCGTGGCGCTTGCCTCGATCTGGGCGGCCGTGGTGGACCCGTTGGTCCGCCTCTACCAGGACCGGGCGGAAACGTTGGCCCAGCGCAGCACCCTGGCGCGGCGCATGGAGGCAGTTGCCGCCGCCCTGCCGACCTACCGGCGCCAGGCAGAAGCCGTGAAAGGCGCCGGCGCCGGCGCCCCGGCGGGCGTCTACCACGTCCTCGTCGCCGTGGCCGACCCCG
>CAXTOB010000217.1:0-1445 GCA_964245505.1 uncultured Acetobacteraceae bacterium | reverse complement strand
CTGCAGGAGCGCGTGCAGGCACTGGCGCAGCAGGCCGGGGCGACGGTCGCCAGCGCAGAAGCGCTTCCAGCCGAGCCAGCCGGCCCCTACCAGCGCATCGGCCTGCGCGTATCGCTTTCGACCACCTATCCCAAGCTGATGGAGGTCCTCCGCCGGATCGCCGATGCGTCGCCGCCGATGCTGGTGGATAACCTGCGGCTGCAGCGTTCGCTCGCCCTCGGCAGCCGCGACGGCATGGAGGCAAGCCTGACGATCATAGCCTTCCGCGCAGGCGCCGCCGGCGGCCGCCCGTGAGGATTGCCGGGACGGCGCCGGGCCTGGCGCGCACCGCGGCAGCAGCGGTGGCCTGTTTGCTGGTCTCCTCCTGCGCGAGGCAGGACACCGTGGCGCTCACGCCGCTGGGCGGCCCGGAGCCGTCACTGGCAGCCGCCGCCCCCAGGGTGAACGGCCCGGTCGGCACAACCGAAACCCAGCGCGCGGCCAGGCTGTCCTACGGCCGGGACGCGGAAGTACAGATCAGGTCTGCCGCCGGCGCCGCGGGCGGCCCGGGCGATATCTCGCTCGACTTCGCCGACACCGACATACGCGAGGTGACGGCGCGCATCCTCGGCGACATCATGCACGTCAACTACTCGATCGACCCCGCGGTGCGCGGCACCGCCACCCTGCACACCGCAACTCCGCTCACCCGCGACCAGGTTTTGCCGGCGCTGGAGGCGCTGCTGGCGCAAAACGGGGCGACGCTCCTGGTAGCGAACGGGCTGTACCGGGTCGTGCCCAGCACCTCCCCGGCCGCCAGCGCCGCCGTCGCTGGCGGGGTCGGACTGAGCGGCAACTCCGTCGTCCCGCTGCGCTACGCCTCGGCCGAGGACCTGGCCCGCGTGCTGCTGCCCTACGCCGGCAACAACGGGCGGATCGTGGCGGACACCACTCGCAACGTCCTGCTCGTCGGCGGCGAGCCGGCGGTGCGCGAGAGCCTGGTGACGCTGATACGCGCCTTCGACGTGGACATCCTGGCCGGCCAGTCCTACGCGCTGCTGCCCGTCGGATCCGGCGACCCGAAGGACATCGCCGCGGCCCTGCAAACCGCGCTGCGCGGCGGCAACGGCGGCGCGCTGGCCAGCCGGGTGCGGGTGGTGCCCATGGACCGGGTCAACGCCGTGCTGGTGGTCGCCAGCTCCCGGCAGCTCATCGACGAGGCGCGGCGGGTGTTCTCGCTGGTGGACCGCAGCCGGCTGGAAACCGTGCGGGCGTGGAACGTCTTCTACCTGCAGAACGGCAGCGCGAACGACGTTGCCTACGTCCTGCAGCAAGCCTTCACGCCCAATGCCGTGACGGCGCAGCCAAGCAGCACGGCACTCGGTCAAACCGCTCCGGGGTCCAGCCCGCTGCAATACGGCTCCGGCCGGGGCGGCAGCGGCTCAGGGGTCGGCTCTGGCCTCGGT
>CAXTOB010000216.1:2748-10063 GCA_964245505.1 uncultured Acetobacteraceae bacterium | reverse complement strand
GCTGCTGTCGGGACGCTAGCGGCCTGGGACGGGGTAGCGGGTGGGGGTGCTGGTGTGCGGGGCCAATACGACGGCGGTGCGGTTCGAGGGGTAGGACGGGTTCAAAAGAGGATCAGGAGAGGGTTGATGCTCGCATGGCGTTGGCATGGGCCTGGCAAGTGGTCGCTGGACGAGGTGCCCGACCTGCGCCCCAAACGTGGTGCTCTGGTCGTGCGCGTGGAAGGCGCGATGGTCCTGTCCTACGCGCGCCATGTGCTTGAGGGCACGCTCGGCTACGCCCTGCCGCCCGCGCCGTTCACGCCCGGCACCAACGCGGTCGGACGGGTGGTGGCCGTAGGCGAGGGTGTTTACCATCTCCGGCGGGGCCAGCGGGTTTATGTCACGCCTCACGTGGTTGCTGCCGAGCGCGTGGCCGACCCGGCCCAGGTCCTGGTCGGCCTGACCGCCATGGGCGGCAACGACGCCAGCATCGCCCTCCAGCGTGACTGGCCCCACGGCGTCCATGCCGAGCAGGCCGAGGCGCCAGTCAGCGCCGTCACCCCGCTGGACGGGTTGGACGGGGTGGATACCGGGCGGCTCGCGGTGCTGGGCAAGTTCCTCGTGCCGCTCGGCGGCCTGCTGCGGGGCACGCTGCAGCCTGGGGAATGCCTGGTCGTGAACGGCGCATCGGGGGCGTTCGGGTCTGCCGCGGCGCTGCTGGGCGTGGCGCTGGGCGCCGAGCGCGTCGTGCTGGCCGGACGGAACCAGGCGGCGCTGGCGGCGGTGGCCGACGCTGCAGGCTCCCGCGCCGTGGTGTGTCCGCTCACGGGCGATGTTCCGGCCGACGCGGCGGCGCTGAGGGCGGCGGCAGGTGGGGCCGGGGCGCACGTTGCGTTGGACATGATCGGCAATGCGGCGGGTGCAGAGTCCACGCTGGCGACCCTACGGTCCCTGCGCCGGAACGGCAGGCTGGTGATGATGGGGAGCTGCAAGGCGCCGCTCCCGCTCGACTACCGTGAGATGCTCGGCAACAACTGGTCGGTGCTGGGGTGCTTCATGTATCCGGCTGACGCTCCGGAGCGGCTGGCGGCCTTGGTGCGCGCCGGGCTGCTGGACCTCGGCGCCGTCCGGGTCCAGACATTCCCGCTGAACGCGTTGGACGATGCCATGGCCGCCGCCGCCATTGGGCAGGGCCTGGATGCGACCGTGCTGCTTCCGTAACCCGGAGGGCTGTGGCTGGGGAGCAGGTGGAGATATTGGTGTATGGGGCGAGCACAACGACTGTGCGGTTCGAGGGTTAGCATGACACTGGGTTGAGGAGGGCTGCGTAGGATGCCGTTGCCTCCCGGCTACCTTGCTGTCCTTGACCGCTTGGCAAGGCGTGTTCAGTACTTAGAGCATGTTCGGATCAAACGGCTTCGTTTTACCAAACAAATGCTCGTAAAAACAATAGCTAGAGTGGGCTTGGTGCTTCTATCTGCACCAAACCCGCTCTAAATCCTAGCAGCGACCAGTCAAACCATGATGACCCTGGATCAGTTCTTAGCTGACATCAAAGCTCGCAAGGCGGCACTCAGCATGACCGACACTCCGGAGGAGGTTGAGGCTATGCGGAACAAGAGCGGGCGCCGGACGCCCAAGAAGCGGGAACTGCTGCGCCGTATTGAGGAGCGCGCACGCGCGGCGGGCGTGGAGTTGCTGAAGTCATACTACTAAACCCGGCAGGGTGCAGCGGACGCCGGCCCTCCGCAGCCCCGTTGGCCTACGCCGCCACGAACCGGTCCGTATAGGTCGCGGGGATGTCCACCTTTGCAGCGGCGATTGCCGGGTCGAAGCCGGCCAGCATCCGGTGCACCGTCTGCGCCATCTCCGGCGTCACCATCCCGTTGTGCTGGAACGCATCACGGTTGCGGGTAAAGGCGCTGTCGCACACATCGCGCCCGACGCCGCACATGCCGGCCTGCAGGGCGCCGATGGCCTGGTCCGGCGTGGCCCCTTGCAGGAAAACCGTCGCCTCCCGGATCGCCGCGGCGGCGTTGCGCACGGCGGCCTCGTTCTTCGGGATCCACCCGGCGTCCGCATACAGGCAGCCCGAGGCATAAGGGCCGCCGAATACCGCCTGCGTCCCCGCGCTGTCCCGCGCGTCGGCGAGCAGGACGATGCTGCCCTTGTTCTCCAGGTCGTTGATGATCGGGTCGAACAGGCTGAGTGCGTCTATGTCCCCCCGCTCGAACGCAGATAAGGCGGTTGCCGTCGTGCCCACGCCGATGGCGCTGGCGTCCGTTGGCTTCAGCCCGGCCTTCACCAGCAGCTGCATCGCGAACAGGTGCGTCGCCGACCCCGGCGCCGACACGCCGATCTTGCGTCCCTTCAGGTCCGCGGCCGTCTTGATCTGGCCGGCCAACTCCTTGCGCACGCCCAGCGCCAGGCCGCTGTTCTGCGCCTGCAGCACGAAGGTCTGCAGGTGTGCGCCCTTTGCCGCCATTTGGATGGTGTGCTCGTAGTAGCCGCACACGATGTCGGAGGACCCGCCGAGCAGCGCCTGCATGGCGCGGGCGCCGCCGGGGAATTGGGCGACCTCCGCCTCGATCCCGTGCTTGGCGAACAGGTCCTGACCCAGCGCCACGAAGAACGGCATGTAGCCATACAGCGCGATGCCGCCGCCGGCGAAGCGGACCTTGGTGCGGGATTGGGCGATGGCGGGCAAGGCCAGGCCCGTCGTCACCGTGGCGGCGGCGACGGTGGCGGCCAGGGCCGAGCGGCGTGTCAGCATGGACTTGTTCCTCCGATGTTGTTCCAGCGGCCCTTGGCCCCGGGCCGGCAGGCGTCCCTGCCGCCGCGTGCAGCGGATGGGCTTATGGGTCCGTGCTGGCGGGTCCTGGATTGCCACGTCGCTGCGCTCGTCGCAATGATGTGCGGGATACAGGAGTGCTGGCGCCAAAACAGATTGCAGTCAGGTCCGGACGTGCGGCGACCGGACCTGGAACTGCAAGTCTCTGCTCGCAAGCAGAAAACCTGGGCCGGTTCGCGTCCGGTCTCGATGCAAGCCGGTCTAAGAATCCCGGGGCGTATCCGCCCTCGGTTGCCAGACCAGCAGCCGGTTCTCCGCCAGGCTGACGGCCGCGTCCAAAACCAGCGCGCAGCCCGTCAGCACCACGATCCCCGCGAACACGGTGTCCACGTCGAACACGCCTTCGGCTTGTAAGATAAGGTAGCCGACGCCGTTGGCGCTGCCGAGATACTCGGCGATCACCGCGCCGACGAAGGCCATGCCGACCGAGACATGGAGCGAACTGAACACCCAGCTCAATGCCGCCGGCAGGTAAACGTGGCGCAGCAGTTGCCGCCGGGTGGCGCCGAGCATCCGTGTGGCGTTCAGCACGGTGGGGCTGACCTCCCGAACGCCTTGCAGGACGTTGAAGAACACGATGAAGAACACGAGGGTGAAACCGAGCGCCACCTTGCTCGCCATGCCCAACCCGAACCACATGGCGAAGATCGGCGCCAGGATGACGCGCGGCATGGCGTTGGCCGCCTTGATGTAGGGGTCCAGCACCGACTGTGTGCGCGGACTGAGGCCTAGCCATAGCCCGGCCAACACGCCGGCGACCGTGCCTGAGGCGAAGGCCATCAGGGTTTCGCTGATGGTGACGAACAGATGCGGCCAAATCTCGCCGGTGCCGAACCATTGGGCGATGACTGCGGCGATCCGCTCAGGACGGCCGAAGAACAAGGGGGACAGGACGCCGCTGACGCTGCCGGCCTGCCACAGGGCAAGCAGGACCACGCCGATGCCGAGACGCGCGAGCGGGATCATCGGGCCGGACGCCGCAACAAGGATACTTCCTTCTCCCTCTCCCTCCGGGAGAGGGTTGGGGTGAGGGAAGCCGCGCGCACGGTGCTCCGATTGTAGCAGCGCAAATCCGTGCTGCCACGATACGGACTAGCGCCTGCTGTTTCCCTCACCCCGGCCCTCTCCCGGAGGGAGAGGGAGAGGGAGCAGCAGGCGGGGGGGTTGCGAGTTCGGCTTGGCGGCGCCGTCACGCCGCCCGCCCGCTGTGGTAGGCGCGCAGCACCTCGTCCCGCAGTACCGACCAGATGCGCTCCTGCAGCTCCTGGAAGTGCGGCGTCAGGCGGATCTCCGCCACGTCGCGCGGGCGCGGCAGGTCTATCGGGAACTCGGCGATGGGCCGGGTCGCCGGGCCGGCGGACAGGACCACCACGCGGTCGCTCAGGCTGATCGCCTCCTCCAGGTCGTGGGTGATGAACAGCACGGACTTGCGGGTGGCGCTGCCTTGCCATAGGGCCAGCAGCTCGTTCTCCATCATCTGCCGGGTTTGCACGTCCAGCGCGCTGAACGGTTCATCCATCAGCAGGATGGGGGGGTCCAGCACCAGGGTCTGGGCAAGCTGCGCCCGTTTCCGCATGCCGCCGCTCATTTGGTGCGGATACTTGGCGCCGTGGCCGTGTAGGCCCACGCGGTCCAGCCATGCCTCCGCCGCGGCCCGCGCCGCCGCCCGCGACTGTCCCGCGAACTCCGGCCCCGCGGCCACATTGTCCCGGGCGTTGCGCCACGGCATCAGGCTGTCCGCCTGGAACAGGTAGCCGGCCCGGCGGTTGATGCCGCGCAACGGCGTCCCCAGCACCTCAACGGTTCCGGACGTCGGCGCCAGCAGCCCGGCGGCCAGGTTCAGCAACGTGCTCTTGCCGCAGCCGGTCGGCCCGACGACGGACAGGAACTCGCCTTCCTTCACCCGCAACGTGGCGTCGCGGACGGCTGTGTAGGCGCCAAAGCTGACCGTCACCCCCGTGAACGACAGCGCCGCCGTCATCGCATCAGTCAAAAGCAATTCCCCCCAGCCTCGCACTACCATAGGGCAGCGCCGGGCCAGGGGGAAACGCGGGGGCTTAGCGCCCTCTTACTTTTTATCCGGTGGGATGGTCCTTAGTCGGACCAGGCCCAGTTGTGGCCATGCACCAAGCCGTCGTCGTAGCCTGCCGCCGCCTTGGGCGCCGCAACCGGCTCCGAACTGGCCCAGCCATGGCTGTGGACCAAGCCATCGTCGTAGCCATGCTGCTCATCCCGCGGCTGCGGAACGGAGCGCATCTGCGCTGCCGGCTGCTGCTCCATCTGCGGCACCATCGGCGCTACGTGACCCTCGTCATGGAACTGCTCGGTTTCGGTGCTGCCGGCCATCGCCGTCGTGCTGCTGCGCCCGCCGGACGCCGCCACCGCCACCGCATCGAACCAGCCGGTGCCGACCTCGCGCTGGTGCCGGGTGGCGGTGTAGCCCTCGGCCTCGCTGGCGAATTCCTCCTGCTGCAGTTCCGAGTAAGCCGCCATGCCGCGCTCCTTGTAGCCGCGGGCCAGCTTGAACATGGACAGGTTCAGGCTGTGGAACCCGGCCAGCGTCACGAACTGGAACTTGTAGCCCATCGCGCCGATCCGCTGCTGGAAGGAGGCGATGTCCTGCGGCGACAGCTTCTTCTGCCAGTTGAAGGAGGGCGAGCAGTTGTAGGCCAGCATCTTGCCGGGGAACTGCGCATGGATGGCGTCGGCGAAGCGCTGCGCCTCTTCCAGGTTCGGCTCGCTGGTCTCCCACCACAGCAGGTCGGCGTAGGGCGCGAAGGCCAGGCCGCGGGCGATGGCGTAGTCCACGCCGACGCCGGACTTGATGCGGTGGAAGCCCTCGCTGGTGCGCTCTCCCGTCAGGAACGGGCGGTCGCGCTCGTCCACGTCGGCCGTCAGCAGCTGCGCGCTGTGCGCGTCGGTGCGGCACAGCAGGACGGTGCTGACGCCCTCGACGTCGGCGGCCAGGCGGGCGGCGTTCAGGGTGCGGATGTGCTGGCTGATCGGGATCAGCACCTTGCCGCCGAGATGGCCGCACTTCTTTTCAGAAGCCAGCTGGTCTTCGAAATGGACGCCGGCCGCACCAGCCTCGATCATGGCGCGCATCAGCTCGAAGGCGTTCAGCGCACCGCCGAACCCGGCCTCCGCATCGGCGATGATCGGCGCCATCCAGTGGATGCTGTGGTCGCCCTCCATCTGCGCGATCTGGTCGCAGCGGCGCAGGGCGTTGTTGATGCGCTTTACAACCTGCGGCACCGAATTCACCGCATACAGCGACTGGTCGGGATACATCTCCATCGACGAGTTGGCGTCGGCCGCCACCTGCCAGCCCGATAGATAGATCGCCTTCAGCCCGGCGCGGACCTGCTGCATCGCCTGGTTGCCGGTCAGGGCGCCGAGGGTGTTCACGTAGGACTCGGTCTTCAGCAGGTGCCATAGGCGCTGCGCGCCCATCTCGGCCAGGGTGTGGCGGATACGGAAGGTGCCGGACAGCCGGGTCACGTCGGCATCGGTGTAGTCGCGGCGGATGCCCTCGAAGCGCTCGGGCTGGCCGCCGGAGGACATGCCGTCGGGCTGGTAGGTGGGCTGGTTGTGCATCGTGGGTGATCCCCTATTCGTCTAATCTGACCAGTCAATTATTGACATTGCACCTGCGAAGGGAAAGGGGGAAAACACTGCTCACGCGGCAAGCTAGTTGTTGAATTGTTCAAACATCGTGTAAATCAGTAAAGGTTGTAAATGGCTGCACCCCTGATTGGCCGTACCGTCCGCCGCCTGCGGCAGGAGCAATCGCTGACGCAGCAGGCGCTGGCCGCGCGGCTCGGCATCAGCGCGAGCTACCTGAACCTGATCGAGCACGAGCAGCGGGCGGTGACGGCCAGCCTGCTCATCAAGATGACCGAGGCGCTGCGGGTGGACCTGGCCGCGCTGTCCGGCAGCCAGGAGCGGCAGTTGGAGGCCGGGCTCCGTGAAGTGTTCGCCGACCCGGCGCTGGACCAGACGGTGTCGGATGCGGAGATCGAGGGCCTGGCCGCTACCAGCCCCGCCGCGGGCCGGGCCGTGCTGGCGCTGTATCGCGCTTGGCGGGTGGCGCGGGAGGATGCGAGCGGGATCGCCCTGCCCTCTGGCCGTCGGTTGCTGCTGCCGCATGAGGAAACCCGGGACGCCTTTCACGACCGGTCCAACCATTTCCCCGCCATGGAGGCAGCGGCGGAGCGCATCGGCGACGAGCTGCCGCCGGAACCGGCGGAGCTGAACCACGCGATTGCCGACCGCTTGCGCCGGGTGCATGGCGTGGCGGTGCGGGTGGGTCCGCTGGACGGGGCGCTGCGGCGTTATGACCCGGCGGCGCGGGCGCTGTCGCTGTCCGAGCAGTTGCCGCGGGAAAGCCGGGGCTTCCACCTGGCGTTCCAGCTCGTGCTGCTGGAAGCGCGGGACGCCGTGGAGGCGGAGGTGGCGGCGATTGCGCCGACCACGCCGGAGGCC
>CAXTOB010000216.1:0-2738 GCA_964245505.1 uncultured Acetobacteraceae bacterium | reverse complement strand
GGTTCCTGGCGGCGGCGGCGGCGGTGCGGCACGACGTGGACGCGCTCGCGGCCCGGTTCGGCGTCAGCTACGAGCAGGCGTGCCACCGCTTGTCGTCGTTGCAACGGCCTGGGGCGCGGGGGGTGCCGTTCTTCTTCCTGCGGGTGGACCCGGCGGGAAACGTGAGCAAGCGGTTCTCGGCCGCCGGGTTCCCGTTTGCGCGGTATGGCGGGTCGTGCCCGCGCTGGGTCGTGCATGCGGCGTTCGCTTCACCGGGGGTGCTGCAGGTGCAGGTGGCGGCGCTGCCGGACGGGGCGGCGTTCCTGTGCTTCGCGCGCTGCGTGGTGGGGCGGGCGACGCGTTGGGGAGAGCCGGCGCCGACGCATGTGGTCGCCATGGGGTGCGAGGTCGGGCATGCGGACGCGCTGGTGTATGCGGACGGGATCGATCTGGAGCGGGCGGTGGTGGGGATCGGGCTGTCATGCCGGCTGTGCGACCGCGAGGGCTGCCGGAGCCGGGCGTTCCCGCCGTTGGAGCACCGGCTGGCGTTGGATCCGATGCTGGCGGCGGATAGTCCGTACCGGTTCGTGCCGAAGGGGTGATGGCATACGTAGATAGTGGAACTTGAGTCCCCGTGATTATGTGGGTCTGACCTGTTGACCGATGACCCAAAATAGCGCCACATATATGCTATTTGCATTGATCAATGTTATCAAGATATCGATAATCAAAAAACGGGAGTTCAACATTATCAACAGTGTAAAGGTGTCAAAACCTCGACGGCGCACCGTCAAAACAGCCGATCAAGAACAAGCAGCATCTCCTGTGGAAGCTGCGAATGCTAAAGTTGTTGAGGAGATTGAAAGACGCAAGCGAGTTGCTAGAAATTTCCCAGCATCACCATTCGAGGATTCGCTTACCTTCGCGCGGCAAGTATTCAACTTCGGCAGCGGTGAAAGTGTGAGGCGCTTGTCGCTGTTCAACCACATTGATAAAGCTCCAGAAAGCAGCACTAGCCGGCAGCTGGTGGTAAACGCTGGAAGGTATGGCTTAATTAAGGGGAGCTATAAATCAGATGTACTAGAAATCACCTTGGATGGTAAGCGCGCAGTTGATGACCAATTACCAAAGCGAGATCAAGCTCGCGCAAAAATAAAACTTGCCATTGACGATATCGAAGTCTTCGCGAAGCTGCACGAAAGATTTGTCGGAAAGGCGTTGCCGGCAAGGCCCGCACTTGTAGATGCAGCCGTAGAGTTCGGGACTCTTCCAGACGTTGCTCTCGAAGCAACTGATACTTTCATTCTAAATTTAAGGTTTGTGGGTTTGCTTGTCACACTTTCAGGCGCTGAACGCATCGTCTCGAAAGATCACGCATTAGATGAGCTGCCACCTTCGGTTGCAGGCAATGCCTCTCAACCACAAATTCTGCAAACTACAGTTCTGAAGCATGGTGCGATTGTAACTGCAGAACACGCTCGTTATGAAGCAACGTGCTTTTATATCACACCGATCGGCGCTCCTGATAGCGAGTTTAGAAAACATTCTGACCTATTTCTTGGATCAATCATCGAACCTGCTCTCCAGGAATTTGGCTTAAATGTTGTTAGAGCTGATGGAATTGATAAGCCAGGTATCATTACGAAACAGATAATCGAGTACATCGTTAAATCTCGTTTGGTCATTGTCGATCTCTCATACCATAATCCAAATGTGTTCTATGAATTAGCAATCCGGCATATGATGCGGTTGCCAATCGTCCAGATTGCCCGCAAGGCTGACCCCATCCCGTTCGACATCAATCAGATGCGGACTATTATAATCGATACAACTGATATCTATACCTTTGCTCCCAAGATTGCTATGCACCGAACTGAGATCTCTTCACAAGTTCGCAGAGCTTTGGACAATGCCGACTCAGTCGAAACGCCAATTTCAGCATATTTTCCTGAGCTGCGCGCGAGCATAAGCTGAGTATCTAAAGAATTGTTCTACTCACTAGAGGCTTTGAAGACACTTACGTTGCTCCGCTGCGATGCGACCCGCCTAGTCTATCCTGTCCATTTAACCTACTCGATCAGAGTGCGGCTCCGCCGAAGATAGTACGCCCGGAACCGCACGCGATCCACGCAGACAAGGAGCAATGCCCAAAGCCGTGAACGCTGCAAACATCAAACGGTTGTAGCGGACCGCGGCATCACTATCCCACTCCTCCGCACCCGCGAGCAAAAGGAGGTCAATATCGTCCTCGGCGCCCCGGAGGAGGCGGTAGCTCAAGCCTTGACGGCGATCTTGGCCAGGTTTGCGTGAAGACGCTCGACCATGCGCTGCTGCAGAGCTTCGCTTTCTTCAGGAGTCGAAACCGTGATGTAGCGGCCCGCAGCTATGTCAGCGTCAGCCCGCTCCACCATCGCCGTCACCTCGCTCTCAGTCTCCAGATACCCGGCATACAGGCGCACTGCCTCGGCAATGAAGTCCGCTTCGGACGCAACGCGCCCCTCGGCCACCTGCTGCCCAATGAGGCGCTTCAGGTCGTCTGGCAACTGCACGTAGCCCATGATCCCTCCAGGCCAGCGACATTACCCTGCCTGCTGGCGTTGGCACGATGAAATTCGGCACAGCGGGAGATGTTGCCACGGTTGGCTGGACTGGCTGCAGGTAGCCCTTATCGGTTTCTGGCGACGTGGGGATGGGCGAAGCCCGCCTGCGCCGCTGAACGGCAACACGTCCCAGCCCCCAACACCATCCCGGCCCCTACC
>CAXTOB010000215.1:3192-10096 GCA_964245505.1 uncultured Acetobacteraceae bacterium | reverse complement strand
GTGCGGCGCCATGCCTGCCTGTGCCGCCGCGCGCCGCGGACGCTAGCGGCGGCAGCCCGGGGGGGCAACGGGGCTGCCCCTGGGTCAACGGGGTTGCCCCGGGTCAACGGGGTTGCCGGGCGGGCATCCGGCGGCTATCGGCGGGGCGTTTCTGCTTGAAAGGCGCATCATGGCCGTCCCGCTGCTGTTCCAGCCTATCACCTTCCGCTCCGTCACCGCGCGCAACCGGATCGCGATCTCGCCGATGTGCCAGTACAGCGCAGATGACGGGCTCGGCTGGGACTGGCACGTGCAGACCCTAGGCTCCAAGGCCGCCGCCGGACCCGGCATCGTGTTCACCGAGGCGACGCACACCTCCGCCATCGGCCGGATCACGCCGGGCTGCCTGGGCGCCTACCGGGCGGAGCATGTCGATTTCCTGCGCCGCCTCGCCACGCTGATCACCTACAACGGTGCGGTGCCGGGCATCCAGATCAGCCACGCCGGACGCAAGGCGAGCAGCCAACGCCCCTGGGAAGGCGGCAAGGCGCTGCTGCCGTCCGAGGGCGGCTGGGAGGCGCTGGCGCTCAGCGGCATCCCATTCCACGACAACTCGCCGCCGCCGCATGAGATGTCCGCCGCCGAGCTGCAGGGCATCGTGGCCGAGTTCGCCGCCTCCGCCGCCATGGCGCGCCAGGCCGGGTTCAAGGTGGTGGAGATGCACGCCGCGCACGGCTACCTGCTGCACTCCGCGCTGTCGCCGATCTCCAACACGCGCAACGACGGCTATGGCGGCGACCTCGCGGGACGGGCGCGCCTGCTGATGGAGGTGCTGGACGCCGTGCGGGCGGAGTGGCCGGACGACCTGCCGCTGTTCGTCCGGCTGTCCTGCACCGACTGGATGCAGGGTGGCCTGACGGCTGACGACACCGTGCAGGTCGCGCGCTGGCTGCGGGAGCGCGGCGATGTTGACTTGATCGACTGCTCGACCGGCGGCGTGTCGCCGGCGGCGCGCATCCCTTCGGTGCATCCGGGCTACCAGGTGCCCTACTCCGACCGCATCCGGCGGGAGGCGGGGATCGCCACCGGCGCGGTGGGCATGATCCGCTCGGCAGACCAGGCAGAGGAAATCCTCGGCAACGAACGGGCGGACATCGTGTTCATCGGACGCGCCGTGCTGGCGGACCCCGCCTGGACCCTGCGTGCGGCGGACACGCTGCACGCACCGCTGGACCTGCCGGTGCAGTATCAGCGCAGCAGGGCTTGAAGCGCACGGAAGCTCACCGAGGGAGTCGCCGGCCTTGTTTTGACGCCCAGCTTACTCTGAGGCGCAGCCTGTTAATTCAAGGTCCAGGTGCCGCGGCCGTCCAGCCTCAGCGGCTTCCACGCGGGCGTCGTGGAGGCCGTAGTCTCAACAGGCTTGATCGGCCCTGGCGCCCCGAGCAAAATCTGTTGCTTGCAACCAGGGGCGGCGTGCGATGCGGTTGGCAGGCTTGGTTCTCACGATGATGGGCGTCGCGTTGGCAGCCAGTCCGGCAACCGCCGCCGATCTCGTCGCGATCAGGCCAGGCGTGATGTGCTCGTCGGCCGAGGCGCTCGGCAAGCTCACGCTGCCCGGCGGCGACAGCCGGACGCACGCGCCCTCCCCCAGGGCCGAAGACCTGGCCGTGGCGGGATCGGGCGGCTGCATCGACATCCCGCTTGGCGCCCGGGTCACGGTGCAGCAGGCGTTCCGGAACACCTCCATCGTCACCTATGACGGCGTTGGCGGCATGGCGGCCGGCCCGATGGTGGTGCCAAACATAGACTTCCAGCCGGCGACCTCCGGCGCGCAAGCGCCTGCCGCAGCGATGCAGCGCGGCTCAGCGTTCCCGACGTCGAACGGTTACTCCGTCGCGCAGCGTATGCCGGCTGGGGGCACAGGCGGCGACACGCTTGTGATCCTGCGGGACCAGCGGATCACCCCGGCCCTCGAGCAAAAAATGGAGGGAAACGGTGGCGACACCGACCTCATGTTCAAACAGGGCGATCCGCTCAAGGCCGAGTTCGAGCGACACCCGTTCCTAAACGCGCAGTTGCTCCTAGTCTCCGCATCCGGCGCCGTCATCGCGCAAAAGCGGCTGGAGCGCCCGTTGGCGGACATTAAGCCGGCTCCGTTGCATGGGCTGCCGTCCCCGGCCTTCCTGTTCACCGTGGACTACAGTTCCGGCATGGGGGGCTTCAGCGGCCCGGCGACACAGCTCCTTGTCCCCTCGGAGCGGGGCCTCGATCCCGTCACAGCTGTCGCCGAACGCGGCGGGGTCGGCGGCGGCCCCATCCAACTGGCCAGCACCCTGCACACGCTCTGGCAAATCGTGCCTGCACGTTCCGGCGGAACCGAGGAGATCGAGTCCACATTTTGCCAGCCGGGTAGCGGCGAGCAGACGCTGCGAACCTATCAGACCTATCGCTTCCAGGACGGCCGGTGGGTCGTATCCTCACGGCAGCACAATGAATGCGGTCCGCTAGATCTGTTCCCTCCCCGGCGAGAGTTCCCGTGACTATGGCCTGCAGAATGTGGCGCAAAGCCTTGCGATAAGGCCCACGCACCTCCTATACGGTGCACCTTCCGCCGCCGGTCGGTATCGGCGGCTGCCACAAGGAACCAACCATGAAGCCCGGCATCCACCCAGAGTATCACGAGATCACCGTCATCATGACCGATGGCACCACCTTCAAGACCAAGACCTGCGCCGGCAAGGCCGGGGACACCATGCGCCTGGACATTGATCCGAAGTCCCACCCGGCCTGGACCGGCGTGCAGCGGATGATGGACACCGGCGGCCAGGTGGCGAAGTTCAACAAGAAGTTCGCCGGGTTGGGAATGAAGAAGTAAGCCGCTCCCCTCCGCGAAAAATTTGCAAGCATGCAGCGCCGCCTCCTCTTGAACCAGGGGGCGGCGCTTCTCATTTCGGGACTGTCCGAGGCGCTCATATGAGGCTTCGGGGACTGAACCGGGCCGGCCCACTAGGGCGGCTCAAACATCTGACCTTGCTTTATTGGAGGTTTACTATGACTTATGATCTCGCGCCGCTGTTCCGTACCGCCATCGGCTTCGACCGTCTCGTTCGTCTGATGGACACTGCCCAGGAAACTGCGGCAACTCCCGCCTACCCACCCTATAACATCGAGCGTACGGGCGACGAAAGCTACCGCCTGACCATGGCCGTGGCCGGTTTTGGCCAGGACGATCTGGAGATGACGGTCAAGGAGAATACCCTGGTGATCGCTGGCCGCGTAAAGGCCGAGCAGAACAAGGGTGAAGTCCTGTATCGCGGCATTGCCGGACGCGCATTCGAGCGGCGGTTCGTCCTAGCTGACCACATCGTCGTGGACGGCGCCGAACTGCAGAATGGCCTGTTGCACGTCGGCCTAAAGCGTGTGGTGCCCGAGGCCCTGAAGCCCCGCCGCATCGAGATCGGCAGCAAGGCCCAGGCCGTGCCAGCCATCGCCAACGACGCCCAGGCGACCGAGGCCGTACAAGCGGCATAACCAGCTCCTGCGGAAAGACTAGGAAAGGGCCGGGTCACTCCGGCCCTTTCCACGTACTGGTTAAGGCTTACGGAAGAAGCTATCCGCCGCAGTTCGGTGATCCTGCTTCCGTGCGATTGCGGCTTCGGCCCGGCTGATCTCCGCCCTCAGTTCGGCAATGTAGGCGTGCAGCTCAGCCACGCCCAAAGGGTCCAGCGGCGGCGTTTGCAGGCTAACCTTCGGTCGTGGCGCATCCTCATCCTGCATGGGCTGTCCCTAGGTTAACCGTAACATTATCGTCTTGACCCCTATTGCGCCAAGGGTTCATATCACCCTTCCCCTTTACAACCGACCGCCGCCCCAGCCCGTATCGCGCGGCGCCCAAGGACCGATCCCCATGAGCCTGCCCCTGATGCCAAAAGCCACCGCGGTGTGGATGATCGAGAAAACGGCCCTGACCTTCACACAGGTCGCCGAATTCTGCGGCATGCACCCCCTCGAAGTGCAGGCCATCGCCGATGGCGAAGTGGCGCAGGGCATCGTCGGCTACGATCCCGTCGCCAACATGCAGGTCACCAAGGAAGAGATCGCCCGCTGCGAGAAAGACTCGGCAGCCCGGTTGCAGATGATCCCTCCGGCCAATCCGGTCAACAAGCGCTCCAAGGCAGCCCGCTACACGCCCGTCGCCAAGCGCAACGACCGTCCGGATGCCATCGCCTACGTGCTGCGCAACTTCCCGCAGCTCAGCGAGGCCCAGGTCATCAAGCTGCTCGGTACCACCAAGGAGACGATCCAGAAGGTGCGGGAGCGCAGCCACTGGAACAGTGCCAACATCAAGCCGCGCGACCCCGTCATCCTAGGCCTATGCAGCCAGTCCGACCTGAATACGATGGTGCAGCAGGCCAATGACCGGCTTGAGCGTGAGGGCAAGACAGTGCCGGTAGTGGCGCCGATGGAGGCCGAGGAGGCCGCCTAGTCCAATTGGCCGCCCCGGCATCACCGGGGCGGCCTTGCATTGCCCTAGTTGCGGTGAGCCAGCCGCTCCAGCTCCTCTTTCAGCCGGAGCTTTTCGACCTTAAGGCGCTGCAGGGCATCTCCGTCCGGCCTGGGCCTATGATCCTCGTCGGCGATGCGCGTCTCCAGGGTCGCATGACGGCCTTTGAGGGACTCGATGCGGGACTGCAAACTCATGATGCCTCCTTGAAGGATGGAACCGGTCGCGTCTTCACACGGGGCGCCTCGGACTGTTTAGGCTGGCCCGTGCCACGGAACGGTAACGCTTCCTGGCCTGCAAAAGCTAATGAAATCGCAAGCGCATCCGGCGCGTGGCATCACAGAAACTGGCGTGGTATGTCCATCCCATGCTGACAGACCGCGACTCCTTGCTCCGCCAACTTCACGAGCTGCGAAGCGAGCACCGCGACCTCGACACGGTGATCGCCCGGTTGTCTGAGGCCGGGACCGACCAGCTCCACTTGCAGCGCCTCAAAAAGCGCAAGCTGCTGCTGAAGGATGAGCTGTCCTGGCTTGAAAGCCGGCTGATCCCGGACAGCATCGCCTGATGCCGGAACCGGCAAGTCCGGTGCCATCAGTCGGGAGCCCAAGCCCAACGGCCGGGACCACAGGCATGGCCTCACTTGCCGGGAGCAGCAACCAAAAGCCGCTCGCGGGGAGCACAATCCCGACTCCGCTCGCCGGAAGCATGACCCCGAACCCGCTTGTCGGGAGCACGATCCCGAACCCGCTTGTCGGGAGCACGATCCCGAACCCGCTTGTCGGGATCATCATGGGCAGCCAGTCGGACTGGGCCACGATGCGTCATGCAGCCGAGGTGCTGGACCGCTTGCAGGTCCCGCACGAAGTCCGCATCGTCTCGGCTCACCGCACCCCAGACCGCCTGGCCGAATATGCCAAGGGCGCACGGGGCCGCGGGCTATGTGTGGTAATCGCCGGGGCCGGCGGCGCCGCACACCTGCCCGGCATGTGCGCAGCCTGGACGCCCCTGCCGGTGCTGGGCGTGCCGGTGGAGTCCCAGGCGCTCAAGGGCATGGACAGCCTGCTGTCCATCGTGCAGATGCCGGCGGGCATCCCCGTGGGTACCCTGGCCATCGGCCGGGCTGGTGCCGTGAACGCCGGGCTGCTGGCGGCTGCGATGCTGGCCACCACGGACCCGGAGCTGGCCGGCCGCCTCGACACGCTGCGGGCGGAGCAGACCGCAGCCGTCGCCGACGCGCCGTCCGACCCCGCGCCGTAATGGCGCTGCCCCCCAACTCCAGCATCGGCATCATCGGCGGCGGTCAGTTGGGCCGCATGTCTGCGCTCGCCGCGGCCCGGCTGGGATACCGCTGCCACATCCTGACGCCCGAGCCGGACAGCCCCGCCAGCCAGGTTTCCGCCCACACCACCCTCGGCGACTACGAGGACCCCGCGGCACTCCGCGCCTTCGCCGACGCCGTGGACGTCATCACCTTCGAGTTCGAGAACGTGAGCGCCGCCGGCCTGGACCTGCTGGCGTCCGTCCGGGATGTGCATCCCTCGCCCACGATCCTACGGATCAGCCAGGACCGCGTGGCGGAAAAGTCGTTCCTGGCCGACGCCGGTGTCCCAACCGCGCCGTGGCGTCCGGTGGAAAGCTTGGCGGACCTGCACGAGGCCGTGGCGGCCCTCGGCCTGCCCGCCGTGCTGAAAACGACGCGGCTGGGCTACGACGGCAAGGGCCAGGCCGTGCTGCGCCACGCCGACGACCTGCTGCCGGCCTGGGAAGCGCTGGAGCCGAAGCCGCTCGTGCTGGAAGGCTTCGTCAACTACGCCTGCGAGGTCAGCGCCATCGTCGCCCGCGGCGCGGACGGGGCCGGCAGCATCTACGACGTGATGGAGAACCGGCACCGTGATGGCATCCTAGACCTGACGCTCGCCCCGGCCCGCGTCGCCCCGGCAACAGCGACCGAGGCGCAGCGCGTGGCCTGGCGCATCGCCGACCGGCTGGGCCTGGTGGGCCTGCTGACGGTGGAGATGTTCGTGCGGGACGGCCGGGTGCTGGTCAACGAGATCGCGCCGCGTCCGCACAACTCCGGCCACTGGACCATAGACGGCTGCCCCTGCAGCCAGTTCGAGATGCACGTGCGCGCCGTCGCCGGCCTGCCGCTGCCGCCCGGCCGCCGCCATGCCGACGCTGTGATGAAGAACCTGGTGGGTCCAGAGGAAACCGCCCTGTGGCCGCAGATCGTCGCAGCACCGGGACTGATCCCGCACCTCTACGGCAAGGCGGAGGCACGGCCCGGCCGCAAGATGGGTCACGTAAACCGCCTATTCCCCCTAGGAGAGCTGCCGGACGACGCAGCAGTGCGAACCGCCCTAGGATGCATAGCTCCCTCTCCCTCCGGTTGTGGGTTGGGGTGAGGGAAAGCAGCAAGCG
>CAXTOB010000215.1:0-3182 GCA_964245505.1 uncultured Acetobacteraceae bacterium | reverse complement strand
CCGCCGCACCCTCCAACAACCGCACCACCCGCATCCCAGCCGGTCAGCATCGCGCTGCTTGGCTTCCCTCACCCCAACCCTCTCCCGAAGGGAAAGGGAGCAGGCCGCCGCAAGGCAAGCTTGCTGCCACGCCGCCCGGATGCGATAGGACGCGGATCATCCGCACGGCCCGCCCAGGCCGTATCCACCGAGGGACCGCATGGCCAAGATCACCGTCAAGACCCCCGTCGTCGAGCTGGACGGGGACGAGATGACCCGCATCATCTGGGGCTTCATCAAGGACAAGCTGATCCTGCCCTACCTCGACATAGACCTGAAATACTACGACCTCAGCATCGAATACCGCGACCAGACCGACGACCAGGTGACGGTGGACGCCGCCAACGCCATCCGCCAGTACGGCGTCGGCGTGAAGTGCGCGACCATCACCCCGGACGAGGCCCGCGTCACCGAGTTCAAGCTGAAGAAGATGTGGCGCAGCCCCAACGGCACCATACGCAACATCCTCGACGGCACCATCTTCCGCGAGCCGATCATCTGCTCGAACGTGCCGCGCCTGGTGCCGCACTGGACCCAGCCCATCGTCATCGGCCGCCACGCCTACGGCGACATCTACCGCGCCGTCGAAACCAAGATAAGTGGCCCCGGCAAGGTCACCCTGCAGTATCAGCCGGCCGGCGGCGGCGCTCCCCTGGTGCTGGACGTGTTCGACTTCAAAGGCCCCGGCGTCACCATGGGCATGCACAACACCCGCGCCAGCATCGAGGGCTTTGCCCGCGCCAGCTTCAACTACGGCATTGCCAGGGGCTACCCGGTTTACCTGTCCACCAAGAACACCATCCTGAAGGCCTATGACGGCATGTTCAAGGACGTGTTCCAGGAGATCTTCGACGCCGAGTTCAAGGCCGAATTCGATAAGCGCAAGCTCACCTACGAGCACCGCCTGATCGACGACATGGTCGCCTCCGCCCTCAAGTGGAACGGCGGCTACGTTTGGGCCTGCAAGAACTACGACGGCGACGTACAGAGCGACATCGTCGCCCAGGGCTTCGGCAGCCTCGGCCTGATGACCAGCGTGCTGATGTCGCCGGACGGCAAGACCGTCGAGTCCGAGGCCGCGCACGGCACCGTGACCCGCCACTACCGCGAGCACCAGAAGGGCCGCGAGACCAGCACAAACCCGATCGCCTCCATCTTCGCCTGGACGCGCGGCCTCGCCTACCGCGGCCGGTTCGACAACACCCCGGACGTCACGGCCTTCGCCGATACGCTGGAGCGCGTGTGCGTGGAAACGGTCGAGGCCGGCTTCATGACCAAGGATCTCGCCAGCCTGATCGGGCGCCAGCAGGCCTACCTGAACACGCAGGACTTCCTGAGCAAGATCGACGAGAACCTGCAGGCCGCCATGGGCATCGCCAAGGCCGCCTGACACCAGCACTGGGCGGGCTTGCGAACGCAGGCCCGCCCCGGCAAGGTCCCACCGAAGCGGCCAGCCTTCTTCGGACCCATCCGGTTCCGGCTGGCCCGGCGGAGACACGGCACATGGACGGTTTGGACGGCTTGAAAAGCTACCCGCTGGCCCGGCGGGGCATGATGATGACCGGGCTGATCAGCGGCCTCACCTTGGCGGTGACGCCGGTCGAGGCACAGGTCATCCACACCGGCTCGGACGGGCTGGACGCCGGCGAAACCAAGATCCCGACCAGCGAAGGGGCGTTGCCTGCCTACTACGCCCGTCCAACCGGCGCCGGGCCGTTCCCGACGGTGCTGGTAATCGAGGAGATCTTCGGCGTCCACGAATACATCAAGGACATCTGCCGCCGCCTCGCCCACGCCGGCTACCTGGCAGTGGCGCCCGAACTCTATGCGCGCATCGGCGACCTGTCCGGCATGACCGACGTGAACGCCATCGTGCGCGACGTCATCAGCAAGGCCCCGGATGACCGGCTGATGGAGGACCTGGACTCGACGGTCGTATGGGCTATGGGAAACAAGGGAGATCCGGCCCGGCTGGCCGTCACCGGTTTCTGCCGCGGCGGGCGCGATGTCTGGATGTATGACGCCCACAACCCGAACCTGAAGGCCGCCGTCGCCTGGTACGGCCCGATCAAGGGCCAGCCCTCCTCGATTCAGCCGACCAACCCCGGCGACATCGCCGCCAACATCAAGGCGCCGCTGCTAGGCATGTATGGTGCCCAAGACACCGGCATCGCCGTTCCCGACGTTCAAGCTGCGGCGAACAAGGCGCGGGCGGCAGGCAAGACGGTTGACATCGTCGTCTATCCCGACGCACCGCACGGCTTCCACGCCGACTACCGCCCCAGCTACCGCAAGGCCGACGCCGAGGACGGCTGGAACCGCATGCTGGCCTGGTTCAAAAAATACGGGGTGTGACGTTCTAGGGCAGAGTGCAGTCAGGTCCGGACCCGCAACGGCCAGAATTGAGCTGACAGTCCATGCGCGCAAACAAAGCAGTTAGAGCACATCCGGCCCAGCCAGCTCCAGCCGGGCCGGACAAGCACTCGGAAAAAACACGAGGTTGGAGCATGTTCGGTGTTGCTGCTTCTACCGAACGTGCTCCAGCCCGGATCAGGTTCAATCTGAACGCAGATCAGGCGAGTGCCCCATTATTCCTGATCTGAGAAGTATAGCCGCCAGCTTTGGCCTGGGCGTTGCAGTGCGTAAAACGTCACATCAGTGCTGATGCTGCATTAGACTACGCTTGGTGCTTCTACCCGCACCAAACCCGCTCTAAGCCCCCTCGACCTCGATCTCCGTCATCCCCGCCGCCAGCAGCGCCAGCAGGTCAGCGCGGTCCAGGGCGATGCACCCCGCGGTCGGCTCACGGTCCGGGCGGACAACATGCAAGAAGATGGCACTGCCCGGCGCCAGCCCGGGACCGCGCACTGGCGGCGCGTCGTTCCAGCCAAGCACGCCGATCACATCATACACCCCATCTGCCCGCCACAACTCCTCGTGCCTCGCAGAGAAGGGCAGCTTAACCGGACGGTTGTATGCAGAATCCGCCGGGTCATCGCACCAGCCATCATGCGGCGCCAGCGGCGACACCGGAACGGCGGCGCGCGGCCGCGGCAGCCGGTCCGCCCGATACAGCACCCGGCGCAACGGCAGCAGCCCTGCGGGGGTAGTGCCATCCCCCTCCTGCTTGCGGGCGTTGACGC
>CAXTOB010000214.1:9579-10141 GCA_964245505.1 uncultured Acetobacteraceae bacterium | reverse complement strand
GTCCTGGCGGTGGGAGGGGCAGTTCATGCAGATCACGATCCTGGGCGGCAACGGGTTCCTGGGGCGCAAGATCGCGGCCCGCCTGGCAGCAGAGGGTGCCCTGGGCGGCACGCCGATCCGCAGCCTGACGCTATTCGACCTCGCTGCCGCCCCAGCGCCTCCGGCCTCGTTTCCCATCCGCAGCCTGGCCGGCGACCTGGCCGAACTGCCGGCCGAAGCGGTCCCGCCAGGAACGTCCGTAGTGTTCCACCTGGCAGCCGTGGTCAGCAGCGCGGCCGAGGCCGATTACGACCTGGGGCGCCGGGTCAACCTGCGCGGCACGGATGCGGTGGTGGATGCCTGCCGCCGGCTGACCTCAGCCGGCTCCAAGGCGCCGCGGGTGGTGTTCACCAGCTCCGTCGCCAGCTTCAGCGGCGGACAGGGCGCAATGGTGGCGGACGACGCGCGTCAGATGCCCGGCAACTCCTACGGCGCGCAGAAGGCGGCGGCGGAGCTGTTCCTGGCCGACGCCAGCCGGCGCGGGTTCCTGGATGCAATCAGCCTGCGCCTGCCCACCGTGGTG
>CAXTOB010000214.1:0-9569 GCA_964245505.1 uncultured Acetobacteraceae bacterium | reverse complement strand
ATCCGGCCGGGCCGGCCGAACGCGGCGGCCAGCAGCTTCGTCAGCGCCATCCTGCGGGAGCCGCTGCTGGGCCTGCGCGCGACGCTGCCGGTGCCGGACGATTTTGCGGTCTGGATCTGCAGTCCGCGCCGGGCGGTGGACTGGCTGATGCATGCCGCGGTGATGGGCACGTCCCTGCTCGGCGCCGACCGCGGGATCAATCCGCCGGGCCTGAGCGCTACGACGGGCGAGATGCTGGCGGCGCTGGACCATGTGCGTCCCGGCGCGTCTGCCCTGGTGGACCGCCGCCCGGACCCGGCCGTTGCCGCCATCGTCGGTACCTGGCCTGCCTCATTCACTGCGTCCCGTAGCCCAGCCCTCGGCTTCACTCAGCACGAGCCGCTGCCGGAGCTGGTCCAGGCGTTCCTGGACGACGACCTGGAGGCGACCCGGATGGATCGGATGGCGGCAACTGCCTAAGCGCTTGTTTGTCAACGTTACTGTGCTGGCTGTCCGGCGCGGCTTTCCGGCGCGCCGCTCCGGTGCCTTGGAGGCTATGCCAGCCGGCACATCGGTGTGAATTCTCAAACGGGCATTAACCGGCCCCACTGAGAATTGCGGCAATTTGGAAACATTCGCACTTATTAGCAAAAACGAACCGAATCGCTGGTTGAACCCGGCGCATTCGAGGCACAGTAAGGAGCAGCCGTCGGCGGTGGGCCGCACGGCGTTTCCTGCCGCGTCTGGTCCCCTGCCCGATGTCCCCTTTCCGCACAAGCGCCGCCTCCCCATCCGGGACCGCGGCAGCGGCGCGCATACGGCGTGACCGGCGGGCGGTGTTCGACGCCGTTGCGCACGCACCACAGGCCCTGCGCGCCCTGGTGCGGGCGGATGAGATATGGCTGGTCGTGCTGGCCGCCTCGGTCGGGCTGGTGGCGGGACTGATCGTGGTCGCCATGGCAGAAACGGCGCAATTAATGCACCGTCTGCTGTTTAGGCTGGAGGCGGGCGAGTTCCTTTCGGCGCAGGTCCGCGTGCAGACTTTGCGGGCGCTGCTGGTGCCGAGCCTGGGCGGGCTCGTGCTCGGCATTGCCGGCCTCGGCCTAGCCCGGTGGTGGCCGCGCCGCACGGTGGACCCGATCGAGGCCAACGCCCTGTATGGCGGGCGCATGTCGCTGGGCGACAGCCTGGTGGTGGTCGCGCAGACCGTATGGTCCAACGGCGTCGGTGCTTCCGTCGGGTTGGAGGCGGGCTATGCACAGATCGGCTCGGCACTGGCGTCCCGAGTGGGCCGGGCGTTCCGGGTCAGGCGCAACGACCTGCGCCTGCTTGTCGGATGCGGCGCCGCGGCGGCCATAGCGGCGGCGTTCAACGCGCCGCTGACTGGCGCCTTCTATGCGTTCGAGCTGGTGATCGGCACCTACTCGCTCGCGACGCTGGCGCCGGTGGTGATGGCGGCGATCTCCGCCGTGTCGGTGATGCGCGTCCTGACGGGTGGCGACATCGGCTTCGACATCCGGGTGCCGACGCAGATCGAGACGGTGGACTACGTGCCGATCCTTGCCCTCGGGATGCTATGCGCGCTGGGCGGCATCGCGCTGATGCGCGGCGTGACGGTGGTCGAGGACCTGTTCCGGCGCAGCCGCCTGCCCGTCTGGCTGCGTCCGGCCGTCGGTGGCCTGGCGGTTGGCGGGATGGCGCTGGTATCGCCGTCGGTGCTGTCGTCCGGGCACTCGGCGCTGCGCATCGCGCTGGATGCGCCATACGGCTTGCAGCAGATTGGGCTGCTGATCCTGCTCAAGGCGGTGGCGTCCGCCATCAGCATCGGCTCGGGCTTCCGCGGCGGGCTGTTTTTCGCGTCGCTGTTCCTGGGGGCGCTGCTTGGCAAACTTTTTGCCGGGGTGCTGGCGCTGGTGACGGTGGTGCAGGCACTGCCGGCGGTGATCTGCGCGCTGGTGGGCATGAGCGCGCTCGCCGTGGCCGTGGTGGGCGGTCCGCTGACGATGGCGTTCCTGGCGTTGGAAAGCACGGGGTCGCTGCCGATGACGGTGGCAGTGCTGGCGGCCAGCGTGGTCAGCACCATCACGGTCCGCCGCACCTTCGGCTACAGCTTCGCGACCTGGCGGTTCCACCTGCGGGGGGAAGGCATACGCAGCGCGGTGGACATCGGCTGGATGCGGAACCTGACGGTGGGGAAGATGATGCGGCGGGAGTATCGCCGGGTGCCGGAGGGGGTGATGCTGACGTCGTTCCGCCGGGACTTCCCCCTGGGCAGCACCGGGCGTGTCGTGGCGGTGGACGATGCGGGGCGCTACGCCGGCATCCTGACGACGGCCGAAGCTCACTCGGCGCCGGAAGGGGCGACCCGGCTGGCGGAGATCGTGCACCACCGCAAGACCGTGCTGCTGCCGCAGATGACGATCAAGGAGGCGGTCAGCATGTTCGAAACCGCCGAGAGCGACGAGCTTGCGGTGGTGGACAGCGCCGAGGGCATGAAGGTGATCGGGGTGCTGACGGAGCAGTATGCCTTGCGGCGCTACAGCGAGGAGCTGGAGAAGAGGCGGCGGGAGCTTTCGGGGGAGTAATACCAAACGCTTCTCGTTCTGACGGTTTCCGTCTTTGCGAGAAGCGTAGCGACCCGGCGGTGTCCGACAGCTAGGACAGGGCTGGCGGGTCTGGATTGCCGTGCCGCAAGCGCGGCTCGCAATGACGACCCGGCAACGTAAAGATCAGCGCGAGAGGCTGCTGGAACAATTTTGGAGGCGGTGGTTCTGTGGGACAGCAAAGCCCAGCGTGTTCCGCCGTAAGTCCGCGTTGTAGTATGACGGAAACGCGACGCGTTTTCACGATATGTTCTTATTCTCAATACGGTTCATCAGCAGGCCGCAGCACCACCTGCGCCCCTTCGATCTGCCAGTGGATATCTGGTTCGGCGCAAGCTGCATCCTTCAACCGCTGCCAGACCTCTCGCTGACAGAGCCAAGCCATGATCTCGTCCCGCACCTCGGGCGCGGCATCTTGGATAGTCTCGCCTCCGATCCTCTCGCCTTTGACCAGCCACTTTTGGTGTTCAAGCACAAAGGAGGCAAGGTGCCCGACAGCAAAGGGCGATGACGTCCGCTGCAAGATGTCCAGCGCGTCCGTCACCTTGCCAAGGCTTGCAAGCGCATTCAGCCAGCGTGTGACGTTCTCGTCTGCCGAGCTCTTGCACAGCGCACGCTCCCAGGCCGCCAGGGAAGTTGCCCGAAACGCAGCCCGTTGTGACGCTTGCCAACCGGGCCAGCCAAGAAATGCCCTCTCATCCGCATACTTCAGCTTTCTCACGATCAACCACGGCTCGAACCCAAGGTTGGGCGGGTCGTCCAAGGCCAATTCCACGATGCGCGGAAGGAAGTGGCCGTAATCCGGGGGGCCACCGACTGTCGTCATTGCACACGCCGCAAAGTAGCCGATACTGTCCGGCGTGAGCAGGCGCAGTGGCGCCGACTGCATGTCTTTCAGGATAGCTGCTGGATCACGCCGCAATGGGGACGCGTGCAGCGTTCGCGGCGCGGGAAACGTAGCGAACACTTGGTAAAGCTGCTCAATTGCCTCCCGCAACTTGCTGTCAGGTAGCAACTGCTTGCCCCGCCCCCGGCAACGCCCGTTCCACCGCCTGCGCCAAGTCGTCAATCCGGTATGGCTTCCGCAGCAGCGGCAGTCCCAGCGGCACCGCCGCGGCGCCTCCGCCGGTGTAGCCCGTCGTCAACAGCACCGGCAGGCCGGGCCGGCGCCGGGCCGCCTCACGCGCCAGGGCCAGGCCGTCCATGCCGCCGGGCATCAGCACGTCCGTGAACAGCAGGTCCACCGCCCGCCCGTCCGCCAGCGCACCCAGCGCGGCGCCGGCGGTCGTTACCCGTGTCGGCGCATGGCCCAGCTGCGCCAGCATGTCCACCACCATCGCCGCCACCTCGTCGTCGTCCTCGCACACCAGCACAGCCGCGCGGCGCACGGCCGAACTGCCGAGTGCCGTCGCTTCCAGAGCCTTCTCTGGCGCGGCACGGCGCGACACCGGCAGCAGCAGGGACACGGTTGTCCCCTGCCCCGGCGCACTGAACAGCCGTACCCCGCCGCCGCTCTGCCGGGCAAAGCCATAGACCTGAGCCAAGCCCAGCCCGGTGCCCTGACCGACGCCCTTGGTGGTGAAGAAAGGCTCAAACACCCGGGCCTGGATTTCCTCGCTCATGCCGGTGCCGGTGTCGCCGACCGACAGCCGGACGAAAGCGCCATCCAGCCCGTCCGCATCGGTGATGGCATAACACCGCACCGCCTCCGCCGAGACGGTCAGCGTGCCGCCATTCGGCATCGCGTCACGGGCGTTCACTGCCAGGTTCAGCAGCGCCAGCTCCAGTTCCGCCGGGTCGGCCTCAATGGCGGGGAGATCCGGCGGGAAACGCAGCTCCGCCCGGATGTCGCCGCGCAGCGCCTGACGCAGCAGTGCCCCGGCGCCATCCTGCATCCAGGCATCCAGCTCGATCCGCTCCGGACGCAGCGACTGGCGGCGGGCGACGGTCAGCAGGCGCTTGGTCAGCTCACCGCCACGCTGCGCCGCCCGGCGCACGTTGTCGGCGAGCTGCGCACGGCGCGCAGGGTCGGTGATCCGCTCCATCAGGGTGAGGCCGCTCAGCACTACCTGCAGCAGGTTGTTGAAGTCGTGCGCGACGCCGCCGGTCAGTTGACCCACCGCCTCCAGCTTCTGCGCCTGGCGCAGCCGCGCTTCCAGCAGGTTGCGCTCCGTCACATCGCGCGCCGCGGCCAGAACGCGCGTGACATGGCCCTCGGTGTCGCGCAGCGGCGTCAGCGTCGTTTCGAACGTCGCGGTCGGCGACAGGAACGGCAGCGGGCCGGAGAAGCTTTGTCCCGTCCCCTCCTCCACGCAGCGGCGCAGGTGCGCCTGCAGGTCGGCTGCGCCAGTGGGGTCCATGACCGCCTCCAAACCCTGTCCGGCAGCCTCGTCGGGTGCCAAGCCGGCGCTGCGAGCCGCGGAAGGGTTGAGGCTTTCGAAGGCAAACCTCCCATCAGGCCCAGCGGCGACGATGAACATCGGCTCGGGAAAGCCTTCGAAGATGGCGCGGGACCGCGCTTCGCTTGCAGTGAGCGCCGCCGTCCGCTCCCGCACGCGGTCCTCGAGCCCCGCGGCCAAATCACGCACTGCCAGTTGCCGTGACCGTGCCCGGAGGGCTGAGCGCACGGCGCTCACCAGGCTTTCGGCGTTCAGCGGTCGTTCCAGCAGCACCGGGTTGCCGAGGCCGTCCAGGACTGCTGTGCGGGCGGCGGCCCTAGTTCCCGGCTGTTTGATCGCCAGTACGAGGAAGGCCAGGTCGGACCAAGGGGGTTGTGCCACCACGGCATCCAGCAGCGCTGGCACATGGGGGCCGGCCAGCGACTCCTCCGTCACAACGACGCAGCTGCACCCCGGCAGGGCACGCACCATAGCAGCCAAGTCAGCGCATACTTCCATTGCGATACCGGAGGCCCGCAGCACCCGCTCGATCACCAGGGCGTCCCGGCCGCGCGGTGCCAGAACTAGGACCGGCTGCATGGTTTAAGACGGGCTAGCGGGGCCAGCCATGTGCAGCAGGCCTGCCGCCTTTTCTGTCCAGGTCGGCATACCGCTAAGCACACCACGGAAGCCTTGCAGCGGCTCACCCACTTGGACGCCGGATTGGTCGAGCCAGAACTCGCGTATGGTGCGCTCATGTGCTGCGGTCCGGGTCTTCACGACCGAGATCGCCTTCCGGACCTCGCCATCCACCTCGAAGTAGCGGAGCAAAACAATGGAGTCGGCGAGGTAGCTGAGATCCAGGTCGGTGCGCGTTTCACCAACCAGGCCATGCTGGCCCAGCACCATAAGGGTAATGACGCCGCGCTGGTTCAGGTAGCTCAGCAACTCATGCATCTGCAGCAGCAGGTGGCGCTCGCCGGGCATGGACTGCAGGTAGGCATTGAGGCTGTCGATAACAACGACATGCACCCCGTCATCCACGGCGCCGCGGATCAGGCTGGCGAACTCGCCAGGCGACAGCTCCGCCGGGTCCACCTGACGCACAATAAGGCGGCCCGCCTCCAGATGGGAGGACAGGTCCATGCCGAGGCTGGCAGTGCGTGTGAGCAACGTCCGCATCCCCTCATCGAACAGGAAGTAAGCGGCACGTTCGCCGCGTTCCAATGCGGCCATCACGGCACGTGTGGCAGTCGTGGTCTTGCCGGCGCCGGACGGGCCGATCAGCAGGGTGTTTGTGCCCGGCACCAGGCCGCCGCCCAGCAGTGCGTCCAACCCTGCGGCGCCGGTGCTGGCCGGAGTGTTGCTGAACTCGCTGTAGTGCTCGCTGGCGACCAGGCGGGGGAAGACGTCCAGTCCGCCGGCATCCAGCCGGAAATCATGGTAGCCGCCGCGGAACCGGCTGCCGCGCAGCTTCACCACGCGCAGGCGCCGCCGTTCCGCGCCATACTCGAGCGCCAACTGTTCCAGCGTGATCACACCGTGGGCGATGCTGTGCAGCTGAAGGTCGGTGTCGCTGCCGGTCCGGTCATCGAGCAGCACGACGGTGCAGCCGCGCTGGGTGAACAACTGCTTCAACGCAAGGACCTGCCGCCGGTAGCGCAGTGGGCTCTCCGCCAGCAGCCGCAGTTCGCTCAGGCTGTCGAACACGACGCGGGCGGGCCGCAACTCGTCCACACGGGCCATCACGCCGCGTATCGTCTCGCCCAGCTCCAGTTCGGAGGGGTGCAGGACGGTTTGCTCCTGGTCGGGGTCTAGGCCAGCCTCACTGATCAACTCGAAGATCTCGACGCCGTGCAAGTCCCAGCCATGGCTGGAAGCCACTGCCCGCAACTCCTGCTCGGATTCAGACAAGGTGACATACAGCACAGTCTCACCAGCGTCGCGGCCGGTCATGAGGAACTGGAGGGATAGCGTCGTCTTCCCAGTGCCCGGTGTTCCCTCAACCAAATAAACGCGGCCCGGCTCCAGGCCACCAGCGACGATGTTGTCCAGCCCGGCGACGCCAGTCGAGATGCGGCTCGGCGCCGGTCGAATTTCAGGAGTGTTCACGACTTGCTGCATTCCCACTGAGGGCAGCCATATGCCCCTACCAGCTTAATGATCAAGCTAGCATAAACCTGGTGGCCGGGCGCAGTTCCCGAAACAAAGGGCTGGCGAGAGCCTAAAGCGTATCGTAGCGCGATAGGGCAACCTATGTTGCGAGGCCAGTATGTCCTAGCCGCCGCCCGCGTCCACCGCCCGACCCAGTATCGCTACCACCGGCGCACAAACCTCTGTGGGGACGTGCCGCCGCGCCATTGGCGATACTTGAACGTGGCATAAGCCACGCCGCCGGCGATCAGCATAACCGGCAGCAGCATGGACACGATCCAAAGCGCCAGGGCCGCAACCGCCGCCGTACCGGCCAGGACTGCCAGAACGACGGCACCGATCAACAACTTGAATGACGCCGGAACCCGGCTGGCCGCCCCAGAAGCCGGGCGTTGCCGCAACGGCTCACGGAAGCGCCCATCAGGCGTCATGTCGATTACGGGCGGCATACGAGGGTCCAGGGGGTTCATGCGAAGGACGTGGCCCGCAAGGTATTCTGCTTCAAGGGTGCCCGATCACGGCCAGGCCGTGCCGATCGCTGCGGGCCCAGCGCCCATGTCGAGCGTAACGCCGGGCCACAGCTGGGCGCCATCCCAGCGGAACACCTGAATGCTGCGCTCGAACATGTTCTGCACCAGCACGACCCGGCTGTCCCGGCTGAAGGCGATCCCTTGGGACCAGCGTCCGATCGGCGCTTCTGCCACTGGGCGCAGCCGGCGGTCCGCCAACGCGTAGATCGAAAGCCGCCCATGCTCCCCTAGGAAGGGATCGCCGGCCGGCTTGGTCGTGCCCTCCAGCGTGGCAACGGCCAGGAAGCGGCCGTCCGGCGACCAGCGCAGGCCCTCCGGCGAGCGTCCAACCGTTTGCGTATAGATCGTGCGGAAGGGCCGGGCGGACAGGTCTATCAGGCTGACGGTATCGGCGTCACCGTCGCCGCGCCCCATGTTGCTGACTGCGGCGAGTGTGCCGTCTGGCGACGTGTCTATCGTATAGGGCGCCACGCCGGTGGTGATCGGCCTTGGGTCCACCGTCACGTTCGGTCCATCTATGTTCAGCACCATCACCTGATTGTCGCCATAGCGCGTCACCAGCGCGGACTTGCCGTCGCCGCTGAAGGCGATGCCGCTCGGCATGGACCCGGTGCCTACCTGGACCGTGCCGGCCGGGGTCAAACGGCGGTCGGTGATGGTGAACACCGACACGGTGCCGGCGACGCGGTTGGCCACCAATGCCAGGGTGCCATCGGGGGAAATCCGCACGGTGCCGGCCCCGCCGCCGGCCCGCAGGTGCTGCACGGCCATCGGCGGCTTGGCCGTGAGGTCCACCACCGTCAGCCGGTTGTCTGGGCTGATGCCCGCCGTGCCCGCCGGGTCGGCGCGGGTGGCCGCGGTGATGATGGCGAAGGTTTCGTCCTTGCTGACGGCCACGGCGGTCGGCGGGCCGACGACGCTGCCGGGCACCTCGATGGTATCCGTGACCTTGGGCGGCGATTGCGCCAGGTCTATGACGGACAGGGTGTCCGGCGAGACCTCCGGCGGAGCGACCTGGGCGCCATTGACGAGCACGGTGTGGGCGTCGTTGGACGATAAAGCGATGTCCGCATGGGCCGGGGCGGCCAGAACTGCCCCCAGGATCACCGCCGCCAAGGGCCAGGCCCGCATCTCGGTCTCCACCATCTAGGGTTGCAGTATGGTACGTTACGCTGCGTTGCGGCGGTTCACCAGTCCCTCGACATAGTCTGCAATAGCCAGGGAAGCCGTCAGACCGGGGCTTTCGATGCCGAACAGGTGGACTAGGCCGCCGACGCCGTGCTGCGCCGGGCCGGATACCACGAAGTCGGCGGCGGGCTCGCCGGGTCCGCTGATCTTGGGCCGGATGCCGGCATAGCCCGGCTGCAGCGCCCCGTCCGGCAGTGCCGGCCAGTAGCGGCGTATGGCAGCGTAGAAGCCGTCGGCGCGGCTGATGTCCACATCGTATTCCTCCCGGTCCACCCACTGCACATCGGGGCCGAAGCGGGCCTGGCCGCCGAGGTCCAGCGTCAAGTGAACGCCCAGCCCGGCGGCCTCCGGCACGGGGTAGATCAGGCGATGAAACGGCGCGCGGCCTTGCAGCGAGTAGTAGCTGCCCTTGCACAGATGCGCCTGGGGGATGGTTTCGGGCGGAACCCCGCCGATGCTCCGGGCCACGTCCGGCGCGTGCAGGCCGACGGCGTTGACCAGGATCTCGCAGCTTAGCTCCATCGGCTCATCGCCGCCGATCTGCAGGACGAAGCCGCCGGGCTGGACGGCGCCGGACTGCAAGGGAGCGTGGATGGCGACGGAGCCGCCGGCGTGCTCCAGGTCGCCCTGGTAGGCGAGCATCAGGGCGTGGCTGTCCACGATGCCGGTGCTGGGAGACAGCAGGGCGGCGGCGGCGTGCAGGGCGGGTTCCAGGTGGCGGGCGTCCTGTTCGGACA